>NZ_CP045875.1:2211500-2567500 GCF_009649955.1 Heliorestis convoluta | reverse complement strand
GCCCGTATAATCTTGCTTCTTGTGACAAAAGTCCGTTTGACTTCAGGATTTACAATTAAGTCAACATAGCGTTGTCGATATCGCAAATCAACGTCTTTTAGACCATGCCATTTTTCTGGAAGAGGGTGCAAGGATTTGGTCAGAATGGTAAACTCTTTAACCCAAATGGAGATTTCTCCTTTTTGGGTTTTGAAAACCTGCCCTTTAATGCCATAGATATCGCCGATATCTGCTTTTTTAAAAATCTCATAGGCTTCCTCGCCCACTTCATCTCTTCGCACATAAATTTGAATGTTGCCAGAGAAATCTTGCAGGTTGCCAAAACCTGCTTTTCCTTGATGGCGTTTTGCCATCAAGCGACCGGCCATGCAGACAAATTCTTTTTCCATTGTTTCGAAGTTGTCTACGATGTTTTGAGCTTGATGAGTTACTTCATAGGTGTCACCAAAAGGATTCATCCCCTTTTGTTGAAGCTCTTGTAGTTTTTCTCTTCGTATGCGCAACAGTTCATTCAATTCTTGTTCCATGATTAGTACCTCCTATTGCCAGTCCCTACACTTCAAAAAAGGCCAGGATAGCCTGGCCTTTCACCGAAACATTACTTTTTAATATCAAGAATCTGATACTTAATTTTCCCCATAGGAACTTGTACTTCTACAGTTTCTCCTTTATTCTTCCCAAGAACCGCTTTACCCACAGGCGATTCGTTGGAAATTTTGCTTTGTGAAGGATCGGCCTCTGCAGAACCAACAATGGTGTATTCAAACTCTGAGTTATCATCTAGATCCTTCAGCAGCACTTTCGAACCAACAGTAACAACATCTGTTTGAATTTCTGCTTCATCAATCAGCTTAGCGTTACGAATCATTTTCTCTAATGTAATGATTCGCCCTTCTACGAAAGCTTGCTCGTTTTTCGCATCTTCGTATTCTGAGTTCTCACTTATATCGCCATAATCAATGGCTTGTTTAATTCTTTCGGCCACTTGACCTCTTTTGGTAGATTTTAAGAACTCCAATTCTTCTTCTAACTTTTTTAAACCTTCTGGCGTTAGAATGACTTGCTTGTCTCCCATACGTTCGCTCCCCCACCTTATAAATCTAAATGGATACATCATGCTATGTCACTGCAACAATGAATATACCTTCATAAACATCAATTAAATACAATCAAATGACCTTATTACAACGGAAGTTGCTGTTCTGTTGTTAGAATATGGATAATGGTGCGATACTGAATAAAGCACTGCCAGACAGCCGCGGAAAAATGCGACCGGGCAGTGCTTATCTTAATCCACCATCTTTAGTTTCGTATTATATCTAGGTTGCAAAATATTGTCAACTAGCACATTGTTCCCTTTCTGGAGCATCTTTTGGTGGCTGCTCATGGTCTGCTTCACTTTCATAATATCTATCTCTGTCAAAGGTCTGTCAAAACTGCGTAATCCCGCTAGAGAAAAACCATGTTTTTGTGCTAATAATGATATTTCCTCTACTTTTTCCAGCGAAAGCTCCCGCCCTAAAGAAAATGATTCCCGTCTATCTTCTAGAGCCAAAATCATGGTCTCTGCCATGCAAGCATAGGAAAGACCAGGGGGAAAGCCAAAATTAAAACGAAAATCTACAGTTGACGGTACTTCAACAACGCCACCATCGATGACCAATACATCAGGCCGCTCATGGGCCACAGCTTTCGCTACATCTCTTGGTCTTGCGACATCACATACAACAGCACCTGATTTGAGGTACGCTGGCTCTATGATCGCATCGGCAGCACTAGAAACAGTAACGATAAGATCGGCATCGCGAAGTGCTTCTTTCATAGAAGTCGTCACAGTAACAGCAAGACCGCTTTCGTTTAATATGCGATAACGGAGGCGATAGAGAGGTTCTGTTTTTCTCGCTAGCAGCGTCAATTCCTTCACATTTTTTGCGAGCAAGCGAGAACAAATCGCTCCGATAGATCCCGTTGCACCAACAACGACAGCTTTAGAGTCTTCGATAGTTCGATCCATCAACTTCATGGCCTCGTAAAGGCCTTCCACTGCGATAGCAACGGTATAGCTATTTCCTGTTGTTACAGGTACAGGCAACCTCTGTGCTAAGCGAAGTCCTCCTTCTCCAACAACGGAAGTCATTGCACCAAGCCCAATAATCTCTGCACCCATTTTGACTGCTTTTTGACAAGCTTTTTCAATACGTCCCAGAACATAGTCTTCTGGTAACGTTACCATTTGTTTTGAAGTAAGAGGACAAGCTATAAAAAAACCATCTACTACAGCATAGGGAGAGCGCACACCCTCGATATAGGAAGCTTTCACGGGTGGCATATAGCGAGTGGCCATCTCAATAGCCGACTCAGAAAAATAGCCCATCCAAGGAAACTTCCTTGTCACATCAGCAGCAGTAATCGGGTGAATAATAAAAGCAAATCTCTTCATGGTAACCTCCTCTCTCTTCAAGCCGTCTTATTGCAGTAAAAATTTACAATCCGAGGTTGCCAATCTAGTTGCTTAATTAGATTGGTATAACTTTGGATGCTTTCTTTTTCTTTCGAAGAACTTGTTAAAGCAACAAATAAAGCTTCCATCACATTGGTCCCAAAAGATCTGCCTGCAATTTCTGGCGTTGTTGTAACCAGCCGACTAACACCACAGCCCTTTAATAAATCTACATCTTCTGCTGTGACTGTATTCGTTAAAATAACTTTTCCTTCCAATTGCTCGAGCATATACCGCTTAATAAAGTGAAAATCTCCGGCAATCACGTCAGTTTCTTTAATAAAAGATGCCGATAAGGTCTTCTTTTTCTCTTGCTTATTACCGGTTGGATAGAGATAATGAAATGGAACTTTGCTGATGACCGGAATAATCAACTGTGCCCACTTTTGCAATGTTTCTAAGCGGTGAAGCGCAATGGGAATACCGAGACCAAAATAAAGATCACCATACGTTGTACGACACCCTACTTTTTCAAGGCTTTCAGCCAGTCCAAAACGGTCGACAGCGCAGACCACAAGTACTTTTTGACCTCTATAAAGCAGACCTTGTTCTGCCAGATTAAAAACTACCTGGCGCTCTAAAGTATTTTTGAGCCCACTGCCATCAACAACCGGCGTAATACGGGCTGCTTGCGCTAATTTGGCACCATCTTTGAGCACGTATCGCTTGCTGCCAGCGAAAATATATAAATCAATTCCACCCAAACCGATGGCATCGACTTTTCCATCTAAATTACGAATTAATTGGACGGCTCGCTCCATGTCACCGTCCGTTCCAATTCTTTCAATCGAAACCTCTTGCCCCAGCAAAGACAAGTGAACTTGATGATTTCTGCGCGACGAACCGAGTGAAACACTTACAACTTTTTTCAATATCGTACCCTTCTTCCTAAAGGCCGCTGCTGAATTGAGCATAACCAAATCAATCCTTTTCTATGTACCAAATTCATGGTTTTGGCGTGCCGATCTTGCTTCTTATCCATTTAAATGGTATTTTAAAGCGAACAAGACCATAAGGTACTACGATAGGAGAGTTTTCTAGTGAACATATTGATTGCCTATATAACAAAGTACGGCACAACAGAAGCTTGTGCTCAAAAGCTCGCTGAAAAATTAGATGGTTCTGTGACCTTGGTAAATGTCAAAAAAGATTCTTCTGCAACAGCCCATGGATACGACAAGATTATTCTTGGAGTCCCTATCTACGGTGGCGATATCGAAAGAGAAATGAAGCATTTTGTTCATCAGAACTTCCCCCAGATTATGGGCAAACCTCTAGGTCTCTTTATTTGCGGTCTTTTTGAAGGGGAAAAAGGGTTGGCTGGCCTGAAGAAAGCTTACCCTGAACAGCTTCTTAAGAAAGCTGTTGTTACTGACCTTTTCGGTGGTTCTGTTGTGCAAAGTAATTTAGGCTTTTTAGAGCGCCCCATCTTTCGCATGATTACCAAAATCAAAACAGATTACTCCAATATTTCAGAAGAAAAGATAGAAGCTTTTGCTCAAAAGATGAACGAAAAATAATTTAAAAAAGCGCTAAAAAGCCACTCCAATTACAAGAGGAGTGGCTTTTTAGCGCCTCTTTCTAACGAATTCTATAATCGAGTGCGTTATCGTTGCCACGGGCTGTTGGATCAAAGAAAGGAAGACAATCGGAATAGAAACAGCAGGATCAAAATAACCCACTGACATAACTACACCAAGAGCGATGTTACGCATACCAGCTGTATACGTTAAGGCCACGACATCGCCAAAAGGTCTTCGCAAAAATCGTCCAAGGCCATAACCGGAAAGATATGCAAGAATCACCAAAAGGGTAAGCGCCGTTAAGAGCTTGCCTATCTCTGACCAAGTCATGACAAAAAATTCATGCAATATGGCTACATTGATGGCTACTACGAGAAAGACACATAGCTTTGTACCGATATTTAGTAGCGCCTGTGTGGGACCTTGCGGCGACCAGGTTCGATAGGGGTGAAGAAGCAAGCCGATAATAGAAGGCAATACAACCATCAAGAGCATGTCCTGCACAAGCCGCTCCAAGGGCAATACACCGAATGCTCCAAAGAGGGTGTATGTAGATAGCGGTAAGATGATAGGACTTAGTAAGGTATCTATCACAACAAGAGCCAAGACAAAAAGATTGTTACCACCGGCTATATAGGTCCACACAGCCGCCGTAATCGCAACAGGCAAAGTAGCTGCAATAACCATGCCCGCTACTGTCAAGGGGTCATCGGGGAAAAAAAGAGTTCCACAAATAAAAGCAAGCAGGGGGATAAACAAATGAACAAGGGCAAGCGATGCAATAAACAGCATGGGTGCTTTCAATAATTCTCGAAACTGCTTCCAAGAACAATTGAGTGCGCCTACAAAAGTCATATAGGCAAACAAAAAATAAACCCATAATCGCCCCTGTTCCAAGTAAGGCCAAAAAATATAACCTAGATAAATAGCACTAGGAATTAAAAAAAACATGGCTCTATCAAGTATGCTGTTTAACTGTAGAAGCCAGCGAGCCAGACCAAATCACCTCGAAGTAGACTTACTTGTCTTTGTTGATTTCGTCAACCACTTTCTGTACAAGACGAGTG
This sequence comes from Heliorestis convoluta, assembly GCF_009649955.1. Taxonomy (NCBI): domain Bacteria; kingdom Bacillati; phylum Bacillota; class Clostridia; order Eubacteriales; family Heliobacteriaceae; genus Heliorestis; species Heliorestis convoluta. The sequence goes on along the minus strand of NZ_CP045875.1, from coordinate 2,562,410 downwards.
GCAAAACGCTCTGTGTGACATTTCAAACTAGAGACAATAGCATAGAGCAAAATAGCGTTTACCTCATCCTGATTGCCTCCATCCATTAAAGCGATGGCCTCTTCAATCTCTTCTAGATAGCGTTCACCTATTTCATCTAAAATATCTTGCGACATTTGTTCTACGTCTATTTTTTTGCTCATCCATACACCCCCTGTGAAGATTCCTTCTCAAATCATTTCTCTCGTAATTAATTTATCTTCGACAGAAGAAGGATAGAATCCTTGAAAAAATCGTCTATACTCTTTTTAAAAAAGCTTTCATCACTTCATCAAAAGAATGCTGACCTACGTATCCTAACGCTTGATCAAGAGACGTTTTATTGCGTAACGTTCCATCTAGAACAATTTGAACTGTTTGGTCGCGATTGACAACAACAGAATTTACCTGCAAGTTATCACTTAACAAGCCCAAGATCACAAGAGCCACTTCCGGTTTAATAGAAGGTGCTTTGAAAGAACCTTGTTCCGGCTTTTCGACTTGTCGATTTGATTTTTTATCATTGCGCCGGACCATAGGCCAGTCACCTCATCACGTTAGAAAACATCGGGTACAGCAATAAGCTCTGGAAAAGGGCGCACGTCTCTATCGTTATTGTTTAATAGCCCAAAAATCATCATAATCAAGAGAACTGAAACAATGAAAAGTAAAACTTTTTTATTCTCACCCCTTGATGCAGTCACCTCTTCACCACCCTTGAGAAAACTCCTTAGTAGGGGCTATTATGCAATTTATGTGAAAGGACGCGATGACGTCACTACAGTACTGTAGGGAAGACTATACCAATGACGAAATAAAAATTGACTTACTAGCTTATCAAAAGCTTCTCTTTGTGAGAGCGAAGTAGGATCAAAAGCTTGAGGAACAACCTGTAACGTTGCACCTCCAATGGCATTGGTAATTTTTTCCATCAGTCGAATTGCCAGGTTGGATCGATCGCCTACAATACCCAAGCACGGACATGAAATAGAGCGAAGTTCTTCTGTATAATTCACCTTTCTTACTAACCAGCGAGTCTTCATCGCATCAAGTCCTCGTACTTTTTGCATTTCTTTTTCTAAGCAATGTACAGCCAAAGGCCAATGACGATAGTAGGAAAGAACCATTTTCGTTAGCCATGGCTTAGGCATTAAAAACATGGGAGAGGCGAGCCATGTCATAAGCCATAGTGCACCTTCTTCTAAATCTCGAGGGCTTAGCTCGCTAAATGTATCTACTAAAATTAAAGCGCCACATTTTTGCGGATAATCTAATGCAAAACGCTGGGCAATGACTCCTCCAAAAGAGAGTCCACAAATCGCTGCTTTCTTGATTCCTAAATGATACAACAATTGAGATAAATCTCGGCTTAGGTCTTCTACCTGACAAGACCAAGTTAAAGAACTTGATCGCCCTGTTCCTCTTACATCGTATAGGATGACTTGATGACTTTTGCAAAAACTATCTCGCTGCGGCGCCCACATACCGTGAGATACAGCGATACCGGGAATAAAAACGAGCGGCAAACCATGACCATGCACTTCATAATAGAGAGAAACACCATTGAGTGATACAAGAGGCATGCAAACTTCTCCTTTTGTTCCCGATTATCCTCATCATTATCAATACCTCCGCTTTCCATAGTCTATTCACAGAAACAAATCAAAGAAGCGAAGAAGAGCTCCGCGCCAATGCACAGAACTCTTCTTCGCTTTTATAACAAAATAAATTGTTATCTCTTGGGGTCGTTGGCAAAAGAAGGGGCAATAAAAGGTTGTTCCTGGTTCTTGTGATGCCAGTCACCTGTTACAGACGCTGTGTGACAAACGGAGCAATTACCATTGGCACCGATAGGACCTGCGAAGCCTTGATATGTTTCTGGCTGATAGTTGATCTGATCGTAGCCAAATACTGTGGTAGCTGGATAAATAACATGGGGCGAGCCATGGCAAGAAGCACACATTAGATCACCGTTATCAGACATCTGAAATCGGTACAGCTCGTCTCTTTCAAAAATCCACTGATTGTAAGAAGATGCGTCAAAACTTGCCTTCTGGTGATCGGGACCGTGACAAGAAAGACAATCCGGTTGGTTGAGCCAGTGACCACGAGCAACCGGTTCTACGTCACCAAGGAAAGGTAAAAGTCGCTCTAGTGACTTTTGCGCTGCCGGTTTATGCAGTTCATTGGACAACACAGAAGCAGCATGTTGAGGTAAGGTGCCGTGACAGTCCATGCAGTCTAGTCCAAAACCTCTGTGTACATCTCGTTGACAGTAAACATCTCCTCTATGGGAAGAAGGATGACAAACACCACAGGAGTCGACAGTGCCGCCTTGAATATACTGCGCATGTTTGCCATGTAAAGCTGCTGACATAGAAAGTACTTCAGGCTTCCCAGGAGCGCCTACGTTGGCAGCAGCATGACAGTCTAGACAATATTGAGGTTTGCCGGCTTCTGCTTCTGCTAATAAATTTGTTCCAGTGTTTTTGTCATGGGCTGCTAAAATATTTTTTGCTGTTTCGTCGGCCAAGCCAATACCAGGATTTTTGGTGGTGCCGCCATGACAGAGATAGCAACCAAGCTCGGCACTTACAGGCATGGCAACTTTTGTTTGCGCCAGTACTTGTCCTGTCACCTCGTCGGTAGCCGTTACTGTAAACATAGGATAGGCATTAACTTCACCGCGATCATTATAGGGAGAAATAGGAATTCCAATCGCCGTCCAGGCGCTTTTGTCTTCATTCACCTCAAGAGTACCTTGATCGGCTGCTTTGCCTCTTTTACCTACATTGACAGGGATCTCTTCCCCTAACGTGATAGGAGCATACTCCCAAAAGTTTAAGGTTTTAGAAGGATCTCGATGATCTTCTGGCGCCTCATAGGTTAATGTAATGCCTTCTGTTACAACAACAGGTGGATCACCTCGCTTGATAACCTGCGCCCACATATCATTGCCTGGTGTATGGAAACTGAACCAAGCATCATTGTCACTTGTACATTTCATACCAATGGTTTGCCATGCTAAAATAATGTAATCACCAAGTTCAATCGGCTCATCGCTAGGGCTTTTCTGTCCACTCCCTGTTGGCTGAGTTGCACAGCCTGTAAGAAGCACCCCTAGGATTAAAACGACAGCCAAAGAAAGTACAAGAGAGCGCATTAAATTTTTCTCTGTTCGACTCTCTCTTTCCATAATTGTCACTACCCCCTGTGTATGTATTAATTATCACTTGTATTAATAGCCTCGATCTCCCTATACCCTACCCCCTATCCCTATTTGAGCCGTCTTCGCTTATTATAAGATAGGATTTCTTCCATTTTCAACAAAAAATAAGGAATATTCAAAACTTCACAAGTAAACTGCTAATTTTGGGAACTTTTTTTTAGCATCACTATGAAATATCTACAAGGAATCTATTCTCTCTGTCTTTTTCTCTATAAGTTCTGTTATGAATAAGACATTTCACTTGCATTTTAAAGACCTATGGTTTTAAATAGTGTTTAACAGGGTGAAATAGAATTTTCATTCTCAAGCTACTATTTTTATACGGTTTTACTTCCTATCACTCTACAATAAAGGAGATGGGTAAATGGAGCCAATCAAGTCTATTAAATTGGCCACCCAAAGTCCCTGTCCCGCTTTTGGTGGGTTACGTATCTTAACTCGATTAGAAGGTTTTCTTCCCGTTTTATTAGGCAATCACGGTTGCTACTATGGCCTTAACTTTCTTTCACACTTTTATGCAGCCCGCAAATCAACCTATGCCCCACTGCTCTATTCCCTCGACTTTGCTGATCGCAACCTTCAACATAAGCTCGTTGGGGCCGTTCAAGAAATGATTGAAAAAGAAAAGCCAGAGTTTGTACCTGTGATTAATCTTTGCGTTGCTACAACAGTTGGCCTAGATATCGATGAAATGGCCCGTCAGATCCCAGAAATCATTCCTTTAAGTATTACAGGCTTTGGAACACGCAGTCACGCTGAAGCCAAAGATGTTTCTATTGACGGCATTTTTAAGAAGCTACGACAACAGGGCGATCACAAGCTCAAAGAGCCTGGTACCGTTGCATCCCTTGGTGAAGTCTTTCCTGCCGATACCATTGCCATTGAGCAATTGGTAGAGAAAATGGGCCTGAAATACAGAGCGAATGTTCCAAGTAAGGATATCAATGATTTTCGGAAAGCACTGAACGTTTCTACGCTGGCTTGTCTTCATCCCTTCTACACAAGAACAGTCAAGCAGTTTGATGAAATGGCCATAGCGACTGTTACTAGCGCACCTGTAGGCGCAGAATGTACATATGACTGGATCAAAGCTTTTGCTGCGAAAGCCAATGTAGATAGCAGAAAAGCGGAAAAAATTGCGCTAGAAGAGCGCGATGCGATTCAAAAAGTACTTTCAGGCCCTCTGAACTTAAAAGGGTATCGCATCCTCGTCGCAGGCTATGAAGGTATTGAACTTCTTATCGCAAGACTCCTCGTTGAAGCTGGTGCTGACGTACCTTATGTGTCAACGTCCATAGGCAAGTCCAATCTTTGCGAACCCGACCTAAGTTGGCTAAAAGAGCGAGGCATCCATGTGAAATTCCGCAAGTCTGCCGCTGATGATTTAATGGCTGTCAAAGAATACAAACCTCATATCGCCTTAGCTGCTACAGACGTTGCAGGAATGGGCAAAGAATTAGGAAGCGCTTCCGTATATTTTACCAATCTCATCGCCGCAAGACCCACCTTCTTGGCCCACGGCGCTGAAAACGTACTCTCTTTAATGCACCGTCTTCTGCAAACAAGTCCTTCATTGAATAAAGTGCGCAGCTTTTTCCAGGACTTTGATATGCCTCGCTCCATTCCCGTACAAGATGTGCAAGCCCACCTCTGCCCAAGTAGTAATGATTCATCCTGCTTTGCTGGCAGTCATACTCACACCATGAGCAGGAAGGAGCGCGAATAACGATGCAAATGATGCGTGACGTTGATCTAGCCAATGGTTACTGGGGTGCGATTGCTGTCTTGGCTCCCATGAAAGGAAACTTCTGTCTTGTTATTGACGGTCCCATAGGTTGTCACTATGTACCCATTGATTCAGCCTTAAACTATACAGACGCCATTCCCTATCTTCAAAATGTTTTTGCCACTCATATTTTAGAAAAAGATGTAGCTCTTGATGGAACACTTCACAAATTAAAAAAGCTTTGCGGTGAGCTACTAGAACGCTATGATGATATCTTCATCCTATCTTGCCAGGAAAGCGAAATCATATCCAGTGAAGGCGCCATGTTAGAGGCTGAGATTGAAGGCCGTCGTGTCTGGTACATCAATACAGCCTCCCTTGATGTGGATGACTACCAGGCTCGTGAAGATACTTTGCTCTATCTATACAACCGTGTCCGCCCCAAACTACCTCCACAAGAGAGTATCCAAAGTACGAAACCGCTCGTTAACATTATCGGTCCTACTTTTGGCAACTTTAACGCCTATGCTGACTTTGCCGAAATAAAGCGAATTGTTAAAAGTATTGGAGCCGAGATTAATGTAGCTCTTCCTTTTGAGTGTTCTCTTAACGATATTACCCGTCTCGATGATGGCGCTGTAAACATTGTTATGTATAAAGAATACGGTGAAGGTTTAGCAAAAGCCTTGGGCAAACCCATGCTTTTTGGGCCTATTGGCATTGCAGCAACGACTGAATTTATCGAAGAATTGGGACGCTTGCTTGGTCTAGAAAAAGAAGCCCAAGCTTTTATTGCAGAAGAAAAGCGAACAACCTTGCAAGGGTTCTGGGATGTATGGCGCTCTCCTCATCAGGATATCTTTCGTACTAGCTCTTTTGGCGTCTATACCCATCGTAGCTACGCAGAAGGTTTAACAACTTTCTTACGAGACGAACTGGGCTTTGAAGAAGCCATCTCTGCTGTTAAAACAGATCGCTGGAAGTCCAAAAAAGCGCTTGATATTGAAGCCGCACTTCTTGAAAATACACCGACCCTCTTTTTCGGCAGTATTAACGAAAAAGTATATATAACTGAACATATCCTTTCGACTCGCTTTATTCCAGCAGCCCATCCCATGCCGATTGTCTGCCGCTCTACAGGCACACCTTTTATGGGCTACGCCGGTGTTATGTATCTCACGCAAATCGTAAGTAACGAACTTTTTGACATTCTCTACAGCCATATTCATATTGAATATGACACAGAGAAAGAAAAGCGTCGCCAAGAGCGAGAAACAGCAAGAAAAGAGTGGGAAGAAGAACTCAAAGGACAATCGATTGCTAGAGAAGTCAAATGGTCGGAAGAAGCTTTGAAGCATATGGACGTTGTCCTCAAGAGAGTTCCCTTCTTCGTACGTGTCAGTGCCTCCAAAATGCTTAAAGTTGAAAGCGAAAAGATTGCTAAAGAAAAGTTCCGTGAATATGTGCTTCCTGAAGATGTAGATGTCGTCTTTAGCCGTTTTAAGCGATAGGAGGGGAGAAGCACAGTGTTAGATCATCTTTCTCTTCCTACTTGGATCGTGCACATAGCCAGTCTGGTTGAATGGGCTCTTGCTATGATTCTTTTCTATGCTATTGGAAAAAAAGCCGACAATGTCTGGTTTCGTCGCATGCCTATCGCTATGATCCCTTATCTGTTAAGCGGTTTCTTCGCCATCTTTTACCACCTTACCCACGATACTGTACAATGGCTCAGTGACATTCAAGGCTATCTAACTTTTTTAGGCAGTGTTAGCTTTGCTATCTGGGGTTACCTCTACCTGCGATCTTTGTCAGATCGTTATGTGAAGAGGGGAGGAATGACCTATCGAACCTAAAATGGCCGATCTTGTGATGACACTGTCTATCATTCCCTACTTCTTTTTCCTCTATTGTATCTATAAAATTTACAAGCTCGATAAGTCTCTGATCAACAAGACGACCGTCGTTGGCTTCTTCTCCTTAATCGGCTTTGTCTTCTTTACAGCAGGAGCCGGCTATTATGCTGTAATGATTTTAGGAGAGCCAGGACTCGGTCATATCGATTGGTTGCACGGCCTTTCCGAGTTTGGCTTAACCATTACCAACTTTATTATTGTACTGGGCTTGAAAAGACACCTCGATAGGCTCTAAGCTCGAGTAAAACGGAGGAGGCTCCCATGTCAGAAAAAAACTTCTATGCCATCTACGGCAAAGGCGGTAGTGGTAAGAGCTTTATCATTTCAAACCTTTCTAACAGTGCTGCTCGCATCCAAAAAAGGGTCCTTCAGATTGGCTGCGATCCCAAGCATGATTCTACTGTAATTCTTTTTAACGGTGTCAACTTGCCTACCCTCTTAGAGTATTGGGCTCATTTACAAGAAGATTCTGATGAAGTAGAACCAACACCATCCATTGAAGATATTGTCTTCAAGAGCCGAGGCGTCTATGGCTTAGAAATCGGAGGCCCTGAAGTCGCCATTGGTTGCGGCGGCCGTGGTATTTCTCTAGGCTTTGAGCTTTTAGAAAGAATGGGATTATACAAGTGGGATTTTGACTATGTCTTTCTAGACTTTCTCGGCGACGTCGTCTGCGGTGGCTTTGGCGTTCCCATCAGCAAGTCGATTGCCAAATCTATCATTTTAGTGGCTGGCAATGATCATCAGTCGCTTTATGTCGCCAATAACATTTGTCATGCCGTCTCTTCCTTTGCCCAATTGGGAGGAAAATCTCGAATTATGGGTATGATTATTAATAAAGACGATGGCACAGGCTATGCAGAGCAGTTCTGTAACCAGGCACAAATTCCTGTTCTAGCCAAAATCCCTAACAACCCTGAAGTAGCCAAGCTAAACGCAGCTTTTCAGTTGATCAGTGACGTCACTCCTTACGATCAGCTGTTCCAAGACATTGTTAAGCAATTGCCAACACGGCAGGGTGTCTTGCCAAAGCCGATGGATTTTGAAGAATTTTCTCGTATTTATCGCGATGTACCACAAATCAAGCTCGAGCGTGTTACGGAAGCGGAGCTTTTTAAGCGGTAAAAACAACAAAAAAAGAGCCACCTGCAAAGAGATGCAGGTGGCTCTTTTTTTGTTGAGTTGAATTCTTTTGCCCTATCATAAAGATGCTTCCATGCGCTTTCTATAGTCTTTCAACAAAGAAACAACTGCGTCATAGTCAGGCGCTTCATTTACGGCAGAGCGCACCTTAGAGGCTCCGGCTATGCCTTTTAGGTACCAGGCGATGTGACTGCGCATTTCTCGGACCCCGCGGTATTCTCCCTTTTGCTTCACCATTCGTTCTAGGTGAATCAGAGCTTGTTCAATTCGCTCTAGGGCTGTTGGCGGCGGTGGCATGTTGCCTGTTTCCATCCACTGCAGAAGGCGAGAAAAAATCCAAGGATTTCCCATCATTCCTCGACCGATCATTACACCAGCGCAACCTGTTTCCTCTAGCATTCGCAAAGCATCTTCCGGCTCCCATATATCTCCATTCCCGATCAGGGGAATCGATATGGCTTCTGCTGTTTGCTGAATTAAAGACCAGTCCGCTTTTCCTGAATAGAACATATCTCTTGTTCTACCATGCAAGGTGATAGCTTGTACACCTACATCTTCAAGCCTTTTAGCCAATTCCGGTGCAACAATCTGTCCTTTAGACCAACCTGTTCGCATTTTCACAGTTACTGGCACTTGCACGGCTTTAACAACAGCTTGCGCAATCTCTACAGCCCGCTCTGGCATTTTGAGCAAACAAGAGCCTTCTTGATTGCGCACAATCTTAGGTGCAGGGCAGCCCATATTTATGTCAATGATAGAAGGCTCATGCTTTTCTACAAGTTCTGCTGCTTTGGCCATAAAGTCTGGGTCTGAGCCAAATATCTGGACTGCTATCGGTCTTTTTTCACCTGAAATGTCTAGTAGCTCTAAAGTATTGGTATTGCCATAGGTGAGCGCTTTGTCAGAAATCATCTCTGTAAAAAGAAGGGGGCAGTTATGATCTTGTAAGACGGACCGAAAAGGCTTATCTGTAACACCAGCCATGGGTGCCCCTACAAAAGGCGCCGTAATTCGATAGGGACCAATGTGCAGCGGTCGTACTTCTTTGACCTGCCCTTTTAATGCTTGTTCGTACAAAAGTTCTTGCCCTCTTCCTTATCTTCTAAGGTTCTTTGATAAATAATGCGCAAGCCTTGCAGTGTCAAAAGAGGATCAACAATATCGATATGCTCTGTCTCCGGCGCAATCAATTCAGCACTTTCACCCGTGGCGATGACACGACTTTTTTCGCCTAACTCTTTTTTCATCTCGCTTACAATGCCATCGATTTGACCTGCAAAACCATAAAGAATTCCCGACTGCATGCCTTGAATGGTACTTTTTCCAATAACCATCGGTGGCTTGGTCAGTTCGATGCGCGGCAATTTCGAGGCTCTAGCAAAAAGAGCTTCTGTCGCTACCATCAAGCCTGGTGCTATGGCACCGCCTAAGTATTCCCCTTCTGCTGATATAGCACAAAAAGTCATAGCTGTACCAAAGTCAACAACAATCAAGGGACCACCATATTGTTCATAGGCCGCTACGGCATTGACAATGCGATCGGCGCCTATTTCATTTGGATTTTCCATTCCTATGGTCATCCCTGTACTGATTCCTGGTCCGATGATAAGAGGCTTAATTTGAAAGTAGCTTTCGCACATCCGCTCTAAAGTAGGCATTAAGGGAGGTACAACTGAAGAGATAACCATTCCTGTTACAGCCCCATGATCGATCTGGGCAAAGCGAAAGAGGTTGCGGATCTGAATGGCATACTCATCAGCTGTACGAGCTGGATCGGTCGATAATTTCCAGTGATAGAGAAGTTCTGCTTTGCCTTTCATGCTGAAAAGACCCAGAAGCATATGGCTATTTCCTACATCAATGACCAAAATCATAATCTTCTCTTCCTTCCGGACGCAGTGTTACTTCTCCACTCATGAGATGTTGCAGTTCACCCGCTTCATTACGAAGAAGCAATGCTCCCATGTCATCGATTCCTTCCAATCGACCTGTCCATTCAACGGTACCAGTCAGTACACGAACTTTTTCTCCCAAGCCCGCTGCTCTTTGTAACCATTCTTGTCGAAAGGGAGAAAAGTCTTGTTCCAACCAGTGCCTATAATCTTCTTCTAACGTGATCAGGAGTTTATTCAAAAAGAGCACTCTGTCTATTTCTTGACCAGACACAATGTTTATAGATGTAGCTTTATGAGCCACAGAATCAGGAAAGTCTTGCAGCCTATGATTTACGTTGATACCAATGCCTATAATCAGATATTTGATTCCATCCATTTCAGCACTTAACTCTGTTAAGATACCACACACTTTTTTGCCTTCTAGCAAGACGTCATTGGGCCATTTGATCGTAGGCTCAAGATCGAGCTTTTCAAGAGTTTTGCAAATACTTACGGCTGTCAGCAAGGTAACTTGTGGTGCCAAGGCGAGGGGAATGCTTGGTCTTATAATTAAGGAAAAATAGAGACCCAGACCTGCTGGAGAGTGCCAGGGACGCCCGAGTCGACCCTTACCGGCATTTTGCTCTTCTGCAAGTACAACTGTTCCTTCTGTGGCGCCTTCTCTTGCCAGATGTTTCGCTGTATCGTTGCTAGAACCAAGGCTATGATAAAAATGGTAATTTCGTCCGAAGTCGCTCGTCTGAAGTTGTGGCAAAACTTCCTCCGGCAGCAAGTACTTGGAAACCTTTTGTAATTTATAGCCTAACCTGGTATGAGCCTCAATTTGATATCCTTCTTGTCGCAGAGAACGAATATGCTTCCACACGGCCGAACGAGACATGCCCAGGCTACGACTTATTTCTTCGCCGGAGATATAACTAGAGGCTTCTTTCAGCGCTTTCAGAATCTCCTGTTTGGCCATGGCGGTTTCCTTTCTTTATCATTTCTACATCAAGGCTAATATCTAAGGCTTTTACTGTATGCGTCAAAGCGCCCATAGAAATAAAGTGAACGCCTGTTTTTGCAACTTCTACAATATTATCTTCTGTAATACTTCCTGATGCTTCAATGATCGCTTTTCCACCAATGAGACGCACTGCTTCTTTCATCATATCTAGAGACATATTATCTAGCATAATAATGTCTGCTTTTGCTTCTAAAGCTTCTGTGACGGCTGTAAGATCTTCTACTTCAACTTCAATTTTCACCGTATGAGGAATGGATTGACGAGCCTGGCTTACAGCTTGTTGAATTCCACCGGCTAAGCGAATATGGTTGTCTTTTAACAACGCTCCATCAAATAAGCCAAAGCGATGGTTCTTGCCGCCACCCATGCGCACAGCATGTTTTTCTAAGACTCTTAGGCCAGGCGTCGTTTTACGTGTATCGACAATTCTGGCCTGATAATAGGTTATTTTTTCTACACAACGGGCTGTTTTAGTGGCAATACCCGAAAGATGCTGTAAAAAGTTTAGAGCCACTCTTTCCGCCATTAAAATAGATCGAGCCGTCCCGGATACTTCTGCAAGGACATCACCGGCTTTTACTTTTTGACCGTCTTCCACTTTTGCCTCAAAAGTAATAGAAGGATCAAGGGTCAAAAAAACTTCTTTCGCTACATCAATACCAGCGATTACGCCTTCTTCTTTGACATGAATGAAAGCTTTTGTCGTTATCTGAGTCGGAAGCAAACTTGATGTCGTTAAGTCGCCATAGCCAATGTCTTCTCGTAGCGCCCGAGAGACGAGTTCACGAACCTCAGAGCCGAATAAACCCAATTGTTTCCACTCCTTTTTTATTCGCAAGGCCCCTAGCCTATTACAGTACTTGAATAATGTGGCGCAGCATAGACTCCTACTTTCAGGTTCATCGACGCGGTAATGTCCGCCTCGACTCTCTTTGCGCAAATCAGCAGCTCGTACCGTTAATTGACCTAACAATAACATATTAGCCGCTTCAAAAGCTCTTGTGACAGTGCCATGAAGAGCCGGTTCTACACTAATTTCTTCTAGCTCTCTGTGGGCCTTCTTTAAAGTATCGCCGGAACGCCAAAGCCCTACCGACTCCCACATAACTTTTTGAATTTTTTGTGCTACTTTTTCTGCTTCACAAGGCTCTTCTCCTGATGGCAAGGTTTCAAAGAGGGCTTGATCAGAAGGAAAGTGAGCAATTTCTTGTGCCGGTTTTTTTGTTAGATAAGGTTTCGCTGCTTCTACAATGTGGCTTCCGAATACGAGCCCTTCTAACAATGAATTAGATGCCAATCGATTGGCGCCATGGACTCCATTGCAGGCTGTTTCACCACAAGCAAAAAGCCGAGGAATGTTAGTTCTCCCTTTCAGATCGGTACGAACACCGCCCATCAGATAATGGGCCGCAGGAGCAACAGGAATTTTCTCTTCTGGAACATGGATGCCAAAAGAACGACAAGTTTTGTAAATCATAGGAAAGCGTGTTGCAAAGTCACTCGTTTTCATGGTGCCTAGGTCTAAAAACACAGAAGATGCGCCTGTGTTCATCATTTCTTTCCAGATAGCAAGGGCCACTACATCCCTTGGTGCTAATTCTGCAAGTTGATGATACTTTGGCATAAAGCGAACCCCGTCTGCATTAATCAACTGGGCGCCTTCGCCTCGAACTGCTTCGGAAATCAGAAAAGGCGGGATGCCTTTTTGAGTCAAAGCTGTGGGATGAAACTGGATAAATTCCAAATCCATCACTTCTGCGCCGGCTCGATAAGCAGCCGCAATACCGTCACCTGTCGTGACTTCGGGGTTGGTAGAGTACTTGTATAATTGACCATTTCCGCCTGTCGCCAATACGGTCACAGCAGCGCAAAACTTGTGTAACCCTTTCTCTGCATGCCAAGCCACTACACCTATACAATGACCTTCTCTGTTACGCAATATATCAGATACTTGTGTACCTTCCAAAATCGTTATGTCCTTATGTTTTTTGCACTGGTCAAACAAAGAGCGACGAATTTCTTCTCCTGTGGCATCACCGCTCGCGTGAAGAACACGGCGACGAGAATGGGCACCTTCACGGGTAAGTGCTAGGGCGCCTTCAATTTTGTCAAACTGCGTACCCATGGCAATCAACTCTTCGACCCGCCCAGGTCCTTCGCTGACCATGATTTTAACAGCCTCTATATCGTTTAAACCCGCACCAGCTATCAGTGTATCTTGTAGATGCAAAGTTGGTGAATCACGGTGACCAATGGCTGCTGCAATCCCACCTTGGGCCAACTGGGTATTGGAGTCCGATACTTTTCTTTTTGTCAGGATGGTCACTCGACCATAAGTAACCGCTTTCAAGGCTGTATATAAGCCTGCAATGCCGCTTCCGACAATTAAAAAATCTGTCTCATGGGATGATAAAGTAGCAGGATCGCATTTCACAAGGTATCTAGGGAACACGGCAGAAGCCTCCTTAATACAGCAGCAGCTACTGGTACGTACCAGCAGCTGCTTTCTGAAAAAGTTCAACTCTTGAAACGAGCTACACTATGGCCAGCATACGTTCCAAGGAAGACAAAGCCTTTTCACGGACATCAGGATCAACGGTAATCCGAGGTTCCATTTCTTCTAAAGACCAGAGGACTTTTTCTAGGCTTGTTAATTTCATATTGGGACATATCAACTTCGGGCTGGCTAGATAAAAGTTTTTATTTGGTGCCTTTTTGCGCAGCTGATGCAAGATCCCTTCTTCAGTTCCAATAATGAAAGACTGTGCTTCTGATTGGACTGCATAGTTAATCAACCCTGTCGTAGAAGCTACAAAGTCAGCCATGGCTACGACATCAGGTTGACATTCGGGATGGGCTATAAAAGAAGCCTCAGGATACTTTTCCTTGGCTTTTATAACATCCTCTACAGTCAATCGATCATGGGTGTTACAGTAACCTTGCCACATGGTCATTTCTCGACCCGTTTTTTGGGAAACCCAGTCACCGAGGTTGCGATCAGGAATAAATAATAGGGGCTTATCTTGTGGCAAAGTAGCCACAACTTTTACAGCATTCGAGGAAGTACAGCAAATATCGCTTTCTGCTTTTACCGCAGCTGAAGTGTTCACATACGCCACAACGAGGACGTCACCCATCTCGGCTTTTCGTCGTTGCAGCTCCGATGCTGTCACCATATCAGCCATAGGACAGCCTGCCTCTTCTTCCGGCAACAAAACTATTTTTTGCGGTGACAAGATGGCAGCACTTTCGGCCATAAAATGGACACCACAGAAGACGATTACATCAGCGTCCGTCTGCGCCGCCATTTGAGATAACTGCAAGGAATCCCCGACAAAGTCAGCAATGTCTTGTATTTCGGGACGCTGGTAAAGATGGGCTAAAATAACTGCATTGCGCTCTTTTTTCAGTTTCTGAATTGCTTGGGACATTGAAGCAACGGAATCTGCATCCAGCGTTCGAGGACTCAATTGACGTAACCCCTTTCATACCCCGCTCCCCTGTTAGGAACAATTTGCCAGAGAGCAAAGTTAAGAATATTCTAGCGTAGGCAACTTCTTATTGTCAAGGAAAGGTATCAACGAGGCCCGATTTGACCGGCTCGTTCCACTTGCTCTTGTGCAAGAACCTTGTTGTTTTTATCTAGAAAAAGTACGCGAGGCTTATGCTTGCGTGCTTCTTGATCATCATAAATGCCATAAGAAATAATAATTACTTCATCACCCGGTTGAACCAGACGAGCGGCGGCACCATTGAGACAAATGACGCGAGAGTTTCTCGGTCCTGGAATTACATAAGTCTCAAATCGAGAACCGTTGTTATTATTAACCACTTGGACCTTTTCGTTCTCTAAAATATCAGCTAGATCCATCAAATCTTCATCAATCGTAATGGATCCCATATAGTTCAGATTCGCTTCTGTGACTGTCGCTCTGTGAATTTTTGATTTATGCATAGTACGAAACACTTGATTACACCTCCACAACGACGTTGTCAATTAAGCGAGTTTTCCCAATATAGACAGCGAGGGCAATGAGGCAGGAACCAACTAGTTCTTGCTTTGGCTCCATGGAAAAGGCGTCTACAACTTCAATGTAGTCAATTTTTGCCCTAGCACTTTGAGCGATGAATTCTTTTATTGACTCTACAATCATTTTGCTGCATCTTTGACCCTGCAAGATTTCTGTTCGAGCTTTTTCTAAAGCCTTGTATAGTATGGTAGCTTCTTCTCGCTCTTCTTCATTGAGATAGACGTTTCTTGATGACATGGCCAAGCCATCGGATTCTCTTACAATCGGTACAACTTCAACTTTTATATTCATATTCAAGTCTTGTACCATTCTAGTAATTACAGCCACTTGCTGGGCATCTTTTTGGCCAAAGTAAGCAAAATTAGGTGTAACAATATGGAATAGCTTTGATACGACTGTCGTAACACCTCGGAAATGACCGGGGCGACGAGCACCACATAAAGGTTCAGTAAGCTCTTCTACGTCGACAAAGGTCTTTTGG
This sequence comes from Heliorestis convoluta, assembly GCF_009649955.1. NCBI lineage: Bacteria > Bacillati > Bacillota > Clostridia > Eubacteriales > Heliobacteriaceae > Heliorestis > Heliorestis convoluta. The sequence continues at coordinate 2,546,965 of NZ_CP045875.1, read as the reverse complement.
CCTCTTGGATACATCTCTTTCACCGTTGGTGCAAAGATAACATCCACCTGAGCCTGTTCTGCAATTTGGCTATCCTGTTCTAAATCTCTTGGATAGTCTTCATAATCTTCACCTTGCCCAAATTGAAGAGGATTGACAAAAATACTTAGAACAAGGTGTTCGCAATCTTTCCTTGCTCTTTCAAGAAGCGTAACATGCCCTTGATGGAGATATCCCATCGTAGGTACCAGCGCAATGCTTTTTCCTTCTTGACGACGAGTCCGCACCCAATCTCGCATCTCAGCAATGGTGCGCAAAATCAGCATAGAAAAACCTCCTTTCTTCTATAACCGCAACATAAAAGACAGGGCAAGAAAAAGGAGGCTTCTCAACAAGTGAAAAAAAGGCCTGCTTTCCTACTTGTCCGTCTCGGTCCCTGAGGGCTCCAAGCGGCATACCTTCGCAACAGGACTCTTGCATCATCATTCTATTCCGATTTTCTTTGACAAAAGCGTAGGTACAAGCTATGCCAAATACCTATATTTTAATGGACTCTTTCGGTACTTGCAATACCGTAGGTTGCTCATCTTCCAATCGTTCCAAATATTTCTTTGTCGTAATTCCACTGGGATGTATCCAGTTCGGAGCAATTTCGTAAAAAGGGACAAGAACAAAAGCTCTTTCGTACATTCTTTCATGAGGTACGATCAAATTTTCGCTGTCTATGACTTCTTTTCCATATAAAAGCAAATCCAGGTCGAGCGTGCGTGGTCCCCATCTTTCTTTTCTTTGACGCCCCATCTGATCTTCCGTTGTTAGCAGAAAGTGAAGCAATTCTTGCGGAGATAACCAGGTATCAACAACGGCAATGCCATTGAGAAAAGCATCTTGCTCCGTAAAGCCCACCGGCTGTGTCAAATACCAGGAAGAGTAATTTTGCAAAAGGATAGAAGGGTTATACTGTAAAGCGACTAAGGCTTTTTCTAAGTTTTTCTCTTTTTCGCCTAGGTTGCTTCCCAGTCCAATATAGGCTCTATTTATAGCACGATGGATTTCTACAGCCATCGATTGAAAATGCCCTGCAATCGGTGCTTTCATTTTAGCAACTTTGACTGTTACTGCGTTCACCAAGCGATAGCCTTGAAGAATTGTAGCAGCAATCGTTTCTGCCACTGCCTCTAGAAGGGCTCGCGGCTCTCCCTCCATAATGTGGCGCACTTCTTCATAGATTTGCGCATAGTTGATCGTTTCATGTAGGTTGTCTCTTAATCCCGCGCCTTGTAAATCTACTTCTAACGTTACATCGACTTGAAAAGGCTGTCCGAGCACTCTTTCTGCTTCGAGCACGCCGTGATAGCCATAAAAGTCCATGGCTTTAAGAAAGATTTTATCCCTAGTATAGGAAGCTGTCATCACTTAACCCTCCTTACAAGTGCATCTGTCATTTTGGCAGCCCTTACATGGGCTTGTATATCGTGAACGCGTAGAATATCAGCACCTGACATAATGCCATAAACAGATGTAGCTAAAGTTCCTTCTAGGCGCTCTGTAACAGGCAAATGCAAGGTATTTCCAATGAGTGATTTGCGAGATGTTCCCAAGAGGATCGGCTTACCCAGCACTCGAAACTCTGACAATCGTGCCATTACTTCGAGGTTTTGCTCATACGTTTTACCAAATCCAATGCCCGGATCAACCACCAGGGCTTCCTCCGGTACTTGCGCTTGTAGAGCCCACTCTATGGCTTCTTCAAGGGCTTTGATGATTTCTGCCATTAGATCTTTATAGTTTGTTTCGATTTGATTGTGCATCAAAATCAAAGGGACGCCGTAATAGGCTGCCAATGAAGCTATTTCTCGATCATGTCGAAGGCCCCAGACATCGTTGAGAATATGAACCCCCTGTTCAAGGGCAAAGCGCGCCACCTTGCTTTTGTACGTATCAATAGAAATCGGAACAGGACAATGACGCACCAGTTCTGGCAAGAAGGGTTTAAGTCTCTCTATTTCTTCTTCCGCTGTTAAAGCTACCGCCCCTGGCCGAGTCGATTCAGCGCCTACGTCAATAATGTCTGCCCCTTCTGCAATCATTTCTTCCATTTTCTGCAATGCTTTTTCGATATCGTTATAAGAACCACCATCGGAAAAACTATCCGGTGTAAGATTCAGGATCCCCATGATTTGCGTTCTGTTGCCAAGAGTTATCGTCTTACCTCTACAACTTAGATCGCGATAGCGACTTTGTTCATATCGTTGTAAAGCAAGTCGAATCTGTTCTCCCACAGCAGGCAACCCAAAAGGTTGCATTTTTAGTTTCTGCAAAAGTGCTTTGTACTGTTTTTCCGTACCAATTAAAATAGCCGTCGTCGTCTCTACTTCTAATGAGCAGGTACGACGAGAAACGGCGCAGTCGCCACCTTTTGCTAGCATTTCTTGTTTTAATAAGTTCGCAGCTTTCGCTGGCACCTCAGCAATACGAATTAAATATTGAAGGGCTTTCGGTACCATTAAAGCAGTGCCTGCAGGATCACAGCCTGTTTCTGCGATGAGATCGTAGATTTTTTGTCGTTCATGAATCTGTAAGATTTGGACAGGTCCCATCCTATCGTTCCTTTCTCAACTAAGAAGCATTAATATATCAGCTTTCGCTGCTTACGTTCTGGCCAGTTGCATTCTTCTTGCATAGCACAGCGAAAACAGAGTCGAGAGTGGAAGTCGGCCAACGCGAGAATAGAACCCAAAAAAGTCTTGCTAACACCCTTCCATTTATGGCGGTGACATCGAATGGCCTCAGCAATACTCTCTCTTTCTAAGGCTGTAAAGCCACATTCCATAAGCACATTCTCACAATAGTGGGCACCGACTATAGCATGATCCAATCCTTCCTCGTACTGTTTCCACTTGCCCATGTCATGCAAGATAGCCGCTGCATAAATCACTTCTTTCGTTTGATTTCTGCAGCAATGGCCTAGCCCTTTGGAAAAAGAAGAAAAGTCCTCCATTTCAAGAGCCATGGCATAGGCAATGCGCGCTACATCAATAAGATGATCGAGATTATGGTGACAAAAAGGTCTTTGTGCTTCCCATTTTTCATTTTCTTTCAGACATTGCTGAAAAAGTGGATGTTCTAGAATATCTTCAATTCGCTTCAATCCTTCTTCTTCCCTCCATAATGGAAACGCCTATTTTAAGAAAAACCCCGGACTGCCATTGGTCCGGGGTTTTTCTTGCTTAAAATAGACCTACGATCTTGCCTTGGTCATCAATATCAATGGCGCAAGCTGCAGGACGTTTGGGTAAACCAGGCATGGTCATGATAGAGCCGGTGATCACAACGAGAAAACCAGCACCCGCCGAAAGCCTTACTTCTCGAACGGTTACTGTAAAGTCTTTCGGTCTACCAATTTTGGTCATATCATCAGAAAGAGAGTATTGTGTCTTCGCCATACAAATGGGAAGATCGCGATAGCCGAGATCGTTAAAGCGGTTGATATGTTTTTCTGCTTCTGCTGTGAAAACAACATCATTACCACCATATACTTCTGTCACGATTTTTCGAATCTTTTCTTTGAGCGGTTCTGTACTTTCATAAAGAACCTGAAAGTTCGATGCTTTGGTCTCAATCGTTCTTACCACTTTTTCTGCCAGCTCTACGCCACCTTGTCCACCTTTGGCCCATACTTCTGATAAAGCCACTTCGATACCCAATTCAGCACAACGTTGATAGAGAAAGTCCAGTTCTGCTTTGGTATCTGTGGGAAATGCGTTAATTGCAACGACTGCAGGCACACCAAATTTGGCCACATTTTCAACATGTTTTTCTAGATTCTCAAAGCCTTTTGCTAAAGCTTCTACGTTTTCTTTGTTCAGATCTTCTTTTTTCACACCGCCATGGGATTTTAAAGCTCGAACCGTAGCGACAACAACGGTACAAGCAGGCTTTAGACCTGCAAAGCGACACTTTAAGTTAAAGAATTTCTCCGCACCTAAGTCAGCACCAAAGCCGGCTTCTGTTACGCAGTAGTCCCCCAGCTTGAGAGCCAATTGTGTAGCCATTACGGAGTTACAACCATGGGCAATGTTCGCAAAAGGTCCGCCATGAAGAAAAGCAGGTGTGTGCTCTAAGGTTTGTACCAAGTTGGGCTTGATTGCGTCTTTCATTAAAACAGCCATAGAGCCCTGTGCTTCTAAGTCTGCCGCTGTCACAGGCGTTCCTTCATAGGTGTAAGCGACTACAATGCGTGCAAAACGCTCTTTCATATCCTGTAGATCTTTGGACAGGCAAAGGATGGCCATTAGTTCAGAAGCGACGGTAATATCAAAGCCTGACTCCCTAGGAACACCATCGGTCCGTCCACCTAAGCCCACTATCGTATTGCGTAAGGCTCGATCATTTAAGTCTACTACACGGCGAAAAACAACTTGACGAGGATCGATATTTAAGGGATTGCCTTGATGTAAGCTATTATCAATCATAGCAGCCAACAAGTTATGGGCCGATGTAATCGCATGAAAGTCACCGGTAAAATGAAGGTTGATATCTTCCATGGGCACAACCTGGGCATAGCCGCCGCCGGCAGCACCGCCTTTTACGCCGAAGCTCGGCCCAAGAGAAGGCTCACGTAAAGCGATAACAACTTTTTTCCCCAATTGTTGCAAAGCATCTCCTAAGCCAACTGTGGTTGTTGTTTTACCTTCTCCTGCTGGCGTTGGATTAATAGCAGTAACGAGAATGAGCTTTCCTTCTGCTTGCTCCCGAAGTCGATCAAAAGCTTGTAGAGAAATTTTAGCTTTATAATTGCCATAAAGCTCTACTTCTTCAGCAGGAATCGATAGTTTCTCAGCAATTTTCATCACAGGCTGCAATGTTGCTTCTTGTGCGATCTGTATATCGGACTTCACAATCACTCACTCCTTATTTTTACGCTTTTTCCCCTTTGGCTGCATTCTTAGCCATGAATTTATCGAGTGAGATAATAAAGCGTTGATGACGACCTTCTCCGATCTTTTCAACGTCATCATAAGCATGGATATGAAAAGTTATTTTTTTGCCCTCAATAGCAATGACCTCCGCTTCAGCACGGACTTTCATCCCTACAGGGGTAGCCGCCAGGTGGGCTACATCCAAATGAATCCCTACAGTGGCCATTCCTTCCGGCAAGAGCGGATCGACGGCAGATAGTGCGGCCCCTTCCATAAGACCAATCATGGCCGGTGTTGCATAAACATCAACACCACCGGAACCATAGCTTTTGGCTGTCTTCACTTCTGTCACTACTTCTTCTTTGATGGACTTTAGTCCCACTTTTAGGTTTTCCATGGCCTTTTTCACCTAGCCTTTGTAAATATTTCATTCTGATCTTTTTCATTATACGCGCCTTCGATAACAAGTCCAATAGCTTTTTACTCATTTGTTATAGATTGCTCGCAGAGCTTCTTCTATATCGCGATAGATAAAAGTATAGCCTTTTTCTTGCAAGCGTGAAGGCATTACTTGTTGTCCTTCTAGTAACAATTCTTCTGCCATCTCACCAAAGAAAAGTCGTGCCATTGGAGAGGGTAACTTTGTCCAAGCAGGTCGGCCTAACACTTTGCCTAGCCCCTTCATAAAGTCTCTCATCAGCAAAGGCTGCGGGCTCACTATGTTCAAGGGTCCTTCTAGCTCTTTTTCCATAATAAAAAAAATACTCTTAATGAGGTCGTCCCGATGAATCCAGGAAATCCATTGCTCGCCGTCTCCAATAATACCACCAGCCCCAAATTGAAAAGGTAAGTCCATTTTTTTTAACACGCCTCCATGGGGACCTAGAACAAGACCAAAGCGAAGCAAAGCAACTTTTACACCAAAGTCCCGGGCAACCAAAGCTTCTCGTTCCCAGTCCTGACAAAGATGGGCCAAAAAACCTTTCCCGACTTTACTATCTTCCGTAAAAACATGAGCTCTCGAAGTTCCATAGTAGCCTACGGCAGAAGCACTGAGCAAAAAAGGCTGCTTCTTCATTATCCCTTCCAAGCTATTTTGCTTTTCTAGTTCTCGTAAGCTTTCTACAATGCTTCTTGTCATGGTGATACGGCTCTGTCTTAGTTCTCTTTTTACTTCTGGTGACCAACGTTTCCCTGCTATGTTCTCACCGGCTAGATTGATTATGCCATCTAAGGCTCTCATTGTTGAAACTGGAAGTAGCTCTCCTTCTCTTGGAATAGCTAGGTAGTGCAGTGAAGCAGTCCTGCTTTCCTCTCTCCGGCGGGTTGGGACCCACACTTGATGTCCTTCTTCTAGAAGCCTAGTCACAAGCGCTTTGCCTACAAAACCGGTGCCTCCTGTAACTAAAAAATTCATCTTTTTTAGCTCCTCGATAAAAATAAGGAGCAACGCCATTGCGATGCTCCTGCTTAACATGTCAACCTTATAGAATCTTATATTATTTTTTACGATCGTATTGAGAGAAAAATTGGAAAAAAGGATGATAAAACCCAGCTTTTTTTGCTTTCGTTTGAAACTCCTTAAAAGCCTCTATGGCTTCTCGACGTGCTTTTAATCTTTCTTTATCGCCTTTAATGTTGATAGTAAAGCCCTCTTCTGTCTCTTTGATGGAAAACTCCCAAGGACTACAGCTTTTTTTCTTTTCACCTTCTTCTGATGAAAAATCTTGCTGACAACTCTTTTGAGCTTCGCTCACGTAAGGCTCACCTCCTTCATTATTTAGAATGGACCATTGCGATGAAAAGGTTGACTGGAGTCTCTTGGCTTTTTGCGAGAGTGCCACAAAAGCAGGAGTCCTAATAAGGCAGCAATTGCCGCCGTTCCACGAGCTTCTTCATAGAAATTTTGTGTATAAAAGAGCACAGCACAAATGGTAGCTGTTGAAGTCAATAAAGCGAGAACGAGCCGATTGGCCAGGCGAGTCTGAAAAAGTACAGCTCGTTGAATATCACCAAGATTCCCAACCTTAACGTATATTTCACCTAAGTCTGCTTTTTTTAAGGTGCGATTTAACAAGGTTGGCAAGCCAATTAAGGTAGCTCCATAATTTTTTACTTTTTTTAATACGACGTTGGTTAAGCCACCGTCTGTATCGTCCATTAGCTTTTTGATATAAGGTGCTGCAACTTCTGCTCCCATCGTTGGATCTAAGCCAAAAGCAACGCCTGAAGCTGTAACACCTGCTCGACCCATAAAAATTAAGTTAGCAGGAATTTGCATTGGTTGATCATAGACAAATTCACGAAGTTCTGCCGCGATGGGACCTAAATTTTTTGTCTTTTCCATTTCTTTCATTTGGTCAGGAGTATGATTCTCTAAAAAAAACTCCATTGCTTTTCGTACAAGGTTGCGATTGGCATTGGGACGTAAAAATCCCAAATTAGCCATGGCATCAACCATTTTTTCACTATCTCGTTCTACAACAGAAAAAAGTAAATTCTTTAAGTTTTCCTTGGTCGTACTAGAAATCTCGCCTACCATTCCAAAATCTAGAAATACAAGAGTGCCATCTTCTTTTACGTAAAGATTTCCTTGGTGTGGATCGGCATGAAAAAAACCATCAACGATAACCTGGTGCAAGTAAGACTGAACCAATCTCCTACCTAGCTCGGCGCGATCTATATTATGTTTTTTTAAGAAATCATAGTTGTCAATCTTCTGCCCCTCAATAAATTCCATTGTCAAGACTTTAGAAGTAGAGTGGCTCTTATACATACGAGGTATGTATATATTCTCAAATTGTGCAAAATTACTGCGAAAACGTTCTGCATTTCGAATCTCTAAGCGATAGTCTAACTCATCAGAGAAAGTCTGGTGCATTTCCCGATAAATAGCATCTAAATCTAACTGCTTTGGCATGTCAGTAAACCATTTGGCCAAGGCCATTGTAATACGTATGGCTGCAAAATCAGCATGAATAATCTGGTGAATCTTAGGTCGTAAGATTTTTACAGCTACTTTTTCACCTTTTGGTAGGTAGGCTTGGTGTACTTGACCTAAGGAAGCAGCTGCAAGTGCTGTTTCTTCAAAGCTGCTAAATATTTCGTTAATAGGCTTTCCTAGTTCTTCATGAATCGTCTTTTGCACATGATCAAAGGGTGCCGGTGGTACTGCGTCTTGTAGCTGCGAAAGCTCATTTGTCATCTCCGAAGGTAATAAATCTACGCGCGTGGCAAAAAACTGCCCTGCTTTGATCAACAAGCCACCCAACTGAACTGCCGTTTGACAAAAACGATGGGCCATGCTTTGATACAATTCAGTCCATTTTGGTGCCATTGCGCGCTTTCCTAACCGCTCTTCCCGTTTCTTATACCACCAAACTTGAATAAAAAAGGAAATAAACATGCTGGTAATGCGCCAGATACGGTAATAGCGATTCATGAAGTTGCTCCTTTTTGACAATAGAAAAGATTAATATAGGTATTTTGTTTACAGTATATATAAGCAATAACAAATTTGTAAAGCACGGTCAGTCTTAATTGGGACAATCCTGCTCTTACTGAATATTAAAAACCTTCGTTAATCGAGTTAGTTCAAAGACTTCTTTAACCATTCCTTTAATTCCTTGTAAGATGAGTTCGCCACCTTGTTGGCGAGCTCGCTTGTGGATGGCCACTAAGACACCCAGTCCCGCACTATCGATAAAATCAAGGCTTTCCATGTTGATAATAAATCGACTGTGACCTTTCTCTACATACTCAAGAAGTGCTTCTCGAAGTGCTGTCGCTTCTTTAACAGAAACAGTTCCTGTGAGTCGTACTGTCACTTGGCCATTCAGCATTTGAATGTTCTCTTTCATCTCTCGATGTTCCCTCCGTTTGCTATTGTGGAGTGTTACCACACATTCTACATTACTCTAGTTATTATACCTTTTCAACTTCTAAAGAACACCTATTTACACTACACGATTAAGATAGGACTTTAGTATTGTAGTTATTGTAGTAGTTCTCCATAAAGACTTATCTTCCTGCTTTCTTAAGAAAAGACGAAGTTAGGAAAAGGATCTTTAGAAAAAAAAGCAGCCCTCTTTCGTATAGGGCTGCTTTTTCGTAGTAATCTCTTATTCAACAATCCAACTCTCTACAGTCCGATCCCACTGCACAAATTCAGCTTCTTCGAAGTAAATGGCTAATTCTTTCTCAGCAGAAGCGACAGAGTCGGAACCATGAATGACGTTGCGTCCAATATCAACAGCATAGGTTCCTCGAATCGTTCCAGGAGCTGCTTTGGCAGGATGGGTTGCACCCATCATTTCTCTAGATACTGCAACAACATCATTGCCTTCCCAGGCCATAGCTACAACAGGTCCTGATGTGATGTACTGAACAAGTCCTGCGAAAAAAGGCTTGTCTGCATGTTCGCCATAATGCTTCTCAGCCATTTCTTGCGTCAAGCGGATAAACTTCATAGCTACAAGCTTAAATCCCTTTTTCTCAAAGCGACTGATGATGTCCCCTACTAAGCCTCTTTGTACTGCATCTGGCTTAATCATTAGATAGGTCCGTTCCATTGTCGTTCTCTCCTTCGATCTTTACTATCATGTAAAATAAATAAGGGAAGCAAAAGCTTGCTTCCCTTATTTTTTAAGATTTACGGTCGAAGCGTTTTGAAGTAATTCAGCAAACTCAGATGCTTCGATTGTTTCTTTTTCCATCAGGGTTTTAGCAATTAAATGTAACGTATCCATATTCGATTGTAGCAGGCTCTTGGCTTTTTCATAAGATTCTTCAATGATGCGTCGAGCTTCTTTATCGATTGAGAAAGCAACAGCTTCAGAGTAGTTGCGATCTCGCACCATGTCACGACCTAAGAATACCGCTTCTTGCTTATGACCGAAGGTAAGAGGACCTAGCTCTTCGGACATGCCGTATTCTGTAATTATCTTACGAACCAAGTCTGTAGCCCGTTCTAAGTCATTCGATGCGCCTGTCGATACTTCTTTTAGTACCAGTGCTTCAGCGACCCGACCCGCAAGCAGCATTGTTACTTGGTCAAGAATTTGTGATTTTGTCATATAGTGACGATCTTCTTCAGGCAATAAGAGGGTATAGCCGCCAGCACGACCTCGTGGAATGATGGAAATCTTATGGACTGGGTCGGTATGTTCCAGCAAACCTCCAACAAGAGCATGGCCCGCTTCATGGTAGCTTACTAGCTTTTTCTCATAATCACTGATAACTCGTGACTTTTTCTCTGGACCGGCTAGAACACGCTCAATGGCGTTTTCTAGTACATCCATAGAAATTTTCTTCTGCCCTTTACGAGCTGCAAGCAGCGCTGCCTCATTGACCATATTCGCCAAGTCAGCACCGGTAAAACCAGGTGTTCGACGTGCCAATATTTCTAATTCGACACCATCTTCTAGTGGTTTTCCTTTAACGTGAACGGCCAGTATTTCTTTGCGACCTTTCACATCCGGTCTGTCTACAACAACTTGACGGTCAAAGCGACCTGGTCTTAATAATGCAGGGTCAAGAATATCAGGCCTGTTCGTTGCCGCAACAATAATAATCCCTTCATTGGCTGCAAATCCATCCATTTCAACTAGCAACTGGTTCAAGGTTTGTTCTCTTTCATCATGACCGCCACCAAGACCTGCACCCCTTTGTCTACCGACTGCATCAATTTCGTCGATGAAAACAATACATGGGGAATTCTTTTTGGCTTGTTCGAAAAGGTCACGGACTCGAGAAGCACCAACCCCAACAAACATTTCCACAAAGTCAGAACCGGAAATGCTAAAGAAAGGAACACCTGCTTCACCAGCTACGGCTCGAGCTAGCAAAGTTTTTCCCGTTCCCGGTGGTCCAAATAGTAACACACCTTTCGGGATCTTCGCACCGACATCGATGAATTTCTTCGGCTGTTTTAAGAATTCAACGACTTCTGTCAACTCTTCTTTGACTTCATCGGCACCAGCAACATCGGCAAAAGTTACTTTTTTCTTATCATCGTTGTGCAATTTAGCCCGGCTCTTTCCAAATTGCATCACCCGCGAGCCTCCGCCTTGGGTCTGTTGCATCATAAAGAAGAACAAACCGACTAAAAGCAAAATAGGCAACATGGTTGTTAGCAATCCAGTCCACCAAGGTGGTTTCGGCGCTGGCTCCTGGGTAAATGGAATCTGCTTATCCAGTACATTGTCTGTTACACGCTTGATGTCTACAGGCCCTAAGGCAAAGAAAGTAGTTCCATCTGTTTTGACACCCGTAATCTCGTTGCGATCTGGCTCCGTAATAATGGTAAGTTCTTTAATCTGATCGTTAACCAGCAGTTGATAGAACTGCGTGTAATTGAGTCTTTCTTCTGCAGGTTCGGGCTGCGTTGTCATTCTCAGCACAGCAATCGCCAGAAGGACGATAAGAATGTATATGGCAAGGTTTTTTACAATCCGGCTCACTTGCAACCTCCTACACTGTTCTGCCTATTTTCATACCTCTTACAAGGCGTCCAGCAAGTTATTGGAAAATTTCAGCCAGTCTTTGCTATTGTATCACAATTATGACCAGCATATCAAATATTTTTGTCCCAACGAACTTCAATTAATCCTGTACTGTCTTGATTGGCAAGATATCTTCTGTCTGCTCGATAACTCATGACCCAAAGAATTTTTTCTCCAACCACAAGTAAAGGAACTGAATTTCTTTCTCTTCGCGGTACTTTTTCATCGATGAGAAAGTCTTTTACTTTTTTGCTCCCTTTCATCCCCAGCGGCCAGAAACGATCGCCGGGACGGCGACTACGAACAAGCAGCTTTCCTTCTTTCAAAACTTTATCATCAAGCCAAAGAATGTGCTTCCCTTTCTTTTTTAGAGGATCACTTTGTACGTTTGCTTTGTCTCGCTCGTCATTAAGGGGGAAGCAGCATAAAGTCACCTTCCCCAAGGCTTCATGAATAGGTTGACAAGACTGTTCATAATAGCTTTCTGGTATTGTAAGTTCGTAGGAGTAAGGCCTTTCTTCTACCGACATTTCTTCACAAAGCTTCAAAAGACCTTCCTCTCGAACCACTCTTTTTCCGGCTACCTGCGTAATCTCAGGGGACGCACTGCCTTTTGCTGAAAGCTTTTGCTCAATCTCGTTAATTTTTTCAAGACCCAAAAAGGCAGAAGAATGGTGTTTACGTAAGTAATGATAAAGAATTCTTCTTCGTAACGCCAGAGGCAACTGCAACCATGAAGCAATGTGCAACCCTTCTGCTGTACATACTTGCTTATAGACTTCTTGCGTACGTTCTTCTAGATAAGCATCTTCTGCTCTGATTAAATCTGCTGTTCGATTAAGTGATTCAATTAGTCGTGGATTAAAAGTCTCTAACAAAGGTAGCACTTGATGACGTAGACGATTGCGACTATATGTGAGTGACTGGTTGCTGCTATCTTCTCGCCACGCTTCACCGATCAGGTTCATATACTCTACTAGTTCCTGTCTTCGAAAAGGCAACAAGGGTCTAAGTAACATCCCTTGCTGTAGCGACATTCCTGCCAAGCCTTTGAGACCGCTGCCTCGAAGTAAGTGAAACAAGATGGTTTCTGCTTGATCATCGCTGTGATGAGCAAGGGAAATTGCCTGGGCTCCTTGCTTTTTGGCTACATCGTGGAAAAAACGATAGCGTAATTTTCTGGCTTCGTCCATTTTGTTTCCTTTGGCCTTTTCCCAGTACCCTTTCGGGGGACTGTCAACGGCAAAAGGAAGCTGTAGTCGATGCGCTAGCGCTTTTATGAAGTCTTCATCTTCTTGTGATTCTTTTCCTCGCAAGGCATGGTTGTAGTGAGCTACGACCAAATCAAGAGGGTAATAAGGAGAAACTTCACGAAAGAGCCAGAGCAAAGATGTTGAGTCTACGCCACCAGAGGCAGCTACCACGATTTTCTGTCCCTTTTCTAGAACTTTTACTTTTTGAAGGGTCTGTAGAAACCGTTGGGCCAACTGGTTCATTTTTCTCACCCTATTTCTTTTGTCATTTAATTCTACAACCTTTTTCTTTTCCCTTCCTAAAAAGCAAGGGTTCCGGACGAAAAAAAGTAGATAGATCCTATAGCAGGCTTATAGTAGACTCTACAGCTATCATATCCTAATTATTCCATAAAAAAACAGGTCTTCCCGCCCGGTAGACCTGTTCTCTATCTAACTATCTTCACGATTTCTAACAGCCACAACAATGACTGTACAATCGTCATGGGCTCTTCCTTCATGATCTTGTAAAGCTTCCTCCATAATAGCATCGGCAAGGCGTTGCGGATTTACTTCTTCTGTCCCTATCAGATAAGAGTAAAGCCAATCTTCAACGTATCTTTCTTGCCTTTTTCCCTTGTTCTTACCATCTGCGATTCCATCGCTGACCATAATCAGCAAATCACCAGGCAAAAGGGAAGTTGAGAGAACCTCCACTTCTAAAGATTTTATAATGCCAAGTGGTAAAGAAGAGGCTTGGAGAAACTGTACTTTGCGACCTCTTTTTAGATAACTTGGCGCTGCGCCTAGCTTGATCATTTCCAATTCAGCGGAAGATAGATCAAAGGCTGCCATGTCTACCGTTGCAAAAGAATCGTCTTCTGTTGTTAAGCCAATCAAGGCATTGACCGCAGCAACAGTTTCTTCTGCTTCTACACCGGCTTTTGAAAACTGCTCTAGCAGTGCTAGAGTAGCGCTACTTTCTCTCGCTGCTTTTGCACCAATTCCTGCACCATCACTCAAGGCAACGATTTTTTTAGACGTAGAGCAGGACCAAGTGCCGATGCTGTCTCCACTAACAGCACTTCCAAAACGTGGTGCTTGCGCCGTTGCAATTTCGACACCATATGGTTTTTCGGATGAAAGCAAAAAGGCGCAACTTCCCTTTTGTCCTGAGCAGTTGCTGTTGTTCACTGTCATGGGCTTGTTAAGTACTTCTGCTACAGTGGGAACTGCTACTTCTGCACAAGACCATTGACCACTACAACCCCTGCCGCCTACTTCCAAAATCCATTGTTGAGGATAGACTTCCTCATCGATGCTTTTTAGCTGAAATCCTTTTGTAGCCAACACTTCTTTTGCTTTTTTTAGGGCTCCTTCTGGTGCGCCCTCGATGACCATTTCTCGTGACAAAGATTCCATCCATCGAGAGAGTCCCTTATATTGAGCACTGACCAGATTTTTGCTTTCTTCCATGCGACGTCGCCAGTATCGGTCTACTTCAATGGTTTCAAATAAAGACCGAATGGTCGCAGAAAGTTCTCCCCAGCGAGCACACTGGACATGGAGCTCACGTGCTGTCATTTCACCTTTTTCTTCCATTTCCTCTAGGAGTGCTTCCAGATGTTGACGAGTGCGCTTCTCGTCTCTTTCCCAACAAAGACCGTAGCTAGAGCAGTCTTTGCATACTCTCTCTTCTATGGTTTCATAGAAAGCGGTCCACTGTTTAGGGCGACTCTCTTCTTGTGATAGTTCTGCTAAAGTTTGAGACAATTGACGAAAGATACTGCCCATTTCTTCTAGGCGTTTTGACACCACAGAAAGAGCCACTTCTTCGCTTTTTTTCTCAACTTTATTTCGAATACGTTGATGAATTTTAGCAAGCCAACGAGGTGGCATGATCAGGAAGAAAGCACTGGCTATCGCTGCTTCTAGAAAGAGCTTGGCGACTTGTTCTCCATTGAGTAGGTAAATGGATAATATAAAGTGACCCATAAAAAAACCAGCTATAATGCCTGGCTTTGCCCATTTCCGAAAGAGTCCGGCCAAAAGACCTGATAGTGTGAGCATCGCCATAGAGGTCGGTGCACCAAAAGAAGCAAGGGCTGGTAAAAGACCTAAGGCTACGGCAGTAACGGTACCACCTGTTACACCAAAGGTTGCTGCACCGATCAAAATGATGAGTCCAGAAAATATTGTAAGTAACGATAGCCCATATAAAGGCTCTGTCGGAATTCCCAGTGCTGCCAGTAGAACCATCATGAGAATACTAGCAGTTGCTTCTGTGCTCCAAGCTTTGGCGTTCTTATCTTCTAGGCTTTCTAGCGCTTTAACCATAACAATAACAAGTAGGCCTGCCACGAGCCCTTCAAAAAGTACAAGTAAGGTACCATAGACAGTAGGGCCTTCCCATATTGTTGCAGCACCGCCTACTGCCCAGAGCGTAAGAAGTACAAGTAAAGCCAAATGGGATAATGATATATCTTTATATCGTTGTAGAGTAAAGCCTAGCAATGCGATGGTAAACCAAGCTAAAAGTTGAAACAGAGGGTTAACGATTACTGCATCATCAGGAAAAATGATGGAACCTTCCGTTATCCATAAAGAAGCCCAACCAGCAATCATTCCCGCCATGGCAAATAATAGTCGATCTGGTTTTCTCGTTGCAACCAGTGCAATTAGAGCAGGTGCAGCAACAGAAAGACCACCTAGGATGGTACCTCTAGCAAAGAGAAATAGAGTTATCCACCACAACCAAGCTGCCATATCCATTTTTCTGATGATTTTTATAGGCATGACAAAGGCTGCTGTTATCATCGCGGTCATAGTTTGTGTCACATTTTGCATGAGGGGCCTAGTATTTTTGGTAATCGTTTTTTGGAAATTAGGTCCTGCTCTTTTGTCATATCCTTGATTCCATATTCTTTTAAGAAATCCTTTCTGAGGTTGTGGCGCCTCCGCTCTGATCCGACGAAAGGGGTATACATTTGGTTCATCCCACAATAAGCATCCCTCCTTGGTGCCCTTCTCCTTCAAAAGCAAAGGATATGGTATAATCTGGAATTCTTTTTTATTATAACGAACTATACCAGCAAACTTTGTCGTCATGGCGAAAATAAAGAAAAGTTTTTTTCGATGAATAAATACAAAAAAAGCTGAAAGCTACAATTCCCTTGTAGCTTTCAGCTTTTTTATGCTTTTGCAGTTGTAGCAACAGAGTAAGTTTGTTCCACAGAAGAGCCTTGTTTGTCAGCCATAATTTGGCGAGTTGCTAGTTGTCCACAAACAAGTACAACGGGCACACCACCGCCTGGATGAACACTGGCCCCAACAAAGTAAAGATTGCTTACATCCTTTGACTTAATGTGAGGGCGAAAATATCCTGATTGAAACAGCGTAGGAGCCAACCCAAAGCCCGAGCCTTGATAGGTGTTAAATCGAGCATTGAAGGTCTCTGGCGTATAGATTCTTTCAAAGTCAATATGCTTTCGCAAGTCTGTAAGGCCACTACGTTCTAGCTTATCCAGAATCTTTTCTCGATAGATTGGAACAGATTCCTGCCAGTTGATAGAGCTATCTAGGTTGGGAACGGGACAAAGAACATAGATAACTTCTTTGCCTTCTGGTGCTACTGTGGGATCAATCTTTGTCGGTGAGTACACGTAAAGTGCTGGATCATCGGGAAAAACTTTTTCTTTAAAGATCTGATCGAGTGTTTCTTTATAGCTTTTGGTGAAATAAATGTTGTGTACATCCATTTGTTCATATCGACGATTCGTACCTAGATACAGCATAAGGGCACCGCAGGAGTTGGTCATCGATTGAATTTTCTGGGCACTGTACTTGCCACGGTAAGGCTCCACAATAAGTTTTTCCATGGTCATGGGGAAATCCATGTTCGAAACAACGACATCGGCGTAGTGAATCTCTCCGTTGGCCAGTTTAACACCTTTGGCTTCGCCTTTTTCAATAACAATCTGCGTAACTTCTTGGTTCAAATGGAGTTGGCCGCCTTGCTCTTCAAAAACACGGACCAGTGCTTTTGAGATGGCGTTCATGCCTCCTTTGGGATACCAAATCCCTGTAAGACCATGTTCAACGTAAGCAATGATCGTATAGATAGAAGGTGCGTCATAGGGAGAGATGCCTAGATAGATGGCTTGGAACGTTAAAGCAATGCGCAATCTTTCATCTTTTATGTAGCGACTGATGTCAGCATACATACTATTTAGTGTTTTTAATTGCCACATGCCCACCAGTGTGTCTACGTTTAAGAAGTCACCGAGAGAATTAAAGTTCTTTTCAATGAACTTGTGCCGTGCCGCCAAATATCTCGGATTGATCTGGGCTAAATATTTGAGATAGCCGTCTACATCTTCGGGACTGATTCGTCGTATTTCGTCAAGATGTTCTTTTAAGTCTGTCGACGGCGCGATGGATGTACCATCGGCAAAATTAAGTCGATAGCAAGGGTTAAGACGGACAAGGTCTACGTAGTCTTCAAGGTTACGATCGATTTCTCGAAAAAATTGATGAAATACATCGTTCATCATTAATATCGTTGGGCCTATATCAATGGTATAGCCTGATGCCTCAATAGCACTGAGGCGACCACCTGCAGTATGCTCTTTTTCGAAAATGGTAACGTCCCAACCTTGATGGGCCAGTTGAACAGCTGTACTTAGACCGGCTGCCCCTGCTCCTACCACGATGACTTTTCCCTTTTTTGATGAATTCCTTTTCACTCGTTAATTCTCCCTACTATGTGTATGACAATCTTTTGGGCTTACCTACCAAAGGAGTCGACAAAATTATGCAGGTACACTAACGCCTTCAATTTCATCTTCTATATCCTGATAGATTTCCATCAGCTTCTCTAGCTTATCTTCATCGGCATCCCAGAAGCCGCGGCTGTTTGCCTCAAGGAGTCGTCGCACGATTCCACGCAGGGCATGGGGATTCAGTTCTTGTAACCGTTTCCTCATCTCATCATCGGTCACATAAACTTCTGTGATCTCATCATATACCCAGTTGTCGACCGCTTCAGCTGTCGCACTCCAACCAAAAGTGTTGTCGACTCGAGATTGAATTTCTCGTACGCCTTCATAACCGTGCTTAAGCATACCTTCATACCATTTGGGATTTAATGTTTTCGTTCTTGTCTCAAAACGAATCATTTCTTCCAGGCCTCGAATCTGAACTTTCGGCGTTGTCGTATCGGCTACGAGCACGTTTGGCTTTTCGCCACGAATGCTCTTAACAGCTGCGGATACGCCACCTAGGTATTCATAGTAGTGATCAATGTCTACGATACCTACTTCAGAAGAGTCTATGTTCTGAAAGCTTGTATCGACACTCGATAAAGCAGAGCGATAGATGGCGTCAGCCACTTCTCCACGAACTTGCTTTCCGTAAGCAAAACCTTTTCGTTTAATGAAGGTATCAGCCAGTTCTCCTGCTTCTTCCCAAGCGCTGTTCTCAACCATTTGGTTGACATTGCCACCATAACTACCTGGCGCGTTGGAGAAGATACGGGTTGCAGCACTTTCTAATGGAATATTCATTTCTTCTGCTTGCGCAAGAGCATGCTTACGAATGTAGTTCCTATCGCAATCTTCATCGGCAAGAGCAGCCATTTTTACGGCTTCATCCAGTAACTCCATCTGCCCTTGGAAGATGTCGCGGAAAATGCCGGACACCGTCACTACTACATCGATTCGTGGTCTGCCCAACTCTTCTAAGGGTATTAGGCGCAGTCGGCTCATTCTTCCTAGATCATCAGGCACAGGCTCGACACCCATTAATGCCATAGCTTGGGCAATGCCTTCTCCGTATGTTTTGATATTATCGGTGCCCCATAGCACAACAGCAATTGATTCAGGATAGCTCTTCGTGCTGTCGTATAGCTTTTGCAACATCATGTCGGCGACTTTTCGACCGGCTCGTACAGCAACGGGAGTCGGAATGGCCTGGGGGTCAAGTGCATGACTATTCTTCCCTGTTGGAAGGGTTTTGGGATTACGAACTGGATCTCCACCAGGCCCCGGCAGCGCATAGTTGCCATCTAAAGCGTGGCAAAGGCAGTTCATTTCCTGCGATAAAACAATGTCTTTGACAACATCTTGCAGATAGATAAAGGTTTTCGCAGCGGCCGTTACGTTAAAATCAACACCGTAAGATGATTTTTGACGCAATCTTTCTTGCATCGTTTTGGCTGCAATCGCTTCGGATTTACTGCGGAGAAAACGGAATGTACCACCTTTGTCTTTCTCCATGAATTGCTCAATCATTTTTTCTACACCGATTTTCACGGTTTCTCTGACCAATTCTAAATCTTTTAAGGCTTGTTCACCACCAGCTTCTGATAACTTTTCCAGATCGGCTAATTTTTTCCCGATCGATTCTGCAGTTAAAGATGCCAGTGACTTTACCGCCTGTTCAGGACGGTCATAGTAGCTGATGGCTGTTACATAATCTGTGAGTGTTTCTACTTCTGGTGCTTCCCCTAAGATATGTAGTCCTGTTGGAATCAGTCTGTTTTCCAGATCCGTAAGATAAACGTACAGCTTGCCAACAAAATCTTGACCGGGCTCTGAAGGAACAGGCACATCTTGTTCTAAGTTGAGAGCAATTACTTTTTCTACAATCGTTTCTAAGATAGATTGACCTCGTGAATTGTGTCGATTTTCGCGCCACATGCTGACAAGGTCTTTAAGATCCCGTAAGTCTCGATAGAGCCCTGCATTTTCAGCGGGTGGCGTAAGATAAGAGATAAGTGTTGCAGCGCTGCGACGTTTGGCTATTGTACCTTCTGAAGGGTTGTTTACACTGTAGAGATAGAAATTAGGCACAGGACCTAAAAGTCGCTCCGGCCAGCATTGGTCGGTTAAACCCACTTGATGGCCCGGCATGAATTCCAGTGCACCATGGGTCCCAAAGTGCAACAAGGCATCGGCACCATAAATTCGATCAAGCCAGCGATAGAAGGCCGCAAAGCCATGATGCGGTGAAGCAGAGCGAGTAAAGAGTAGCTTAATGGGGTCGCTTTCATAACCAAATGAAGCTGCACCCCTATAAATACATTGCCAAAGTGACGACCAAAAATGAGTAAGCTAGAACCATCTGTGTTCAGTTCACCCGGTGGTTCTCCCCAGGTCTGCGCAATTTCTTTCCAATAAGGATTGATTTGCTCATACTGCTCCATGGTCAGACGATCAGCAATATTTAAGTTAGCCGATGGCAATTGAGAAGATTCGTCTTCAATAATTGCTTTAATTAAAGCTTCACGGCTTTCTGGAATTTCAACTGTATAGCCTTCTTTTTGCAGTCTTTGTAGCAACAGATAGAGAGATTCAAAGACATCTAGATAGGCCGCCGTACCAACGTTTCCTTTATCTGGTGGAAAACTAAAGAGTACAATGCCAACTTTTTTATCACGATTGGCTTTGTTACGAAGCGTCAAAATACGACGCATTCTTTCTGTCAGCAGTTCGATCCGTTCCGCAATAGGAGTTGCTTTCGATCCACCGTGAATGTTATAACCACTATACACAGTAGGAGCAATGAGGCCATCCAATTCAGGAATGGCAACGTTAAGAGCTACTTGTACGGGATTGAGACCAGACATATCCCCTTTCCACTCATCAATCGTCTGGAATTCGAGTGGAATGGCTGATAGATAAGGAACACCTAACTCTTTTAATACTTTTACAGCGCTTTCGGCATCGTTGGAAGCGGGTCCACCGACTAAGCTAAAGGAAGAAAGGGTAATGACTCCATCTACCTTGGCATAGGCGCCTTTATCCATAAAGAAGTTTTCTACAACACGTCGATAATCTAAGCCTTTGGCAATGCCTGCGATGACACCAATGCCTTTGCTTTCTAGAGCGCGAATGACTGCATCATAGTGATCATGGTTATCTGCTAGCAAGCTTGTGCGTAATATAATAAGACCTACTCGTAAAGCTGAAGGCGCTCTGTCTTTGTACCATGCTTCATATTCTGCTCTTGACGTAAACCAGCGCTCACCATCAGGATGATAGATGCCTTCTTCGGCATACTCCACAGGTGCATCAAAAGTAATATTCTCAGTTGGTGCAAAGTATTGCTTCGATAACATTAACAACATGCTTCTCAAGTTTTTCGGTGAACCATTGAGCCAATACAGGTAACATAACATATAGGTTCGTAAGTCTTGCATTTTTCCTGGAATAAACTTGAGAACTTTTGGTACTGTCTTAATTAAAGCCATCATCTGATCTGTTTTGAGAGGCGGTCCTGATGACTTTTTCACTGTTTCATTTTCATCGTCTTTGCTACGTTTAAATCGCTTCAATAGCTTGCTATATTCGCTAGATTGTTCACTACCCATCTTGAATCCGCCCATGCGCGTGAGTTTCATCAATTCGGGCATCGCATTAAGAATGACAACGGTTGGAACTTTTTGTCCTTCTTGACGAATTACTTTGGCAATGTTTCTGGCTATATCATCGACAAAAACATGGGCTACATAGAGCAGATCGGCTCTTTCTACAGCTTGCCGAAATTCTTCTAATTTATCTAAATCTTTCAATTCATGAACACAGAAAGCTTCTACTTCGATTTGAATGGGTTGATCACTTTGGTTAATACCATCGATGGCTCTACTAAAAGCTGTACACATCTGCCGTTCCAAATAGACATGGACAAAGCGCATAACCCGATTAGACACTGGCTCTCCCCCTCTACTTCCTGAGAGCGTGCACACCGCTCTTTACGGTCTCTGCTAATGCTTCTGCAGACATTTTGGGCAGATAATAATACTGCCCTCTCGATGCATCGGCAATTTTTTGGGCAAAACCTGTTGATGTAAAGCGATTGGCCGAATCAATTACCAGCATGGAGAAGCCGTTTTCCGCCACCATTCTGCTAATGGCAAGTACTTCTTCATTCAACTGTTCACGATTCATCTTTTTTCCTTCTTGAGGATTTAGTGGTATATTGCCACGACCATCTGTTAGCAAAGTAATGATAACTTGCCCAACATCGCTTCCTGTAGCTTTGACTCCCAGTTCGAGGGCTTGGGCAATCGCACTGGCCAATGGAGAAGCGCCACCAACGGGCACCTGATCAAATCGCTTCTTTGCCAACTCAACACTGCGAGTTGGTGGTACAATAACTTCTGCTTCTTGACCTCGGAATATAACCATTGCTACTTTATCACGGTTCACATAGGCTTCATTGAGTAGCGTTGCTACAGCCCCTTTCGCACTACGAATGCGATTAAAAGCCATGCTACCGCTTGCATCAACAACAAATATAATTAAGGCTCCCGATTTTCGGACAAACTGCTTTGTTCTCAGATCGGATTCTGTAACAATGATTTGACGATCACCGTATTTCCCCGATGCTCGTCGCTGGCTTTGAAAAGGTGCTGCCGCTCGCAACGTCGCATCGACAGCAACTTTTGTTGGTTTACCTGGCGGTGGCAAAAGTGCTCTTGTATAACGACCTCGCTCTAAGCTTTTTTGCTTACCATGGGATCCGCCTCTTGCTTGCTTTTGTACTTTGTTTTGCAATGCGAGCAATTCATCGTCCACAGCAACTTCTTCACTATCAAAGAAAAATTCTTCTGGCAGCATTACCGTTTCTTCATTCTGCTGTGGCGGCTCTGGTGGTTTCTCTTCTTGGTTCTCTTCTTGTTCTGGTGGCGGCGGCGGCGGTGGAGGTGGTGGTGGTGGTGGTTCCATCTCTTCGTTCTCTGGTACATCAACGAGCTGACGTGGTTTGATTACCAATTCGACGGCGATGGCCAAATCAATAGGTTCTACCTTTTTGCGACCTTGTAAAGCAGCATGCGCTTTCGCCAGACGAACTGAGAAGAGATCAGAACGGTGACCTGGTACTTGCCTTTTCAGCGCCTGCCCAATAAGATATAATACTTGCTCGTCCGTAATTTCTACTTCATCAAGCTTTTTTCGAGCCTCTTCTATCTTGCGCAGCAGTTGTTCCTGATCTTCTCTATATAGCTCCGTAAAAGCATCTTGATCATCATGGAATAGTTCTTGACGCCTCAAAATTTCCAATCTTTTCTCAAGTTCTAAGATAGCAACACTGCTTACATGTATGGCAAGGCGATCCGCTAAATGAGCCCGCAAAGGGCCTTCTTCTGGATCGTAGGTTCCAACAAGAATAAAGTCTGATGGATATTGGACTGATATGCCTTCTCTTTCTAGACGAGTCATACCAGACATAACGTCGAATAGGGAGTTAACGAGACTGTCATCAAGCAGATTCAGTTGATCAATATAGAGAACGCCTCTGTTGGCCTCGCCTAGCAAACCAGGTTGCCAGGAGCGACTACCTGCCCCAAGGGCTTTTTCTACATCGACTGCACCGAGAAGTCTATCTTCTGTTGTTCCCAAAGGTAACTCGACAAAAGGCGCTTTCGTTTGGCGAACTGATAGGGTTTCCTCGTCAATATATTTTTGCTGACAATCACTGCACCAGGCTCGGGACCGTTTTGGATCGCAATGGCAGAGACAGCCTTCTATTTGTTCAATAGAAGGTAACAAATATTGTAGACCTCGTGCCAGGACTGTTTTGCCAGTCCCACGCCGACCCGCAATTGATAGACCTTTTAAGGCCGGATCAACGGCTACCAGTGTTAATGCGAGTTTGGCTACATCCTGACCTGTTACTGCCGCAAAGGGCAAGCTTTGCGCTCTCATGCTCCCGCCTTCTCAACTCCAAATATTTCTGCCACTTTTTCCTGAACCCGTCTGCCATTGTCCATCGTTGCTAAAGGATCTTTCCGCAAACGATGTCGTAACCCCATGACTGCAATGCGTTGTACATCTTCATCTTGCACTTCCGTTCTACCTTCAAAGGCTGCTAAAGCTTTGGCAGCTCTTGATAGAACCAGTTCACCTCGGTGCCCATCAATCTCTAAATCAATGCATAGTTGTGCGATTTTTTCGAGTAGATCATCACTAATAAAGACATCGGAAAGCAATTCCTGGGCATGGACAATCTTATTCTGCAACTCTTTTTGTGATTCCAGATACTTTGCAGAAAAAGCATCTGGATCTTGGTCAAAGTCACTACGGCTTCGAATAATAGCCACTCGTTTGGAAGCGTCACGTAGTGTTCGAATCTGTGCATGTAAACCAAAACGATCAAGAAGTTGTGGTCGCAATTCCCCTTCTTCTGGATTGCCAGATCCGACTAAGACAAAGCGTGCAGGGTGACGCACACTAATGCCTTCTCGTTCTACCACGTTAACACCAGAAGCAGCACAATCGAGAAGAACATCTACAAGATGGTCATCTAATAAGTTTACTTCGTCAACGTAGAGAAAGCCTCGGTTGGCTTGGGCCAAGAGTCCGGGCTCAAAAGCTTTTACACCTTCTGAAAGTGCTTTTTGAATATCAATGGTTCCGCAAACACGATCTTCCGTTGCACCGAGAGGCAGATCAATCACTTTCGTCTCTCGATAGACTGTTGGGAGCTCTCCTTCAACAGCAAAGCGTTCACGGCAGCTAGAGCACATCTCATTTTTTCTTTGTGGATGACAACCGAAAGGGCAATCGGAGACCATAGGAACTTCTGGCAACAATTCTGCTAAAGCACGGACTGTTGTTGATTTTCCTGTACCTCGATCGCCCATAATCATAACGCCACCAATCCGAGGATCGATAACATTTAAAATCAAAGCCAACTTCATCTCTTCTTGTCCGATGATGGCTGTAAAGGGATAGGTTGGCGATTTTACCGCTCTTGATTGCTGCCTGTTGTTATGTTCAGTAGCCGCTAGTATCATTGCGTATTTTTCCTCCCCTTAGCGATAACCGTTGCAGCCAATGCACTACTTTTCAAAGTAGGCTTTGGCTGCATAAATCACTTCTAGCGTAACCTCTTTATGTCCTTTTTCTCTTGCATAGGTTTCTGTATTCCGCTGAACTTTTCCTCTAACGAAAAAGGGAATTTGCTTTAATGTATTCATAGCTTCAGGTGTCCATGGCAGTTCGCCGCCTTGTAGGCTTTGAACATTCGCCTGCGCAGCGCTTGCTGTTTGCAATGCAGAAGTCTCTTCCGCCTCTTTATTGTCTTCACCAAACATATTGACAAGATGCTCTTCTAATCCTAATTTGATGGTGCCGTTGATCGTATCGAGAATTCGTGCCATACCACCATATCCTAAAATAGGCGCTGAATAGAGAGGGAAGTTAAGAATATGAGCAGGACTGCTGATCACGACACAAGGCAAATCATGACGTGCTGAGCTGTGTCTTTCCATCTGCGTACCAAAGACAATATCTGGCTGCGTTTCTTTGATCTTGTTGCTGATTTTTTGGAAGTCGTCACAAACAAAAACTTCCTCCGTCAAGCCTTCTAGCTCTGCTTGAAATTGCTTTTCCATTGAGGTCATGTACGTTCCAGCCCACTCAACTTTGAGTCCAATTTCTCGTAACAAATAGGTAACCCCAACAGCATGACTATAGTCACCAAAAACAACGGCCCTTTTGCCATAAAGAGAAGAAAGGGCATCAACAGACTTGACACAACGGGAGATGAGAGAAGCTGGGCTTACTTGTTGACGAATATAAGGCTTTACATCAATGGCAGCCTTTTCTCCAATTTCCTCTAGAAATCGTCCTGTCATTCGAATACCTAAAGGTGTTATAGACAGGTATTCCATTCCAAAGTGTTCTTGAAGATACTTACAAAGCCCTGAGCCATATTCCCCGTATAGAGACACATTCAAGTGAGCTTTTGTTACATTGCGAAGGTCAGCAACAGAAGCACCATAGGGGATTACAAGGTTCACATCAATTCCAAGTAAATCGAAGGTTTTTTTGATTTCTTCTAGGTCATGAAGTTGCTGAAAACCTAAATAAGAAGGTCCTATAATATTGACAGAGAACCTTTCGGTCTTACTTCTCTCTTCTGCAAAGGTGCTGACCATTTGTGTAAGAAACTGGTCCATCGCATAATGCTCTAAGTCTCGAAAAGCGTTTACTTTTGGTACAAGTAACGTAGCTTTTGTTCGAGCTTGCAGGGTATGAGCAACAGCTTGTAAGTCCTCTTGAAGAAGTGTGGAAGAGCAAGTCGGTGTTATCACAATAACATCTGGTTGATGCTCTTGATCAACTCGCAGCACTGTTTCTACCAATCTAGCTCGTGAGCCTTTGGCCATCTCTCTTCGACCAATGGCCGATAGTGTAAAAGGTGGCAGTTCATGAAATCTTTCCAGCATGGAAAACATAACACTGATATAGCTGTCTCCCTGGGGACCATGAATCACCGTATGTATCTTTTTCATGCTACCAGTAACGCGAGCAATGCCCGACAAGGCTGTACCTTCATACATCCAGTAGGCTAATTTCAATACCATTCACCCCTGGGGTTCCATTTAATTTCTTGTCAATTCCATCCATGCTCCTGCAACGTCTGCCATTTCCTCAATGGCTTGGTAAACATCTTAATTAAGTCAATTGAATTTACAAATCCGTGTATTTGAGAAAAGGTAAACTCAATAGACCAAGCTGTACGATAGCCCATTGCTTCAAGGGGATTGCATAAAGCCAATCCCGTAATAATGAGATCAGGATCGTATTCTTTGATACGCTTTAGTTGACGGTGAAAGTCAGGACTTTCTACAATAGATACTTTGCTTTCAGAGAGTCTCTCGAGCTCTGCTTTCATATCTTTGTTGTGAATATAAGGCGTTCCAACTTCAACAACTTCTGCACCACAAGCTATAAGAAAACGGGCTAAAGGAAGCTCTAGCAAGTTATCACCGAGGAACATAACTTTTTTGCCACGAATCATCGCTCTTTGTGACTCTAACTCTTGCCAAGTCTGTTCTTCTCTCTCTTTAACGGCTGTAGCGTCTACATTGAAGTGATTGCAAATATCCTGTAAAAACTGCGCCGTTCCGTCTGGTCCGATAGGATATAAAGTTGATAAAACGGTCGCTCCTCGTTCACGTCGAATCGTAGCTAACGTATCATTTAGGTAAGGTTGTAAAGGAGCAATGACCGTATGTTCGTTGATTACAGGCATTTTCGTTAGATCACTTTCGGGAAATACGTCAACATTTTCTATTCCCAAGCGTTTTAGCTCCCACTGTAGCTGTTGCGCCGTTCCGTCAGTGACAGCTCCAAGGAGCAAAAGATTCGCTTTTTTTGGTTTTTCGGACTTACTTTCTTCTTCTTTATTAAAGAAAAACCATTTGCTTTTTCGCTCTTCCGTTTGTTGTTTTTTTGTTTCTTGTTCTTCTTTAGGGCAAAAAGGAAGTAAAGCCTTTAAGACTTTGTCTTCTCCTTGTGTAAAAATGCCATCGATGCCAGAAGCCGGTGTGGGTAGTACGGGGAATTCCAGCTTTTTAGACAGCTCTTTACAAGAGACATCCAGATCCATTTTTAAGATATCGACACTACAAGTTGTCATTACAAAAATAACTTTGGGGTTCCATTCTGCAACAACTTGATCAACGACAGATTCTAACTCTTTGGTCAAAGAGGGGGCTACCAGATCGGACTCTTCAAGTACAGCAAAGCCAAATCGAGAATGGGCATAAACCATAACATCAAGAGCTGTTTGAATGAAGTGAGCACAAGTATGAGTACCAACTATGAGAAAAAACGAATCTTTAATCTTTCGGTGTAACCAGGCAACACTAGCGATGGGGCAAAAGGTATTTAGGCACCCGCTTTCGCGCTGGATTCCTTCCACGGACCGTCCTCCCCTCGGAAAATTTCGAACATCTCCCGAGTTCCAACCACATTGGGAATTACGCCGGAGGATCATTGAGCAGATATTGGGCCATTTTTAGGAATTCTGCCGTTAGTTCTTCTACCGGTTCCCCCATCTCCTCTAATTCAAAGAGGGTATATCCTTTTACCCGTGACTTTCGAACATCTTCTGCTCTTGGAACAACACCGATAAGTGGCGCACCTGTATGTTTACAAAAAGTTTGTAGCAAATCTTGCTGGTCACAGCGATTGCCAATGACGCCAGCAAGCTTGACGTTATAACCAGACATGTTCTTCTCTACGACACTGTCACAAATACGGTTGGCTGCAAAAAGAGCATCAAAGTCGTTCGATGAAACAACACAAGCAAGATCAGCATACTGAAGGGGCGCTGCGAAGCCACCACAGACAACATCGCCCAGTACATCGAAAAAGATAACGTCATATTTATTAAGTAAATTAAGAGTTTCTAGTAACTTTACTGTTTCGCCAACGACGTAACCTCCACAACCGCTTCCAGCAGGAGGACCGCCTGTTTCAACGACATGAACACCGGCATAACCAGGGAAAACAAGATCCTCCGGTTCAATCGATTCATAATGATAATTGTGTTTATCTAAGATTTCTACGACCGTCGGAATCATGCGACCTGCAATTGTAAAGGTTGAGTCACTTTTCGGATCACAACCAATTTGTAGTACTTTTTTACCCAACCTGGCCATAGCTACAGCCAGGTTGGATGTTGTTGTTGATTTTCCGACGCCGCCTTTACCATAATTGGCAATGATCATATTTTAATCATGCCTCTCCTATTAGTATTGTCTTTGTCATTGTCGCCTTCTTTGTATTCTGGCAAATCCCGTGGTGCTCCACAAGCTGCAATTTCTTCTTTATAATCAGGCAAGTCCCGTGGCGCTCCGCAAGCAGAAACAGTACCTTTGAAGTCAACATCGGCTTCTACTTCTTGTCGATTGGCTCGTAAAACTTTGATTTCTTCTTTTGTTAACATTTTTGACTTATCAAAGCCTAGATCAACATCAGCCGATAAACCTTTGTATTTAACACGACCAAGATCATAGAAGCGCTTATTAGCAGTCATTTTGATAAACGCTTTTAAGCATCCCATCATGTACTTCCGCTTAAATGGATCTTTGATAAAGGGATAGCTTAAAAAGCTTTTACGCATATAGAAACGCGCATAGCTGCGTAAGACACCTTTTAAGACTTCTTCACGATCCATATCATCGGGCTGCATAATGGGCGTTACGAAGTTGTACTTAGAATAATCTCGAACTTCGACTTTATCTCCAAGCTCTTCAAACATCTCAGAGAAGGGCCAGGGCGTATACATGTTCCAGTTCACCATATCAGGGTTCCAATGTAAGGCAAGCTTAAATGTTTCTTCAATCGTTTGTGGCGTCTCATTTTCAAGACCCATAATGAACTGTGCTTCTGCTACCATGCCATTGGCTTTTAACATATCAATGGCTCTTTTGTTCTCTTCCATTGTTGTTTCTTTACGGAACAAGTTTAAGTTCATTTGAGTTGCTGCCTCTGTTCCTAAAGAAACGTGAAGCAATCCTGCTTTTCTGTAAAAAGGTAGTAAATGAGCATCTCGTAAAATGTCGGTGACTCGAGTGTTAATGCCCCAGTGTACGTTCACTTTACGATCAATCATTTCTTGACACATGGCTACGAATTTATCACGATTAATCGTTGGTTCTTCATCAGCTAGAATAAAAAATCCGATCTTATGTTCTTTTACTAGAATTTCTATTTCATCAACAAACTTCTTCGGATCTCGAACACGATAGGTTCTCCAGAACTTCCATTGTGAGCAAAAACGACAAGTAAAAGGACATCCTCTTGCAAAGTTAGGAACAGCGACTCGCGTATTCAAGGGAATGTAGATGTATTTGTCCCAGTCAAGAATGCTCCAGTCTGGTGTTAATGTATCAAGATCAGCAATGGGAGGATGCGCTGGTGTAGCAACGACTTGTCCGTCTTCTAAGTAAGCAATCCCTTTTACATTTTTGCGGTCCTTGAGATCACTGCCAGCTGCAATAACATCCATTAAGTTAATAATGATTTCTTCGCCTTCACCACGAACAATATAGTCAATCCAGGGTGCTTCATTGAGAACCTGGGAATACATAAAAGTCGGGTGAATACCACCTAAAATTGTTTTGGTATTGGGGTTGATGTCCTTGACTACTTTCAAAGTATCTTGAGCTTTATAAATCATCGGAGTAATAGCACTGGCCATTACAACATCCGGTTGATTTCGACGTATAATTTCACCCAAGATATCATCGGGGAGATCTTCGCACATGGCATCAATGAATTTTATGTTGGTATACCCTGCTTTTTTGAGAGTACCACCGATGTAAGGAGCCCAGCTCGGGGGCCAGTTACCGGCAATCTCTGCGCCACCACAATGATAATTTGGTTGAATAAGTAGAATGCGCATGGCAAGCCTCCTAGTTTTTACTTGGATAAATCTCCACTAAAACAGCATTGTAAATGATGTTGGAGACTAATTTTTTTCGCGTAATTTTATATCCAAGTTCATTTAATATTCTTTCGATATCCTGGATAGGATGCAAATAGGCACTTGTTGTCTTAGAACTTCCTGAGAATTTTTCCCCTATTACTTTTAAGAAACGAAACCAAGCTGTTGATGGAGCAAAAGATATGTACGCTCTTTCCCTCGCCCGACCCAGAACATGGGACAACAATTGGGGCATATCATCTAAAGAATAGTGGATAAGTACATCCATTGATACGAGTATATCATACTCGCCTTTTTCAGACATGAGATCGCAAACTTCAAATGATGTGTTCTTTTGACCTCTTTCTTTTGCCATTGCAATCATTTTTGTAGATATGTCAATTCCCTTTACAATGGCACCTTGTTGCGCAAAGTGATCAGATAAAAAACCAGCACCACAACCAGCATCTAAAACAGACTTGCCTTCTAAAGGCTCGATCCATTCCATGAGACAGTCATGTATTTCCTGTCTTCCTTCGATTAGTTTACGTTGCGCAAAATTATTGCCTTTACCAGTGCTGATGGCGGCCCAGCGGCCGAAGGCTTCTCCATCGAAATATTCCTTAATCCGTCTCTGCTGTTGGCCGTATTGTTTGAATTCTTTCGCCACGGATTTCACCTCCATAAATCCTTCCATTTATAGTATCCACCATGGAGATGGAGAAAAATGATGGATTTTATGCTGAGCATAGCCATATGTTACACAATTCGGCTAATCTCGCGTGTTTTTTGTCCAATATTATCGAAAAAGCTTGAAAAAAATCTGCCCAAGAGCTTAAAAACCCCTGCGCCCCTTAGGGCGCAGGGGTGAGAGTCGAAAGGTCTACACCATTGCGAGGGTCCACATGCAAAGTACGGTCATCTTAAAGAACAAGAATGTACCGATAGCTTTACCTTCTTTCAAGCTAAGAGCACGGTTGTAAACTTTGCCAGCAAAGCCTACGCCAAGCTTCTCGTGAGCCCACTTGAGGACCATAGCACCTTCGTCGCGGGATCCGCGGTATTGGAAGAGCATGGAGAATGTGAAAGCCCAGATGAAGTGTGCACCTAAGAGTGCTTGAATCATGTGACCATCATAGTAACGGAACATGCGTACAGTCTGAGAAATGATGTAGCTGAAGTAACCTTCATTGCTCAGAGCAGATACGGAGTGGAGAGCGTAGCTGGTTGGGTCAGCCTGGTAAGCAGCCAGAACGTTTCTGTAGACGTCACTGGAAGTTGCTACGAAGGAGCCCATCCATGCACCATCAATGTAGAACCATGCTGGTGCAATTACTTGGAGTGAGAAGAAGATAGCCAGATAGAACTGGTCAACAAGGGAGATGGAGCAAGTACCGCCGTATGCAGGACCTAAGCAAGGGAATTCAGCGTCACGCTTGGCTTTCATACCCACTTTTTGAGTCCAAGGAGATACTTTGCTGAAGAAGGCCATCCGCCACAGTGGAACCATCATAAAGTGGAGACCACCGGCAATGGCGTGTGCAGCGATGAAGTCACTGACGTTACCTTGAGAACCAAAGATAGCATCATGGAGAGGTGTACCATAGCTGATGTAATCCATGTTTGCAAACATACCAATGGTAGAGTTCGCATGAATGTCAGCAATGGTGTTGTGCGTTGCAATACCGTAAGACACAAGGATGGGCAAGAAGGCACCGAACATAATGAGAGCCAAGAATTTCTTCTGGAACT
This sequence comes from Heliorestis convoluta, assembly GCF_009649955.1. NCBI lineage: Bacteria > Bacillati > Bacillota > Clostridia > Eubacteriales > Heliobacteriaceae > Heliorestis > Heliorestis convoluta. Next base: position 2,515,348 of record NZ_CP045875.1, on the reverse strand, counting down.
CATAATCGAAGCACCACTGGTACATCTTGTAGCCTTTCAGTTGCTCTGCCAACTCTGGATCGTTGGTCGCTCTGAAGAGGTAGTGTGCAGCGTGGAAAGTACCACCACAGAGGAACATAACACCAAATACTAAGTGACCAAGAATAACTTGCTTGATCAAGTAGCCAGGGTTTCCTGTGGAAAGCTCACGAATGGTTTCTGAAGCGTATTCAGACATTGCATACTGCTGCATGAAGCCGAATCCGAGAACTGGGTCGTCCCAGATGATCATAGCAAAGACAACAGTTGCAAAGTGGAACGCCAATACTTGCAAGCTTACGCCGAGGACTGCTTCCCAACCATCTTTGTGGTCAAAGTGGCGGAAGAAGCCTTTGTTAAAGCCAGCAAAGTGGTGGAATATACCACCTAGGAAGAAGGCGGCACCGATAGCGATGTGGTTCGCTGCCATTTTAGCCGCGGTTATATCCCCGAACATATTAAAGTCTAGACCTGTGGGACCCATAACAGTACCATCGACGTCTCTTAAGACTCCGCCAATGAATGCCATCTGAATACCCCATAGAGTAGCAATAAGTGCGAGGAAGTGGAATTGAGCAACGAGTGCTTTACCCATTGTTACTTTCTCTAGTGGCTCTCTGTCAAACTTGTAGAAGTGACCAATGGCCCAGAGAATTACAGCAGCAAGAAGGTGTAAACGAGCAACCATCAGAGCATCGCCACTAAGAGGAGATGCATCCATACCTAATTGATAAAGACGGGCATAAAAGAATGTGGATGGTGCCCACAGAACCTCACTGTTGTCCCAACTCAAATGGTGAACTAAGAAGAAAGATACAAAACCCGCGACAATACCTAAATGGTTGGTATGTGCGCGCATAATGTCGGATCTACTACTGGGTACTTTGTCTTTGAACCAATCAAAGACTTGGACTTTCATGTCCGCACCTGCAGTTGACATAGAACAACCTCCTTTACCCAAGTATGAAGTTTTCAATGTTCTGCGCCCCGACAGAAAAGATAAGTGCCAATAAATTAAAGTATAAAAAAATGTGTTAAGTGCACTTAGGGGCCTGGAGTAGTTAGAAAGACTCTCTTTTCACCTCCTGTATTTTCCGCTCATTCACATGAGCTTTGTTGCACCCCGACAGCATCTAAGTCCTTGTAAAAGATAAGGAAGGATTTAGTGCCATCAAAAAGTTATAAATGTTTAAGGCTATACGCAGCAACCATCATAGCAATAATAAAGAAGCTATTGGCTGTCGCGTTATACCAGGGCGCCATTGCTTTAGGATCCTTTTTCAGCTTGGGCTGAAAAGGAAACTGTGCTAACCACAATACAACTAGAATGGTTGCACCTATGTATTGACCATGATAAGCAACAAAGGCTGCAGCTAAGAGCTGCGAGATTGTCATCATGGCGAGTAATACTTTAAGTCCACCTTCTACACCATATAAAACAACGATTGATTTGAGGCCACTACGCTTGTCGCCTTCAACACTCTTGAAGTCATTTAAGGTCATCATGCCATGAGAACCAATCGCATATATGAGAGCAAGAATTAATTGATTTGTTGAAAAACTATCAAAAAGATAAAGCGCAGCAATCCATGGTAGCGATACATAAGTTAGTGCACAAGCACTGTTCCCCCACCAACCGTTTTGCTTTAGTCGCAAGGGCGGTGCGCTGTAGATGTAGGCAACCAGGAGACCTACTGCAACAAGATAAAATATCTCAATCGGAAAAAAGAAAAAAGACAAAATAAGAGAAGCTATACCCAAGACAAAAACATTAACTATAGCAAGTTCTTTGAATCTAGGTTCCCGAGCGCAAGGTCGATGGGGTTCATTAATAGCATCTACATCAGCGTCATAGTAGTCATTAATGGACTGTCCCATTCCAAGGACGAGAGGGCCTATTAAAAACATAAGTGCAAAGGACCAAAGAATCGTTGCAATGCTTAGGTCAGCTTGCGCAGCACCGACAGTACCAACTGCAACGGCCCAGACAGGACCAACCCAAGTAAGGGGCTTTGTTAATTGTAAGCGAATCTGCCACAGTGTGTAGGTAGGGGCTTCTTGTTCCTGCAAAGCTTTTCTATTGTCGCTTTGCTCTTTTATCTCAACACTCATTTCGGCACTCCCATTCCATCATTAAACTGATAGGAACGAACACCTCATCTCAGAAGCGATGATTGTTTCACCTATGTGTGTGACTTCATTCTTGCTTGAAGTGTATTGTCTACTTTGTCCTTTTAGAACACCTGTCCAAAAGTCAAAATGTATTATTTTCAGATATTACTTCACTTCAAAGTAGCAAAAATTGTCACCACAAGCTATGCATTTACTTTCATTCACTTGTAGTTTCCGGTCTATCAGAGTTTGAAATAATTTTTCGAATGTACCTGTATAGAAAGCGCAGAGCGGCTCTTCTGCACGAAGCCCACGGCTATTGATGGAGTTCTCAATCTTTATGTACGATTCATTCCCTTGAACTTGATATGTAAAGCTACCACTTCCAACAAAAGTCCAAGCGTTTTTACCAATTGCTTTTAGGAATAAATTCATGCCTACAGATTTAGGCACCACTCCAAACAACCATTGGGCCACTCTGGGAATTCTATTTTCAAGTAAATATGTACCTGTGTACTGCCCGGAAGTTCGCAGAACCTTTTTCGCTACATCATACCCACAAAGTTCAACTAGGGCATGTACCAGTCTGATGAATTCTTCTTCATCAACCATCTCTGATGGTAATATTTGAAGATATTTTTCTAATTCTGCATTATGTAACAATTTATGAACTTTTTCTTCACCTTGCGCTTCGCGCAACGCTTTGACCGTTTGGATAATTGAATTAGGACCAATTTTTGATGTATCCATAGTCATTAGTTAATCACCCTCATCGTATGAGGTTGCACCGATTCGTCTATTTGGTTGAATTATACAAGATAAGCTAAGATTGATCAACAGTTTACGTAATCAAAGACGCTAAAAAAGTTATAACTAGCTTTATCAACTAATTCATTCTCCAAATTAGAAATGTCAAAAGGGCCTCATAACCTGTTCTTAAGAAGTAAGGGACCAGTAAAATAGCTGCCCACTTTGAATAGCGGTAAAAGTAAAAAATCGTGACTCCGATCACAAACATCAGAAGCACAATCTCGACAGTTGCCCAAAATGGGGATTGTAGGCCAAAAAATATCCAAGACCACATCACGTTAAGAGCGAGCTGCAGACCAAATAAGAATAGAGCAAAGCGCACATCTTTTTGAGGACTTTGTCTCCATACTAAAAAAAGCGACAGGCTCATCATCGTATAAAGAATAAGCCATACAGGTTCAAAGGTATGAGCCGCAGGATTAAACCAGGGCTTGTTCAAGTTGTGATACCATACAAAGGAGGATAATGTATACTTTGCTCCCAGCCAACTAGCATATAGACATATCAAAAGCGCCGCCACTAATTTAAATAGATCTCTAACTGCAACCATCTCAGACCCCCTAGATATTGCTAACGCGTAATTTCGCACTTAGTTAATTAAAATAAAGTATACAGAATTGGATCCGTGGTCCGAAGAGGCGACAAAAAAACAGATGCGTTAGCTGCTCACAATCCGTTGGGAAGCAATTACTCTAACCAACGGATTTGTCGTTTTAATCTACCTCGCTTTTTATCCTGATGGTATATAAAACGCATAAGACCATAACAACCGACAATCAAACCGCCCAATCCAAGCAATGCAAAGAAAAGACTATCACTTTCCCCTTGCAACCATCGCCTAAAATAGGACATAACCAGATCAAAAGAAAAAGCAGCAAGGAGGGCATAGAATAATAAGAAAATAAAATTCCTCCAGTATAATAAGAAATTCAGTAGTTTTCTCATCATTCTACCCCTCCTCAAGGATTGCTTTCCCTATAAATCTTACATTAAAAAATGATTATTGTGCTTCTTCAGCATCTTCAGTCTCTTCTTCTACAAACTGCCCTGGTAGAACTAGATCTTCAGGCAGTTCTCCATCTTCTAATTCCACTTCAAAAGTACGGAGAAATGCAACGACATTGCGTAGATCCTGTGAATCCGGATAACCAGGCATCGTTGTGTCTGGGCGACCTTTGATCGTAGATTGCAAAATAAAGTTGTCGCTCGCAGAAGCTAAAAATGCTGGGTCTGTCAATGACGGTCCTAGCAGGCCTTCTCCATGCGGTCCATGACAGGCCGCACAAAGCATACCATAGTATTCTTTCCCTTTCACAGGATCTCCTGCAATAACCTCATCACTGAATTCTATAGGTTGCACATTAGGAGCCCATGAGCGGATATAGTCAACTAGATAGGTTAGTTGTCTATCGGTGATAACTTCCGGTCCAAAGCCAGGCATTTCATGAACAACTCGACCTAAGCGAATCGTTTTCTCCCAATAATCATCGTCAGCTACTTCTAAGAAACCTTCATTGTTCAATGTGGCTGTGCGTAGCCCATCAATACCACGACCTTCTACGCCATGACACTCATAACAATAGGTCTTATAGATCTGAGAACCCTGAAAGTCCTGACCCTTTGCTTGCAAAAGCGGGGTCATCAGCAACCCAACCAGCAGGAGGGCTGATGAAGCAAACAAAATTAATTTACGGTTGTCCAACTTGAATCCTCCTCGCTCTTATCTCTCACTGCCAAAAAATAGCTACTTCACATTTATCCAAACTGAATAGTTGCGCCGATGTAGGTCAATATGGCAACGAGAACAATCATGGCAGAGAAGACAGTAACAGCAAAAACCCTTTTCTTCGGATGACGATGAGGGTTTCTCTCTAACCATGGCACAACAACTAACAGACCAAGCAAGACCCCAGGCAATATTACGCCTAACAGTTTATTCGGTACCATTTCAAGGATGGCATAGCCCCAAAGAATATACCATTCAGGCTTTAAGTTCATCGGCGTTACGAGCGGATCTGCTGGTGCGTGCATCAATTTGGGGAAAGCACCAGACATAATCAACAAGACCCCAATAAAAACCATGGTTACAGCCGCTTCAGTAGTAATATGCGTCGGCATAAAAGGTATCGTAAACTTTTTTTGCTTTTCCACTTTCGTCCCCCCTTACATCGGATCAGAGATGCCTTGAACACGAATCATAATAAAGTGAGCTACTAAAAAGGCAATTGTAATTGCTGGTAGGACAAGAACATGAAGCACGTAAAAACGACTAAGCATCTCTTCAGAAACGGTAATACCGCCCTGCATCATGATTTTCGTCATTTCACCAACAACAGGTAAAGCTCCCGCTGTTTCAACACCGATAACAGCACCCCAATAAGACAGTTGCTCATAGGGCAGTATGTAGCCTGTAAAGGCCATAACAATGGTTAGGATAAACAAGAAAGATCCAGCAACCCAGTTCATTTCACGGGGCTTCTTAAAGCTTCCTGTATAGTAGACTCTCATCATATGCAAGAAGCAGAAGATAACCATGAAGTTAGCAGCCCAGTGATGGATAGAGCGCATCATAGAACCAAAGCGAACTTCATTGGTAATCATTTGAACGCTGGCAAAAGCAGCTTCTGGTGTAGGCTTGTAGTACATTGCGAGGAAAACACCAGTCACAACTTGTACAATAAATGCAACAAGCGTCAATCCACCTAAGCAGTAAAAAACATTCAGTGTGTGAGATGGGACAGGGTGTTCTTTAACATCTTTCACTACTTTGCCAATACCCGGTAAACGTTCCTCTAGCCAGTTCATCCTTACGCCATCCTTTCTTCAACGATAATATCGCCGTTCTCATCGATGGTGACGGCCAGTTGCTTCAGAGGCGTCGGTGGTGGACCACCTGTGTTATTGCCCAGAGGATCAAAATATCCACCATGACAAGGACAAACCAGTTGTTGTCCATCTAAATTGCCTTGTGGAACTTCTACAGTACAACCAAGATGGGTGCACTTTAGATAATACGCTACAACATCATCGGTGTCTGTCTTAATTACCATAGCAGGTGCTTGGTTGTAGCCAAATTGAATGGAATCCCAAGGTTTTAAGTCGGCAATGTTACCTACTTTTTTGGGCTTTGGTGGTTGTAAAAATGAATCTGGAGGATATACATAAGCACCTACAGCCGCCAATGGTGCTGCCAGTGCAGCTACTGTGGGCACAGCGATTAAACCACCCAGAAACTTCCTCCTAGATACATTGTTGTCCATTATTCTTTGACCTCCTTATAACCAGTACCATCAAAGACTGCCACTCGAAAGGTGTAGAGAGCCAGTCCAAAGTTGATGAACAAAAAGCCCATATAAATGGTTGCTCCGTCGTAATCGCCCATCATGAAACTTCGAAACATGAGCCCAAGCAGTACCAGGGCTATGACAGAAAGAAAGATCAAGTTGATCGTACCCGCCTTAGTATCTGGTGCTTTCATGATGTCCCCTCCTTTTGATAGTAAAGTTCTTGAACTACTCTTCATGCTCCCATATTACATAGCTGCAACCTCCATTACCCGCATTTTCGTTACACAATGTGGAATAAACGGATCGCCGGGGTAGCAGTGTGTTGAGTAAAGTTCATTGTGCAGCGAAAATCTACATATACAGGCTTGGTCTATGCTATGCCTAATGAGATAAAATTTTCCCGCGATGGTATAATAACACGTTATTTATTTTATGTATAGACCATTAACAAAAGTGCTGCAACGTATTCAGTATTTTTAGACTTTAAGCGGTTGTTTCTCATGGTCTAACGATTTTTCAGGATTATATTTCCACGTTCTAAGGGGAACAAAAAAGAGCCCCCGTAGGGGCATCTTTACTAATCAATAAAACTATCGCTATGTATTCCCCTGTACGCAAGAGGAAAGCAAGCTACTTCAGAGATGCTAAGAAGTCAGCAACAAGCTTCTTCTCTTCATCGTTTAGCATAGGCGCAGGTGGCATTGAAGCGTCTAGACCCATACCTGAAGGATCAATCATGATTTGCACCAATTCTTCAGATGTGAACTTGGATCCAGTATCACCCAAGTTAGGACCGATCTCAACAAGGCCTTCGTCACCTAGCTTATGACAAGCGATACAAGCTGCTCTTCCCATGTACAGTGCTTTGCCTTTTTCTAAGTCAGCAGCTGATACTTGGCTAGCGCCTTCTTCTGCAGCTTCCTCTGCAGCTTCCTCAGCTTCTTCTGCAGTCTCTTCAGCAGCTTCCTCTTCCGCTGGCACCTCAATAACCTCTTCTTCATCTTGAGGAGCCGGTGCTGGCGTGGAACCTCCACAAGCAGTAAGCGCTACCATGGAAAGACCAAGAATACCAGTTAGACCAATCAGTTGTAGTTTTTTCACTACTTCACCCCCTCTATATAGTTCAATATTAATTGTAATTTCTTTCTTTATATACAGTCAATAGTCTAGAGTGTCCATTTTACGCAAAAAAAGCTGTTTTTCAAGCAAAATCGTTACTAGATCTTTGTTAATGCTATTTTTACGTTTTGTTAAAAATTTTTCTTATAAATGTGCATACAATCTCATTGCTAGCAAGAAGTTACCAAACCTTTTTCCTATGTGATAACAAAGTCAATCGAAAACCTTCGTAATTATCCGTGACAGCGAATTTTTTCGACATATTCTTGCTTACGATGTCCCACGTGCTTTTGACGTTGTCCTGGCACATCAAGGCAGAACAAATTCTGTAAGATCTCAGAATACAAGTGCCCTTCCGGCATTGCAGCATATTGACGAATTTGCGTAATGGGATCATGAATCAACTGATTTACAATGGAACTGGCCAAAGAACTTACAACTTTCTTCTCTTTCTCGGAAAGGTTTTTTAACTTGGAAAGAGCACGATTCAGTTCTTTTTCTTTGATCTCGTTACCTTTGCTTTTCAAGGCAATAATAGTAGGAATAACAAATAATGAGTTCAACCAGCGGAGAAACTGATGAATTTCTTTATTAATAATATTTTCCGCTTCAATGGCTGCCTTGCGCCGCGCTTCTAAATTCTGATCAATTACATTTTGCAAATCATCAATGTCATAGAGATGGACACCTGATACCTGGGCTACTTCTGGGTCAATGTCACGGGGTACAGCAATGTCAATAAGGAACATCGGTTTCTGGGCTCGCCTGTCCATTACTTCTTCAACAAAAGAACGACGAATCACGTAATGGGTTGCTGCAGTACAGGAAATGACGATATCAGCTTCACTCATACGCTCATAGACTTGCGAAAAAGGAATGGCTTCTCCGTCACAACGTGATGCCAGTTCTTCTGCTTTTTCGATGGAGCGATTGGCAATGAGGATTTTCTGTACACCCTGCGCAACTAGGTGCTTCAGCGTAAGCTCACTCATTTTGCCGGCTCCTAAGACCATAGCATTGCAACCTGATAGATCGCCAAAAACCTGACGTGCTAATTCAACGGCCGTATAAGAAGTCGATACAGGCAATTGGTCGATTCCGGTCTCGGTGCGAACTCGCTTTCCTACCGTAATAGCTTGTTGGAACCATGTATTGATAATTCCATTGCTTACTTTCTCACTACAAGCTCTCTGATAGGCTGTTCGTACCTGTCCAAGAATTTGGGTCTCTCCAAGAACCATAGAGTCCAGACCTGACGCTACACGGAAAAGATGGCGAATGGCATCATACAAAGTATGAACGTAGAAATAGCGACTAAACTCTTCACTCGAAAGCTCTCCTCGGTCTAAGAGAAACTTTTTTACAGAGGCCAGTCCTCTTTCGAGATCGGTGCAGGCGGCATAAATCTCCGTACGGTTGCAAGTAGATAAGATACAGCAACCTTCAATTGACTTTTCTTCCCTTAACTGAATAGACGCGTCACATATTTCGTTTTCTGAAAAAGATAGCTTTTCGCGGATCTCCACAGTGGCTGACTTGTGGTTCAATCCAACGACGAGGATAAACAATGGCTCCACCCTCTCATTGAGGAATTTTCATCCCAACGCCAAGGCTTTCCCAGGAACAAGTGTACCATGTAACATTGCAGGTCAGGACTCCATATGCGCTTGTTACTATTTTACTAAATAGTGCACTGTGATGGAAGAGTGTAAGGGAAAATATTAATAATGTTTTTTATGTCTTTGTTTTATCTATGTAGTAAAAACCTTTTTAGAATCCTCTATCCGTTTGTCTAATCAAAAAAGTGCTATAATACTTATAATGCGAGAAGAAATATTTCATACCAATAGCAATTCACTTAGGAGGTGACTTTTTGTTCCCTTCTCCTCGACTTCTTACAGCTTTATGGCTGGGAAAGGTAGCTATTACGGTCAATCGTCATATCGGTCATGGCGGCACATCCCTACCCGGCATGGTCGGTCGTAAAATTGCCCCACAAATGTTATCCTCCCTAGCGAGTCAATTAAAAAAAGGAGCCATTGTCGTTACAGGTACCAATGGGAAAACGACAACATCCAAAATGCTTGCCGCCATTATGGAAAAAGCAGGCCTAACACTGACGCACAATCGAGCCGGCGCTAACTTGATCAGCGGCATTACAACAGCTTTTATTCAATCGGCCTCTGTCGGTGGTCAGATTGGCAGCGACTTAGGGATTATTGAAGTCGACGAAGCTACAGTCCCTTCTCTAACAGAAGAAGTAAAACCTCGAGCTGTTGTGGTTACGAACTTTTTTCGAGATCAACTGGATCGCTTTGGTGAATTGGATAAAACAGTAGAGCTTGTTAAGAAATCACTTCAAAAGCTCCCTCCCCAATCACTTATTATCTTAAATGCAGATGATCCGCTTGTAGCTTCTCTAGGTGTTAAACACCGAGGACCGATTCTCTACTACGGTATTGAAAGCCGCTCTTATGGCAATAAGGATATGTCACAATCGGCTGAAACTCGCTTTTGTCGCCTCTGCGGCAAACCGCTACAGTATGAATGGTACTATTTTGGTCAACTTGGTCATTACCACTGTCCACATTGTGGCTTCCAACGACCAAAACCGCAAGTGCGTATTACTGACATCGAATTAAAAGGCGAAGAAGGCTCTAGCTTTTCCCTGGAAACGCCACAAGGGCTTCTTTCCATCACTTTATCGACCCCTGGTTTTTACAACATTTACAACGCTTTGGCAGCTATCGCTGCAGCATCCCATATGAAGACAACCCAAAGTTCGATGCAAATGGGCCTTGAGGGGTATCGTACCAATTTCGGGAGAATGGAGCGCCTTGACATCGGTGCTGAGCGGAAAGCTTTTCTAGCTTTAATCAAAAATCCTACCGGTTGTGATGAAGTGATTCGAACGCTCCGACAAAATGAAGGACCCAAGCGATTGCTCATTATGATTCAAGATAACGCCGCCGATGGTCGCGACATTTCCTGGCTTTGGGATGCTGATTTTGAGAGCTTAGAGCAAATTGCCCCTCAACTCCAGAGCATCGCCACTTCGGGCCTTCGGGGAGAAGACATGGCTCTCCGACTTTCCTACGCCGGACTGCCTGCCCAGAAAATTCAATTCATTGCGAGTATCGATGAAGCCATTGCCAGCACGATCGAAGCTACAGGTCCTGGTGAAACTTTGTATATCCTTCCTACTTACACAGCATTGCTAGCTGCCAAAACAACGCTAACCCGCCTGGGTTACTCTCCTAAGTACTGGGAAGAATAAGGGAAAGCGTGGTGTATCATGATAGCAACCCCCCTTACAACGGAGAAAAAAGTATCCCTACAGTTGCTTCATCTCTACCCTGATTTGTTAAATTTGTATGGAGATCGTGGCAACATCATTGCTTTATCGCGTCGATGCCAATGGCGTCATATTGAGTTTACCATCGTTCAAGCTTCTTTGGGCGACAAAGTTGACTTTTCCACCATCGACATCGTCTTTATGGGCGGAGGCTCCGACAGAGAACAAACACTTCTTTTTCAAGATTTTAAAGCTTACAAAGGTCCCGCATTGGTCGAAGCCACAGAAGAAGGTCTGCCCTTGCTCGCCGTTTGTGGTGGCTATCAACTACTTGGAAAATACTACAAAACACAAGAAGGCGATGAAATGCCTGGTCTTGGTCTCTTTGATGCTTGGACAGAAGCTGGAAAAAACCGTTTAATCGGAAATGTAGTTGCTCGAATTCCTCTGCTTGGTCCCAACATCACTTTAGTAGGCTTCGAAAATCACTCTGGTAAAACCTACTTAGGCTCTAGCGAGACAACAGTACCTTTGGCCCAAATAATAGCAGGCCATGGCAACAACGGCCAGGACAAAGGAGAAGGTGCCATCTATAAAAACGCTGTGGGTACCTATCTCCATGGTCCCATCTTGCCGAAAAATCCCGCTTTTGCTGATTGGCTCCTTACCAAAGCACTAGAACGCAAATATGGCAAAGGCCAGCTTGAGCCTTTGCCTGATCTATGGGAGCAGAAAGCCCATCAGTCCGTTGTAAAGCGCTTCTCTTAAAGGCACTACCAGCGACCTTTTGCTATTTCCCACAAGGCCTGGTGGAGTAAGTCTGTTTCACTAACTACAACAGAAGAAAAGCCTGCATGCTCCATAAATTGAGCAAGCACCTCTACACCTGCCGGTATTATATCAGCTCTTTCGGGCTGAAGACCGGCAATTTTTTTACGCTCTTCCGTCGACAAAAGCGCCAATTCTTTGGCATAGCTTTTCGTTTGTTCTAAAGACAGCCTTGTGCCGTGAACTCGGTCGGGATCATAGACAGACATTTTTAACACCATAGCGCCTAAGGTCGTGACAGTACCACCTACACCAACGAGAAGTGGAGCTTTTCCCCGCAATTGTTCTTGCAAGATTGTTGTAAGAGGCTGCCAAGCTTGTACAATTTCCCGAGCAGACCATTTTCTTTCTGTAACCCGCAAGGCTCCTAATGGTAGGCTTTTCCTCCACCAAGATTGGTCATACCAGACCACTTCTGTGCTGCCACCACCAATATCAATAACAACGGGTACCTTGCCATCGAGACTCTTAGAATCCATCATCACCAAAGCACCTTCATAACTAAGGCGCCCTTCCATTTCACCAGAAAGAACTTTAACAGAAAGGCCTAGTTCTCTTTGCACTCTATCACAAAAAAGTTGGCCGTTTGTTGCCTCTCGAACAGCGCTTGTTGCAAAAGCAGCGATATAAGGCGTAGCAAGAGCTTGCTCTTTCATAACTTCAAGGCCTCGTCGTAAAGCTTCTATTGTTCGCTCGATGGCTTCTGGAGACAGTCTACCATCTTGGTCTACCTTTTGCCCTAACCGTGTCGTCTCTAAATGCCTCCACAAAGGCAGAAGCCTTCCTGCTTGCACTGATGCGACGAGAAAGCGAAGGGAGTTAGAGCCGATATCAATGGCACCATAGCGTTTTTCATGTTCCAACAGAACTATCATCCTTTCTTCATAAAAAAAGCATTTCCACCTTCCGTACAAGGTAGAAATGCTTTTTTGGCTTTTCTGAAACTACGGCAAAGAAGGCTCATCGCATGTCATCTCTAGCTCTAATAATAACGACTTCTCCAGGCCTAACCAAACCCAGTTGTTGTCGAGCCACCTGCTCAACATATTCATCGGTAGAGAGCCAAGCTTTATGTTGTTCTAGCTTCATCCGCTCTTGACGAAGTACTTCAATCTCTGCTTGCAGCGTTTCTGCTTCTTGAACCAATTGCCGTTGTTGTAGATAAGGCGGAATCGAAGCCAGCAAAAAGAGAAAAACCAACAAAAAAAATAGCAGGCTTTTTAGAGATAGAAAGGATGCCTTGCTGGTCTTCTTCAGGGCAATCACCTCGCATCAAAGCACAATTTACCATTGCTCTTTTCTATAAAGAGGAAAAAAACCCTTTTCTATTTGTATCAAAAATGCGAAGTTTTGAAATAAGCTTATCCCATAGAAGGCGGATCAGCAGGCGGTCTTCGCCGCCATCGCCCCAGCTTTTGACGACAAGTACGCCAGAAGTTGCGCCACCTTCCACGTATCTTTTTAGCCATAGACCCTATTGGGCGACCCCAGCGGCGAAGATACCATTGCCAAAAGGCATGGCTTTTTTTCAGCAAATAACGAACTACACGCACTAGTAGTTGATACAAGTAAATAAACGGAAAAGTAAGGACGTAAAAAAGGGTGCGCAAAATGTGTAATATCAACTCCAGCATACCTTCCCAAAAAGCGCGCACTTCTCCAGAAAGATAGCGAAAGTAAAGAAGCAGTCCCGTCGCAAGACCTAAAAAAACATAAGCTCGTATTTCGCCCCAGTTTCCCCAGAATAAAAGTAAGAAGAAAAGCAAGGCACCCATGAGCCAAATGATCACATCGGCTAGAGCGACCCACCAACGACGATATCCTACCCGAATGAGGGTGCGATAGAGATCAAAGCCAGCACCTATTATCACACCCCCTACAGAAGACAATAGAAAATCATAAATCTGCTGGGCCAGAGGTGTCACCTCTCAACCCTCCCCTCGCCTTCTACAGGGATGAAAAAGTTCATCGTAATAACCTACTGATCAGATTCTTGCCTTTCTGTTTATAATTCTGGGGGGAATTCTCTTCTAAGTACTGCACCGACTTTATATACCCTTCCACAGCAAGGATTTGATCATCTAAATTAAGCTGCGTAATCTGTAAACCTTCTCCCTTTAGCAACAAAGGTCCACCCAGAGTTACCAGATAGATCTCTTCCTCATCAAAAGCACCAACTTGTGTTACCCCTTCAATTTGAATGCTTTTACGCTCTGACACAACGAAGCCATGCTTGACTGCTCGATCGTTCATTCCTTTCCCCCCTCCACTGAATAAGCCTCCCCAACATGAATATGTGGGCAGGCTTATTCAGTAGAACCTTATTCAGTTTCCGATGTAAATTCTTCTTGCAAAACCTCATAAAGGGTTGGCGCCTCTTCTACACGGGCACTGTCCTTTACTGCTTTAATCTCTATTTCTAAACGCTTTCGCGGAAATTGAATCACAACGCGATCGCCGACTTTAATCTCTGTGCCGGCTTTGGCAGGACGACCATTTACCTGTATACGTCCACCATCACAGACTTCTTTGGCCAGCGTTCGCCTTTTGATAATTCGAGATACTTTTAGAAACTTATCGATCCGCAAAAAAACACCTCACGATCAAAAATCAGGTTCCCACGGGAAACCTGATTGTCCTGCATGACAAGATACCTATCTACCCAAAAAAATTACTTAGAAGCAATAGCATCCTTTAATGTTTTACCGGCTTTAAAAGCAGGTACAACAGAAGCATCAATTGTGATAGTTTCCCCTGTATGAGGATTCCTGCCTGTGCGAGAACTTCTTTCCCGTGTTTCAAAAGTTCCGAAACCAACAAGCTGCACTTTATCACCAGCTTTTAAGGACTCTTCTACGACTGAAAAGAAGGCATTGATTGCTTTTTCCGTATCTTTCTTCGATAGTTGGGTTTTCTCAGCGACCGCACTGATTAACTCGGTCTTGTTCACCCAAACCCCTCCTAGCTTTGAAATGTTCGTATGAGTATTCGCTGCAAACCCTTCTTTTCCTTCAGGGTTTATTAATATTTTCGACATATTCAGGAAAGATATTCCTCAGAGAGTCATTTTTCTGTAATTATTTCTCTCTTTTGGTCTGGTTCTTGTCCATTTTCTCTCTTCTTTTTGCTTCTTCCCACTTTTGATCAAGCTCAGCAAGGGAACAAGAAGACATTGTTTTCCCTTCTTTTCTACATACATCCTCTATATATTGAAATCTTCTTATAAATTTATCAGTTGTCCGTTGCAAAGCTTCTTCTGGGTTTACTTTCAAAAAGCGAGCTATATTTACAACAGCAAAAAGAAGATCGCCCAGTTCCTCTTGACAAGCTTTTTCATCGCCAAGGTCAACGGCTTCTACTAGCTCTTTCCACTCTTCCATCACTTTGTCACGAGGCCCCTGCCAGTCTATCCAGTCAAAACCTACAACAGACGCTTTTTTTTGTACTTTTTCCGCTCTTAGTAAAGCCGGAAGCGTCACAGTCAAAGCATCTAACAGAGAAGGTTGACCCTTTTCTTTCTCTCCCTGACCTTTTTCTTGCGCTTTAATCGCTTCCCAGTTCAGAAGTACTTCATCGGCACCACTGACTTGCACGTTGCCAAAGACGTGAGGGTGGCGTCGTATCATTTTCTCGGTGATAGACTGAACAACATCGCCCATACCAAAGTGTCCTTTTTCAGTAGCCAACAAAGCATGGAAAAGGACTTGTAACAATAGATCGCCCAATTCATCTTGCAGCTTTTGCGGATCTTTTTCATCAATTGCTTCCAATACTTCATAGGCTTCTTCTATTAGATAAGGCTTCAAAGATTGATGCGTCTGCTTTCTATCCCAGGGACATCCTTCAGGCCCTAGTAATGTCTTCATTACATCCATAAGAGGCCTGACAGAGCTTTCCCGATGTACCAGATCATCCTGCTTTTTTCCCTTATCGAAAATCCTTGCAGGCAATGACGGCACATAGAGCGATGTGAGATGATCGATCCAAGAGAGGTGATCAAGTTCATACAATGGAAGCTTGGCCACTTTTTCTAGTCCCTCAACACCGGCAGCTCTGACAACGACGACTTCGTGATCATCAGGATATTGCTCCATCAACGTTAACTTCACATCAGAAGCAACGAAGGTCGAATGAATCTGCGTAACAATTGTTTCTTTTCCAGGCATGAGATCTTCCTCTTGGAGAGCCAAAGCGTCGAGCAAAAGAAAGCCCTGGGCCGGATCCATTTGCAAAAGTGGGTACATCGCTTCTAGGAAGCTCGTGCCTGCAATAATTGAAACCTCCAGGTTTTCTTTTTTTGCCGCTTCGAGCAATAAAGGTACAACTCGCTCTCCGACAAAAGGATGACCTGGTACCGCAAAGGTAATGGGTCCTTTTAAAGCTTCCTGACAAAGAATGTGCGCTATGTCTGCGTATAGGGTATCAAAAGAAGTAGCTTTTTCGTAAAGATCGTCAAAGCTGTGAAATGACAAGCCCTCTTTTTCCAGATATTCAACGGTAGGATGAATACGAGTGCGCAAAAAAAGACGGCGAGCAGAGCACAAGGCCTGCCAGCCGGCCAATGTCAAGTGTCCCGGTGAACCCGCACCCAATCCAACTATTTCTATCGCTGGAGCCATAGACAAAGTCCTCCCTACAATGCAACTTCTGCTTTGGACGCAACAGATCAACGACCCCAAAATCTACGTTGCCATTGTGCCAGCTTCGGACCTACTCTAGGCAACGCCGCCAGATCGCTGCTTCTTAGGCCACCAACAGCCAACAACGTCATCAAGTAAACCAGACCCGATGATAAGACGACGAGCAGTAACCCAGGCCAGGGACCGAGCCAATCGGTTAGGTAAGGTAGCATGGTAGCCGCATAGACTCCCATTATTGTAGCAGCAACAGCTGGCTTGAACAAGGTAAAAAGCCAAGAAAAGCCAAAAGGGCTGCGCCAGTGTAGATAGCTCACTGTCATCAATGCTGCCAAGCCAAAAGCGACATTGCTTCCTACGGCCGCTCCAGCTAAACCATAGACGGGTAAAGCCCATAAGTTAAACGCACCTTTGATAAAAGCTCCCAGCGCTAGAGCAATAACAGGGAAAAAAGTTCGACCCATGCCTTGAAGCCCTGCTGTAGCCACTTGGTAGAAAGCTGTAAATACAACAGCCGGTGCTAACCAGGTCAAAGAGCTAGCAGCACCGGGCGCGTGAAAGAGAAGCGTACAGATCGGCAGTGCCAATACAGCAAGACCAACCGCAGCTGGCCAGGATATAATGGTGACCAAGCGCAATGCTGTAACATAGTTTTCCCGCGCCAACTGCTGATTTCCAGCAGACCAGGCACTTGATATGGCAGGAACAAGACTAGAGCCTACAGCACCTGTTACCATCGTTGGCAAAAAAATCAACACTGTTGCCATCCCTGAAAATTCACCAAACATGGCTGCCGCTTCCGGTGCTGTATAGCCCGTCAGTTGCAACCCCCGCGGAATCAATACAGCATCCACCGTTTGCATAACTGGCGTGACAAGGCCTCCTAAGGCAATTGGCATAGATAAGAGCAACAGGGATTTCCATAGTGACAAATAGCTGGATTTTCCTTGCAAAGCCTCGGAACGAGTCATGGCCACTTCTCGGATCATTTCATTGTGGTACACTGAACTCCGAAAAGAAAGGTTGCCTTTCCAACGATAGAACAGAAAAAGTAACACCATCAATCCAGCTAAACCACCTGTTACAGCGCCAAAAGTCGCGCCGGCAGCGGCTAGTTCTATCCCTTTATCCATCAAAAAAATTGTTAAAAGCAAGATTGTGCCAACTCGTACTAGTTGCTCAGCAACTTGAGACAGTGCCGTCGGCATCATTTGCTGATAACCTTGAAAATAGCCACGAATTGCTGCCATCATAGAAGCAAGAAAAATAGCTGGTGCTACAGCCCAGAGCGAGTAAATTGCTCGTTCATCTTTCAGAATGCGCACAGCCAGTACTTCAGCATACATGTAGAGAAGATATGTAGCACCTAAACCCAAGACAAAAAGAAGCCAGAAGGAAGCTGTAAAGATACGCAGAGCATTGCTATGATCTCCCTGTGCTGATTTTCGAGCCACAAGAACGGAAATTGCTACAGGCAGACCGGCTGTCGCAAGATTGAGCACCATCGTATAAAGAGGATAGGCCATCTGGTAAAGACCCACACCTTCAGGACCTAAAATTCGAGCCAGCGGTATTCGATAAAAAGCACCTAGAAACTTGCTAATCACACCTGCTGCCGTGAGCCACAAAGCTCCCGTCAACAAGCGTCGGCTACCTGTCGAAGACCACCATGAGCTGATGGGCATCACCCCCGATAACGCGGCAAAGCATAACCCCAAGGTTATGCTTTCGCACTCCACTTTTCCGATCAGAAAAAGCTACTGCTCCATTTGCTTTGCTAGAAAACCAGCAGCCGTTTCAGCAAGCTTGATCTCCATATCTCCCATTTTCGCATTGGGATCTTTGGAAGCCAAAAGAACAGCTCCTATAGGATCGCCTTCTGCAATAATTGGCGCAATGACTTCAGCCGTAAACTTACAGTCCATTTCTTCTTCTGTCGATGGACAACCTTTGCAATGGGTATGCTCGCCAGGTTTATGGATGAGTACAGCTTTACGCTCTTCCATGACTCGTTCCACTGCAGGACCTATCGGTTTTCCAAGGAACTCTTTTTTCGGAGCTCCTGCCACAGCGATTATATTATCTCGATCGGCAATACAAGCAATATGCCCCGTGGCCTCACTTAAGGAGTCAGCATATTCCTTTGCAAAATCCCCTAATTCTCCAATGGGCGAGTACTTCTTTAAGATAACTTCGCCTTCACGGTCAACGAAAATCTCTAAGGGATCACCTTCACGGATACGTAAGGTTCTACGTATTTCCTTTGGAATTACAACGCGACCGAGATCATCGATTCGCCGTACGATGCCCGTTGCTTTCATCCCTTTCCCATCCCTCCTTTTTGGGCCTTTATCGGGGTGCGGTTCAGTGATAGTATATATCTCACCTCAAAGGGTTATTCATTTTTTTCCATTGAGATGCCATCACTGCACCTCACCAAATCAATGGATCGATGACTCTTTACCCCATAAAAAGTATATCCCCGAATAACTCTAAAAATTATCCGGGGATAGAAAAAAAGCTATGCAATTTTTCTTTCGATTTCAGCCATTGATTTTACTTGTTCGAACCAGCTTTCAAATTTCTCTACTTTTTTCTCTGTTGGAAGCTCAATCTGCAATTGTGTTCTTGCTTCCTCAAAAGTCAGTTTCTTCTCTGCTTTTTTGTCTTGCACAAGAATAATATGATAACCAAAGAGAGAAGGTACAGGTTCTTGGCTGTATTGACCAATGTTCAAAGAGAAGGCAGCGTTGGCAAATTCTTCTACCATGTCTTCTCTAGTGAAAAAGCCCAATTCGCCACCTCTTTCACCAGATACTTGATCAATTGACGTATCCTTGGCCAACTGGGCAAAATTAGCGCCCGCTCTCAGTTGAGCAATAATCTCCCTTGCTTCTTCTTCTGATTCAACTAGAATATGAGAAGCTTCCACTTGCTCTGGCTCTACAAACTTTTCAGGGTGAGCCTCATAATATTGTCGCATATCTTCTTCAGATACTTCTATATCTGCCGTAATATGCTCAAAAAGCTCATAGAGCATAATGCCTTCTCGAATAATTTCTCTGAATTCTTGATCTGTCAGCTCAACTTGTTGAAGAGCTGCTAAATATTCTTCTTCTGACTGAAAGCGCATCTTCTCTTTTGCCAATTCTTCTTCTACTTGCTCATCAGTAACTTGAATATTCAATTTAATCGCTTCTTGTTCATAAAGCTTTTCTTCAATCATACGCTCTAGCTCTTGCTGTTCCATCATAGCGATCATGTCTTTGTTATTTTCCGTAACACCACGGGCCGCCAATTCCATTTTGTAACGATCCACACGCTTGTCTAGCTCATGGCGATACAACGATTCTCCATTCACAGTTGCAACTACAGAGTTTCCAGAACAGCCTGCTAACAAAGTTAACGATAGGAGTGCTATAAGAACACCCATATAAAGCCGTAAATATTTTTTCAACAATTCTTGCCCCTTTCTTCACTATTGCAACGATTATAACATTCTTAAACTGGTGCAGCAAGCAAAATGTAAAAAACACCCAGCCTTCGTTGGGTGTTTTTGTTGCTTAAAAAGTAGAAATTTTCCTTCAGACTGAACGCAAGAATTGCGATTCCTTCCTTTACCGCGACGGTGGCCACACAAGAGTCGATGTCGCTGCTGCTTTTGGAACGGAAGCAACTTTTTGTTCCATTGAGGCAGCTTGCTCCGTCGAAGAAGCTTTTTCAAGCCCTTTATGCAAGGCAGCAATCATTTTATCGAGTAGTAGCAGGATTTCCCGCCCCTGCAGGGCTGTTGTTTTTAGCAACATTTCATATCCACCATTGGAAAACTTGATTTTTCGGTCTAGCTTCAATACTTCTGCAATGGCCATACTGTTTAACTGTGCCTGCGGCAAAAAGCGGAGACTCAAAGAATCTTTTGACTGATGGATTGAAGCAAGAGACACCAAGGCACCTCGCACCCTAACTTTGCTAAGCAGAACCAGGTTATGGACAGAATCCGGTAAATCACCATAGCGATCGATGAGCTCTTCTTCAAGTGCATCCACGTCTTCTAGTTTTCGTAGGGATAACAAGCGTTTGTAAATCTGCACTTTTGAGGCAGAATCAGCGATATAGCTATCTGGAATGAAAGCATCCACTTTCAGTTCCAACGTCAACTCTGACAGTTCTTCCTTTTTCTCTCCATTATCTCCTTTTAACTCCTGAATCGCCTCCTCTAGCAGGCGACAATACAAATCAAAACCAACTGATACCATCTGTCCATGCTGCTCAGGGCCCAGCAAATTGCCCACACCTCGAATTTCCAGATCGCGCATGGCAATCTTAAAACCGGAACCAAGTTCGGTAAACTCCCGAATCGCGTGCAAGCGCTTTTCAGCCACTTCCGTCAGCACTTTATCTTTTCTGTAGGTAAAATAGGCATAAGCCAATCGGTTAGAGCGACCTACACGACCTCGCAACTGGTATAGCTGGGACAGTCCCATCATATCAGCACCATCTACGATCAAGGTATTCACATTGGGAACATCGAGCCCTGTTTCGATAATCGTTGTACAGACGAGAACATTATATTCCCCTTCTAAAAAGTCCATCATAACCTGCTCAAGTTGATCTTCCCGCATCTTACCATGACCTATTGCAATTCGAGCTTCGGGAACAAGCTTATTCAAATCTCGTACAATCCGATCGAGATCTTCCACACGATTGCGCACATAATAAACTTGACCACCACGTCCTAATTCACGACGAATGGCTTCTCGAATCATCTCATAACTATGCTCGACCACATAGGTTTGAACGGGATAACGATCTTCTGGCGGCGTTTCAATGGTAGACATATCGCGAAGACCGACTAAGGACATATGGAGTGTCCTTGGTATGGGCGTAGCCGATAAAGTTAGTACATCCACATTGGTACGCAGTTGTTTAATTTTCTCTTTATGGGCTACACCAAATCGCTGCTCTTCATCAATAATTAAAAGACCTAGATCTTTAAAGCGAATGTCATTCGATACAAGTCGGTGGGTGCCTATCACCACATCAACAGTACCTAGTTTCAAGCCTTCAATCGTTGCTTTTTGTTCTTTGGCCGAGCGGAATCGAGAAAGCATTTCTACTTGAATCTCAGGGTAATTGCGAAACCGCTCCCGAAAAGTATTGTAATGTTGTTGCGCTAATATGGTCGTCGGAACTAAAATGGCCACTTGTTTGTTATCACAGACGGCTTTAAAAGCAGCTCGAATGGCTACTTCTGTTTTGCCATAGCCCACATCACCACAAAGCAAGCGATCCATGGGCTTTATCTTCTCCATATCCTTTTTTACTTCTTCGATTGAGCGAAGCTGATCAGGCGTCTCTTCGTACATAAAGCTTTCTTCAAACTCTCGCTGCCATGACGTATCAGAAGAAAAAGCGGTCCCTCTCTGGCTCTCTCGTGCTGCATAAAGCTTTAACAGCTCTCCAGCCATCTCTCGGACAGACTCTTTCACTTTATTCTTTACTTTTTGCCAGTCGTTCCCGCCGAGACGATACACTTTCGGCGCGACCCCTTCGGCACCGACGTATTTTTGAATTAAATGGACTTGCTCCGTAGGAACGTAAAGTCGATCTTCTCCGGCATACTTAACAACCAAGTAATCTTTATGAAAGCCACCGACAACAAGCTTTTCTACGCCAACGTAGCGACCAATCCCATGATTGACATGAACGACATAATCACCGACTGAAAGATCGAGAAATGAATCTATCTTAGCACCTTCTCGACTTTTCTTCGTCTTTCTTGCTTTTTTCTCTCGCCCAAAAATCTCACTATCTGTAATTACAAGCAACTTACTCTGGGGCAACTCCATGCCGCCTTCTAAGGCACCCACAACGACAGCAATCGTTCCGGGCTCTAAAGTGTCATCAATCGCTCCCAAAGCGTAGCTTTCCACGCCATAGTCGCGCAATACTTGGATTACGTGACTTTGCCTTGCCTTTGTTGCTACCACCAAGACAGTAGCATATTTCTTTTGCCGAAAACCTTGAAGCTCCTCAGCCAGCATATTCAATTTGCCCATAAAAGAATGCATTGTTTTGCCTGTGAAATGGATCGTATTCTCCAGCTTTACCGTAGCAATCTTTTTAGGCAACAAAGAAAGAAAGAAAAGCGCTTTTCCCTTAAGATGAGCCATGATATCTTGATAGGTAAGATAGTTGGTCTGCTGTACTGGTAAAGCGCCTCCTGCTGCTAACAAATGGATAAATGTTTCTTCAATTTCTTTTCCCTTTGCCTCAGCTGACTCTTCCATACGCATCGGCTCGTCCCAATAGAGCAAGCTTTCAGGATGTGCGTAATCAAGCAAAGTGACTTGATCGGGGTAGAAAAAGTTCTGAAATTGTTCCATACCTTCTACCCAGATACCGGCTTCTAGCTGTGCCACATAGGACTCCATTTTTTCCTGCAATCGCGCCGCCGCTTCTTCTTGTTTTTTCTCTAAAAGTTTCTCGATGACGCTTTTTGTCTCTGCCTGAAGGCGACATCGACCTTCTTCTCGTTCCCGAGTGGACAATAGCATTTCACGAGCCGGTCCGATTTCGTAAAAAGATACTTTTTCTTGAGAACGCTGTGAGTCAAGATCGAAAATCCGAATCGTATCAACTTCATCATCAAAAAACTCAATGCGCGCCGGCACTTCCTGGTTCATGGGATAAATATCCAAAATCCCACCACGCAAGGAAAATTGTCCTCGCCGCTCCACGAGAGGTGCCCGCTCATAGCCTAAATCATGAAGTTCTGACACAATATTACCAATATTCATGATCTGACCACAGGAAAAAGATAGCAGGCTTCGTTCCATAACTCTTGGTGGAACCAGCTTTTTGAGCAGAGCATCGACAGTCGTTACCACCGTAACAGGCTCTTTGCGTGCCAAGCGCGTTAACACCCTGAGCCTTTGTGTCGCCAATTCATGACTCGAAGAAAGAACCTCATAAGGCATTACTTCAGTAGCTGGGAAGAATAAGATTTCCTCATCAGGCAAAAAAGTCTGTAAATCCTCTATCATCTTTTTCGCCTGATAAGCACTATAGGTAACCACAAAAAGAGGTCTACTTGACTGACGAACCATCGTCGCCATCAACAATGTCTTCTGGCTCGTAGAAAGGCCTACTACACTGTAGGCTTTTGATTTCCCAGCCCACAAAGCCCAGAGGCGCTGAAATTCTGCTGTATGAGCCATATACTCAAAAAGGTTGCCTCGATGCAACTCTTGGATCATTCTCTCTCTCCTCTCTCCCCCAGACCCATCGTATGCACCATAATGGACAGGGGAACAGGCACCCCTATTCCATTGGGGGGAATAGGGGTGCTCAATTCGTTCCCATTATAGATTGAATAAACTTCTTCGGTCAAGCAGAAGCCGCTCCCTACCTTTGCTGAGAAAAGTAAGGAGGTTCTTTCCTTGGAGCAATCATTTGACGGTCGAAGCGTCGTCATAGCCGCTTTAGTAGGTTCTCCTAATTACAACCTCAAGGAAGCCAATTCTGACGAGGATTGGAAGTATTTGGTTTCTCCTTCTTTCGACGATTTATACGATGGCACCTACTATACACAGTCTCATAACTCTCCAGAGCGAGATTTCACAGTTCATGATATCAGACGATTCTGTCAACTGCTTGGAAAAGGCAATCCTTATTTTTTAGAAATCCTCTTCAGTATCAAAGTATATGCTACACCTCGTTATCATGACTTGCTTGAGCAGTTAATCGAAAAAAGAGAAAAACTGGCATCTATGAACAGGCCAGGTCTCTATCGCGCTTGTATCGGTCATAGCAAGGAAAAAATCAAGAATTTGCGCAAAGGCACTGCGACTACGAAAGATGCAGTAGCCCAAAAAGGCTACGACACAAAAGAGGCTCTGCACGCCTACCGTCTCCTTGACTTGCTTGAGCGGTATTATCACTATGAATGGGATTTTGGGCGAGCCATCTGGTACCCCGAAGAAGAGAGGGGGCCCTTGTTGGCCTTAAAAAGTGGTGCCATCGACAACAAAGAGATTGATTGCTATCTTCAAGAAAAAGTAAGGCGCCTTCAAAGTTTAGAGAGGTATTATAACAACGAACTTGTTCAAATCAAAACGAAAAAGTGGCTCGAAGAAAAAATCCGACTAGCCGTTCTTCTTAACTTTTTGCATTAAAGCGATTCATTGCTTCTGTCGTGCCTTTTAATAGCCACAATTCAATGGCTTCACAAGCTTGTTCCGTCATAGCATCTAAACCCTCTTCTTCATCTTTTGCAAAGGGCTCTAGCACATAAGAAGCAGCAGAACGCCCCACCGGCGGTCTGCCTATCCCCATCTTTAAGCGTGGAAAGAACTCACTGCCAAGATGGCCTATAATGGACTTGATTCCATTGTGTCCACCACTGCTGCCTCGTGCTCGAATCCGAATGCGCCCCACAGCAAGATCAAGATCGTCATAGACAACGAGCAAATCTTGAGGTTCTAGCTTATAAAAACTAGCAAGCGATGCCACCGCTTGTCCGCTCAGGTTCATATACGTTTGGGGCTTCAACAAGATCACTTTTTCAGTTCCGACAAACTTCTCTGCAAAAGCGCCTTGAAATTTCGACGAATAGTTGTTTATTTCCCAGTTCTGAGCCAATCGATCAAGGACCATAAAACCAACATTATGTCGGGTCCTTTCATACTCTCTCCCTGGATTGCCAAGTCCAATAATTGCCTTCATTGCAATCGCCTCCTTTAGGAGTACTTCTTGCTTCTTACGTCATACCCTTTTTTTTCACACTTTATGTAAGAAAAAGCCGCCCCAGACAAGGACGGCTTTTTTCTACTCCCCTTCTTTTTCCTCTTCCTTGGCCCCATCCGTCCGTTCTTCATCTGCAGTCGCTTCTGTCGTTTCTGTAACTTCTTCTTTCTCTATAACAGCCCGTGGGACCACAATGGAAAGAACAACCTGTTCCGGATCAGAGGTAATCTCAATCCCTTCCGGTGCCTGAATATCTCGAACAAAGAGCTTATCATGTAGATCAAGTTGAGTAATATCTACGTCAATACGCCCGGGCAATTGAGCTGGCATACCTTCTACTTGCAAAGACCGAATACCATGTTGAATAACGCCACCGGCGTTAACGCCGACGGATTCACCAACAAAGTGAATCGGCAACTCAGCCGAGATTACTTCATTCATGTTGATTTGCTGAAAATCAACATGGTTAAAAGAACGCGTAATGGGATCTCGTTGAATGTCTCTCACCACAACGGTATGTTTGTCTTCACTTGCCTGTCCTTCTAGTTGCAGAGCAATGATGCTATTGAGTCCTCCTTCCGAATGAAGGATTGTTTGTAAATCTTTTACAGGGACAGATAGCAACAAGTCGTCTTTCTGCTTGCCATACAACACAGCCGGCAATAGACCTTGGTTGCGCATTTTATTCAGTTGACCACGACTACCTCGTTCCCTTTTTTGAACTTTTAATGGAATGACCTCCATTGTTTGAACCACCTTTGCAATTACATTATAGACTTTTCCACCTTCTAGTATGGCCCAAAAGGTGCTATTGCAATCGCAAAGAAGAAGGTAAAATCGGTCATTACTCTACCCTTCTAGGCATAAAAATGAAGAAGAAAACAAGCTAAAGGAGGTCCCCACCTCATGCTAGCTAGCAAAAGTTTACTCACAAGGCCCATCGTAAGCCTGGAAGAAGGACAAAAAATAGGAACCGTGCGCGGATTGATTGTAGACCCCAAAGCCATGGAAGTGGTTGCTTTACAGGTGGATCAAAAGGGCCTGTTTCGAGAACAGAAAGTAATCCCCTTCAGTAAAGTTCACTCGATTGGAGAAGCCGCTATCATCGTGGATAAAGCCAACCAGGTTCAAAAAGCGACCAATCTGCCACAGCTATTTCAACTGTTCAAAGAGAAAATTGCCATCATTGGCAACAAGGTGCTCACCACAGAAGGTGAAAAAATCGGCATTGTCAATGAATACTACCTAGATCGCTATACTGGAAAAATCATATCCATCGAACTTCGCGGCAGCTTTGGTGACAACTGGTTTCAGAACAAAGCGGTGCTGCCTGCCCGCTCCATACGCACCATCAGTCAGAATATGATTCTCGTTCATGAAGCCTCTCTGACCGATCTTGCAGTCGTTGAAAATCCCGTAGAAGAAACGTTCAAGAAAGCATCAGAAAAAACAGGGCACTTCTGGGATAGCACAGTCCTACTTAGCAAAGAGTGGAGCGAAAAGCTGAGTCAGTCCTGGGAAAAATTCTCTAAAGGAGAAAAAAGAGGGGATTCCACTGGCAGCCTTTTTTATCAAGAAGGACCTTCAGGACAAGCACCCACCCAAGCAACAGTCAATCTAGGGAAATACAAAGCAGGAGAAGAGTCTACCCAGGTACAGCCAACGCCATCTCTCACGGAAAACGACAAAAGCCTTCCCTCAATGAGCCAAAGTGATTCTAGCGACAATGCATCATCACCCGAAGTTCTCATTATCTCCGCGGAAGAAGAGAAAGAGATAGAAAAAAAAGAAAAAATCGAAAAGGATCAGGATAAATAAAGAAGGGAGGGGGACCATCGACCCCTTCCCTTTTTTGTAAATTTAATCAAACAATTTGCTAACCGATAAGTCTTCATGGATTCGAATAATCGCTTCACCCAAAAGAGGTGCCACGGACAGTACGCGCACCTTATCGATTCTTTTCTCATCGCCGAGCGGAATTGTATTCGTTACAATCAACTCTTTTAAGGGCGATTTGCCAATTCGCTCAATGGCCGGTCCTGATAAGACAGGATGGGTGGCACAAGCATATACATCTCGTGCACCGCGCTCTAAGAGTGCGTCTACAGCATTCACAATCGTTCCTGCCGTATCAATAATATCGTCTGTAATGACAACAGTCTTGCCTTTGATATCACCAATTACGTTCATTACTTCTGACACATTCGGTTCGGGGCGACGCTTGTCAATAATGGCTAAAGAAGCACCGATCCGCTCTGCTAGATCACGTGCCCTTGTAACACCACCTAGATCAGGTGACACCACAACAATGTCCTGTAGCCCTTTGTTCAAAAAGTATTCTGCCAAAATGGGTACGCCCGGCAAGTGATCCACGGGAATATCAAAGAAGCCTTGAATTTGTCCCGCATGCAGGTCCATTGTAACAACACGCCGCGCACCTGCGGCTGTTAAGATATTGGCGCAAAGTTTAGCAGAAATTGGTGCTCGAGCACGCACCTTCCGGTCCTGTCGCGCGTATCCGTAATATGGAAGGACTGCAGTAATTCGACGAGCCGAAGCTCGTCTCAAAGCATCTACCATAATGAGTAGCTCCATGATATGCTCGTTCACAGGTTGACAGGTAGGCTGCACTACAAAAACATCAGCCCCTCGAACACTCTCGTCAATCTCTACTTGAATCTCGCCATCACTGAAAGTTTTAACTTGTGACGAGCCCACCGAAACACCTAAGTACTCCGCAATTTCTTCGGCTAGCGCAGGATTTGCATTGGCAGTAAAAATTTTTAACTTTTTATTAAAAAAAGACATTGGGCACCTCCTGAGAACGGTTCATTTACTTTTTTTTGCAGCATTTTTTTCGACGAATTTCCTGATACCCCTCTTTTGTTACTTGCCGGCTCCGTTCTACAGCAAGTGCACCAGAAGGCACATTTTTTGTAATCGTAGAGCCTGCGCCAATCACAGCACCTGCGCCTATTGTCACCGGTGCCACAAGATTGGAGTTTGAACCGATGAAAACGCCATCTTCAACAATGCTTTGAAATTTATTTTCCCCATCATAATTGCATGTTATCGTACCAGCACCAACATTTACATCAGACCCAATGATCGCATCTCCAACGTAGCTTAAATGAGGTACTTTAGAGCCTTTTCCAATATGGGACTTCTTAATTTCTACAAAGTCTCCCACTTTCACGTCTTGCTCCAACCGGGTACCCGGTCGAATATAAGCAAAAGGGCCAATTGTAGAGCCGTCACCAATCTGACTTTCTAGTACGATGGAATTCTGGATATGCACTTGGGCACCAATGAAGCTATCTTTGATCCGAGTGCCTGGACCAATGACTGAACCACTTCCTATTGTAACAGTGCCTTCTAAAAAAGTCTGTGGATATAGTACCGTATCTGGCTCAATCGTAACCTGTCGATGAAGCCACACAGAAGAAGGATCGATCATCGTTACGCCAGCATCCATCCATTGGGCTCTCAAACGCTGTTGCATCAATCTCTCAGCTTCTGCCAATTGTTGGCGATTGTTAATCCCCAGAACTTCACTGGCATCATCAACCTGATAGGCCGTCACCGTGCCTTCTTGACGTAAAAGAGCCAAAACATCGGTCAAATAATACTCTCCTTGAGCATTGTTCGGCCTCAATTGACCAAGTACCTTTCGCAGCGCATCTTTGTTAAAACAGTACGTACCTGCATTAATCTCTTTAATGGCTCGTTGCGCGGGCGACCCATCTTTTTCCTCAACAATGGCCAACAAAGCGCCAGTATCATCTCGAATAATGCGACCATAACCAGTCGGATCAGCCATCTGGGCCGTCAACACCGTTGCCAAGGCACCTTGCTTTTCGTGAGCCAAGAAGAGAGCCTCTAAAGTTTTTGCCTGAAACAAGGGTGTATCACCACAGAGGACCATTACGGTCTCAACATCATTGGCCAGAAAATCTTGTGCCATCATCACAGCATGACCGGTTCCGCATTGCTCTCTTTGCCAGGCATAAAGAGCCTTCTCACCCAGATAGGCTTGCACTTCTTCTCCACCATGGCCAATCACAACAACAGGCTTTTCAACTCCGCAAGCGCCAATCGCCTCCAGTACATGGGCGATCAACGGTTGGCCAGCGACCTCATGTAGTACTTTAGGGCGCAGAGACTTCATCCGTGTCCCCTTCCCTGCTGCGAGGACGATTGCCGTCCGTTTATTCATCCTAGCTCCTCCCGTACTGACATCGCTCATTACCCCCATACTCTCGCATATTTCAATAGATTATGCAAAAGCCGGTAAGTCTTCGTCTACTATTCCACATTGACGCGTCGTTTCCTTTTTATCCGACAAAATTTTGTCGGCGAGGTGAAACCATTGAGTTTACTTGTCTTACACCGAAATCAGTTATCCGCCCGCCGCTTAGCCCAAGCACTTCGATGCCAAGAAGGCACCACTTTCCCGGAACTACCACCAAAAATTTTGCTGCGTTTTGGTAATAGCGAAGGGGAAGAAGGTACTGTTCTAACCATCAATAAAAGCTCTGTTATTCAAGGGCTTCAAGCCAAAAAACTAGCCGCGCTTTATAAGCTACACCGTCTTCCCTTCAATTCACAGGCACGTGATTCCCGTGAAATGATCGTTCACATCATAGATGGATTTATTATAGCGACACAAAGTGCAAAACAGTTTAGTCAAAATGAACGGCAGCGGGCTCTCGGAACGGCTCTAAGAGCCATGTATTTAGCCCGACTTGATTTGGGCGCTGTTAAAGTAGCCATTCCTGCAAGAGGGCGAATCAGAGTAAAAAAAGTTATGTCTGCGCCTGCCTTAACACCCTCTTTAGCCAAAGCATATGCAGAAGCCATAGGACAATATATCGCGAGAAGAACAAATAGCAGCTCTCTTGTAGGTAACCCAGACGGAAGATTGATTACAGTCACATCAGATGAAAAAGTCTTACTTGGTGCAGACCCTGAATTTATGATTAAAAATATACGTACTGGGAAATTAATTCCTGCCAGTCGCTTTTTCACACTGCAAGGTACCATCGGTTGTGACAATCGCCGTTCTATCGGTGAATTGCGGCCAGCACCACAAAGCTCCCCCTATAAACTCACTGAATCCATTCGCACCTTACTAGGAAGAGCTTCTAAAAAATTAAAAAACAAACGGTACCGTTTACTAGCCGGTTCTCAACCCTTTCAACACTTTCCCATTGGTGGGCACATCCACTTCGGTGGAGTCCCTCTCTCTTTTCAGGTCATGCGAGCCCTTGATAACTACTTGCTCATTCCACTATATCTTGTCGAAAAAAGCAACACTGCTATAAAAAGACGACGTTATTATGGCTACATCGGAGATATTCGCTTAAAAGGGCCGAAACGATTTGAGTACCGGTCTCCAGGAAGCTGGCTCGTTTCTCCCGAAGTCACTTTGGCCGCTCTCAGTCTGGCCAAAGTTGTAGCTCTCTCTGCAGATCAATTGCCTTTAGACTATTTTGCCGATCTCAACGCTTGCCGATCCTTTTATCGTGGCGAAAAAGACTACTTTCGCCCTCTCTGCCAGCATTTACGCAAAGATCTTGAGAAACTGCCTCTATATAACGAACTGTCTTCTTCAATCCTGCCCCTCTGGGAGATGATAGAACAGTCGCAGGAGTGGCTTGAAGACATTGATCTGAGAGAAAGCTGGCTTCTAGAGCAAGAAACGTGAAAAAGCAAAAAGAAGAGATGCCCTAGTGCATCTCTTCTTTTTGCTTTTTTCTGCAGAATTAAGCAATGGCATTGGCCATCGCTGTTTTGTAAGCATCTAAAACAGCTTTAGAAATAATCTCACGAGCATTCGATGAAATGGGATGAGCAATATCCCTATACTCACCTTCTGGTGTTTTACGACTGGGCATTGCTACAAATAGACCCTTCTGGCCTTCCACGACTTTCACATCGTGTATAACAAAAGCATTGTCAAATGTAACAGACACAATCGCCTTCATTTTACCTTCAAGATTAACTTTTCTGACGCGAATGTCGGTGATATTCACGGTTTCACCACCTTCCCTGCTTTACATAGTTGTCTTAGGATCAATATTCGACCTCTGGCAGTTAATACCTTCAATGGAAGATTAATTTTGCAGTAAAAATTTTGTCTAACATATTGTCAATCTTTTTGTAAAATGTAAACTTTTCTAGACACCACCATCACTTTCCTATCAAACATTTCTTTCTATCCTGTAACCTTTATGCAAAAGCCTTTCTCTCAATTCTCGGATGTGGTCGTGATCACGTGTCTCTAAGGTTACGATAACCTCAGCCTGACTTAGCGAAAGACCGGGTCGCAATCTATCATGGAGCACAGCAATAATATTGGCACCACCATGGGCAACTTCGGCCAGCAAATGCTGTAAAGCACCGGGCCTATCGGGCAAAACAATACGAAACTCCCAGCGCCGGCCACTTCGCACAAGACCATATTCGATAATTTTGGCTACCGAGGTTATATCCATGTTGCCACCTGATAAAACAGCCACCCACCGCTCCCCGGCATTTCCCACTTTTTTGCTTACTAGAGCTGCAAGAGCTGCTGCGCCGGCTCCTTCTACCACCATTTTAGCTCGTTCCAAAAGAAGAACAACAGCAGAAGCAATCATTTCTTCCTCCACTGTCACCATATCATCGACAAAACGATCTACCAGCTCAAAGTTGAGGGAACCGGGACAAGCTACGGCAATGCCATCGGCGATGGTAGCCTGACATTGGACTGTTCTGTGACTTTGTACTTTTTTAGAGTGAACCATCGCCGGTGCAGCTTCCGTCTGAACACCAATAATAGAGACTTCGGGACGTAACGTTTTGACAGCAAAAGCCAAGCCGCTAATCAGGCCACCGCCTCCTACAGGCACAACAATGCCATCCAATTGTGACAGCTCTTCTACTATCTCCAACCCCACAACAGCTTGTCCTGCAATAATAGCCTGGTCATCAAAAGCATGCACAAAAATAGAGCCTTTTTCTTTTTGTATTTCTCGAGCATATTCATAAGCCTCATCATAACTATGACCATGCAAAATAACAGAAGCTCCATAGGCTTTTGTTGCTTCTACTTTCGCAATGGGTGCTCCTTTCGGCATTACAATGGTAGAAGCTACGTGAGCCATTGCAGAAGCTAAGGCCACACCTTGGGCGTGGTTGCCTGCTGATGCTGCTATAACACCTCTTTCTTTTTCTTGATTTGTTAAACTTAATATTTTGTTAAAAGCGCCGCGTACCTTAAAAGAGCCTGTAAGCTGTAAGTTTTCACACTTTAGTAAGACCTCTCGCTCACTTAACTGACTAAAACTGCGCGAAACTTCTAGTGGAGTGCGCCGTATCTTTCCAGACAATCTCTCAGCTGCTGCTTCGATATCGCGAAAAGTCAATCCCTTCTGGGCATCATTCATTGACTGGTACTCCTCTTGAAAAAATCATCTTATTGTCAATATATAGCATTACAATGCTAATTTTACCATTATTAGCCACAAAGTATGCACTTCCTTGTCTTTCTTTAAAAAACAAAAAACTCTCTGTCTATCATGAGACAAAGAGTTTTTAAGAACGAAACTTCTCAGGACTTCGAGGGACCTGGAATGAGCGATAGCTTTCTTTTTCCACGGGTTAGATCAGGAGGAACTAATTTCTTAAGTTGACTGAGCAATTTATTTTTATGCTCTAGCTCCTGACTGGCCAGTTCTTGAAAGACTTCAACAACTTCTGGAAGGCCTTCTTTTTTAGCCTCATCTGCAAACTTACGGTAATTGTAATAAGCAGCTTGCTCGTAGACCAGGGCCTTTAGAATATTTTCTTTCGTTCGAACCATTATAGTGCCTCCTTACCTTTTCAGTAAGTCACCTCCTGCAAGCCAAAAAATTAAAGAGCTTGGGGTGGCCAAGCTCCCTCAAGAGAGGCAATTTACTAGCAGTCTTTGTCGATCAGCGTATCCAATTCACCAACTACAATGACATCGGTAAAGCGCGTTAATTTAACAATAATATCAGCAAAAACGAGTACATCAACAGGTGTACCGAGCACACTTGGCTTTACTTCACACTTCTCATTGCGGCGTAACACAACATCAAAACGAACGTTACGCACCAGTACTTCAGCATCTTCTACTTCTTCAGCTAGCTCAGCCGGTGTTAAGGAAGGACAAAACTCGTGCAATTGAATAATCTTTGTAAAGCTGCCTGGGCAAACGCGAACAGCTCTCTCCCCTTTGGCATCTTTCACAAGAAAAACAAGATCATAATTCAAAGTTACTGTTACGTTTCCGTTCATATTGACGACAAGATCTTCTGGATCACGACGATCAAAGTCAAAGATGATGTTTTCAATGGCAACGATGGGTGATCCATCAATGTTCTCCAGGCAGACTTCTTTGGGGCCCACATGACAATGAGGGGCCGCATCGAACAAAATGGGTTCATCCTTCTGAACGTTCTTGGCCACCACGACTTGGGCAAACAACTCGATGGTGCCGTTCTTGATATCCATGAACATCCTCCTTCTTTATTACCTACGTCTACGACAAGTTTTGAACCCTCGAATCCATACGGCTCGCCACATTGTATGACGAAGCCTGTAATTCGGTGAGCCTCCTTTTTTTCTTTCCCTTTAGAAAGAGGGAGGTTCTTTTTCTACCCCATTGTATGAAGTTGCCAATGAATCGGTGAAAAAAATAAAAGCTACTGACTTTGTCAGTAGCTTACTTTTCTCAAGAACACAATATCTTTCTAGCCAATTCCAAATCAGTAGGTTTATCAATATCAAATCCAATCTCCGGATCCTCCACAATAATAGCCCTACCTTCTATCCCCAGAAGTTCGGAAACTCGGTTTTGTGCATCCTGTACCGTCAAGGTGCCCGTCATAAAAGATAAGAGAAAACGCCAACCGAGTAAGCCTGCCAAACCGAAAGGATCTTTTCGTAGTTTAATAAATTCTCGGCCTTTCGCAACAATAGAGTCAAGAATGGATCTCTTGAACAAAAGAAGGTTGCCACCTGTTACTTCCCCATCTCGCAATCTGACAAAAGTTCGCTTCATGCCAGGGTACTTGCCTTCACTGACTTCTCTGCGAATCAGTGGGTAATACAAGTCCCCGTTACTGTTTCGGCAACTCTCTAGAAAACGACAGATGGCCTGCGCTGTAAGCAAAGGTACATCTCCGGCTACAACGAGAATCTCTTCAGAAGGCTCCTTAAGCAGTGCTATCCCTTTTTGCAAGCTATCTAAGTGGTCGGTGCCTCCTGCCGTAACTTGAACAAGATCATTGCTTTCATATCGCTTTTCTAGCTCACAAGGCCCTACGAGTACCACTCGATCGATAGGCTCACATTGCAGCAATGCTTGCAACACATACTCAACCATAGGCCTCGATCCAATTGGTATCAGCGCTTCCATGGATGCCGAATGGCAAGATTTTAATAAACCATTGTTGGGACTTGCCGCCAATACGATTGCATCCACGGCTTTGATCGCCTCCTGCCTTAGGATTTTACATCGCTATGTAGCTTTTCTTTAACCACGCCCATGGCTTCCAACACACTATTCTCAGCATTCTCAATATGTTCCCAAGCTAAAGTCTGCGCCAGCGTTACATTGCGCTCCGAAATCGCTTCCACAATTTTGCGATGTTCTTCCCATGCTTCTCTCATTCGACCGGGATGAGCCAAAGAAGTTGTCCGCAAGCGTTGTAGTTGTTCTCGTAAATGATTAATATTTTGCACCAATCTCTGATTGCGACTGGCTTTGTAAATAATATCATGAAGAGAAATATCTCCTGCCACCAGCACTTCCAGATCAAATTGTTTTGATGAAGAAGAACCTGACGTATGCACAAGCAGTCTTTCCAGTTCTTCTATTTCTGCCTCTGTAATGCGTTGAGCAGCTAGCCCTGCCGCTAATGCTTCTAGGGCCGCTCTCAACTCAAAGACATCCGTAATATCTTTAACCGAAATACCGGCTACATAAGCACCTTTGCGAGGAACCATCACAATAAAACCCTCTAATTCAAGCTTTCGAATGGCTTCTCGAACCGGCGTTCTGCTTACACCCATTTCCTCAGCCAATTGAATCTCCATCAATCGTTCCCCTGGTTTTAAGACACCTTCAATAATCGCTTCTCGTAAATTTTCAAAAACGATATCGCGCAAGGGTCTATAATTATCTAGTTTAATGGGCACAAATCGGCGTTCCAATGTTTTATTCCTCCTTATTAAGAGAACGAGCTACATAGACTTGACAACCTTTCTTTTCGAACAATGTCGCCACAGCATCCGCAATCGCCCTTGCTTTTTCTTCCTTTTGAACAAAGCCCATGATCGTAGGACCGCTTCCTGACATCATCGCTTGGTCAACGCCAGCATCAAGCAGGATCTGCTTGTATTCCTTTAATTCAGGATGCCATTGTAGGGTAACTTGTTCTAAATCATTCCCCAGTGCTGCAATCATTGCTTCATAGGAATTCTTTTGCAGTGCTTCTATTATAGTTACCGTATTGGCTGTTAAGGCCAACTGCTGATCAGATTCTGGTTCGCCTTGCCACAGAGGTGCTTGCAAGGCCTGGTACACCTTGGGCGTAGAAACACCAAAAGGTGGTTTAATTAGTAGGACCCAAAAAGGAGGTGCTGCTGGTAAAGGCTGCAATTGCTCTCCTCTACCTGTAGCTAAGGCTGTGCCTCCTTGCACAAGAAAGGGAATGTCGGACCCAAGCTTTGCCAGTTCTCTCTCCATATCCTGTGGAGAAAGCTGCATTTCCCAAAGCTGGTTCAACAATTTCATCATCGCTGCCGCATCAGAACTACCGCCGGCCAACCCCGCTGCAACAGGAATCTTTTTTTCCAAATAAATATCCAAGCCGCTCTTTAAGCCTTTTGTTTCTGCTATTAACTGTACCGTTCGATAGACAAGATTGGATTGATCAGGAGGCGCTTCGTCATTGCCTCCATGCAAAAAAATCCTTTTGTCATCGCGTCGGCGAACCCTCAGTGTATCGCATAAATCGATCGTTTGCATAACCATGGCAACTTGGTGATAGCCATCGGTTCGTCGTCCTAAAACATCAAGAGTTAAGTTTATTTTAGCCGGTGCCATCTTTTGTAAAATGAAGCTCACCTCTTCCCCAAGGTTTTTCTGTTACTGATATTCCGCGACCGATAGCCCATCTCCTTTTTTCCACTAAGAAAAAATCGACATATTTCTCTCTAATCTACCATGTTATGTATTCTTTTCATTTTTTCCAATGAACAATTGCTTTCATACTTGGATGATATAGACTCCGCTTTGATCTTGCTCACAGCCTTCTATAAGAGTCAGGCCCTATAATGGTGGCAGTACAAAATGGAGGTTACTACTATGAGTCAAGCGCCTGTTTTACCACCTTTTAAGATAGATACTTGCCGTGGAAACCAGAACTGTTCCTATGCAGTCCTTTCCGCACAAGAACTTCTTCTTTCACTACAGGAGATCTTAGAAAGGCGTCTGGAAGGACATAACGTATCTAGTCATCACAGCATGCTTCGCTTTTCCCTTTCTTGTTGCCCCAATAGCTGTTCTCAACCACAAGTGCGAGATTTTGGCTTACAAGGACGGCAAAAACCAGTTATTACAGACCACCCCTGTATTCACTGCCAAGCTTGTGTGAAAGCTTGCCCTGAAAAGTACGTACACCTTCTCGACCAAGGGCCTCATTTTTCAGAGCACTGTCTGGCCTGTGGTCGCTGTATTGAAGTTTGCCCAACAGGCACCCTAGAAGAGGGGAAAAGTGGTTGGTCTTTGCTGGTAGGAGGCAAATTAGGCCGCCAACCTGCTTTTGCTATTCCTGTGGGCCATTATCTTTCCCATGATGAAGTTATACAAAACATTCTAGCCTTATTAGAGCCTTATCTGACCGCAACGATGAACGAAGGGCCTTCTTCTCAAGAACGTTTCCGCGCTTGGCTCGATCGCAACTCTGTTCTTACAAAGGAGGCACCTCCACTTCTGTCTCCCCTTTCTTCTCACAACAGGAGTACAGAAAAAAAGTGAAAGTGAAATAGTTGTAAAAAAGCCCTGCCTATCAAGATTTTGACAGCAGGGCTTTTTTCTTTTTTTCAGCTACCGAAAGCAACCTCTTGTTGTAACACCGCCGACGCCTTCAGCGCCTGTAATCGTACTCGCAACCGCTTCTGTTACTTCTACATATTCATCCCGTGGTGTGTAAGCCACTTTTTGCGCGATAAAGACAGGATCTAGCGCATGGATCATCACTCGGTCTGGTGAAGTAGCAAAGTTAGCACCGGCATTTAGAATGGCTTCATAGTAAGATTGACAAGCACCTGAAAAAATAACTAGATCTTCTGGATTGGGCACTATCATTCTTGCTCTACGGACCGCTTCCACAAAATATCGGGAACTGCGGTACGAATCAATTGATTCTAAGTCACTTTGATGTTTGAGCAAGCTATCGTGGCCTGTGATTACAAGTATATCAAAAGGCCTTTGCGTTAAATAGTCTGACACAATCTGGGGAAAATCATGTTCTTCGCGATGAACCCCAACGGCTGAAATTTGTAATTGTTTGTACGTATCCATACATAAGGCTAGGTAGTCTTTGTTTCCATCAATGTGTAAAACCGATCCGGGTCTCGGTTGTCTCGGTTCTTCTTTGTCTCGCTCCGTCTTTCCCTGCAAATATCCCTTTTCCTGATACCCTTGCAGCAAACTGGCAATACGTTTATGGTGGCGAACGAGTAACCTTTGCTTGTATCGAAAAATTTCAAGCAACGGCGGTGCATCTAAATCGCTACAAGGCGCATCGGCTATCAAGCGAACATCTAAGCCTTCTAACAGCGCTTCCGGTTCTTCCTCCCCTGCTCGAATCGCCACAATACGGAAAAAAACATCATTGCCATAGGAGTTCCGGGTTACGATGGTTCCGACTCGTCGTTCCTCCATATATTACATCTCCCCCACAATATTCAAAAACTCGTCGACATCTGCGTCAGTATTATCAGTATGAGAAAAAAAGTAGGGGCGTGATTGAAGGCGACAGTTAAGATTCTACAGTTAGAGGAAATTGTGACAGAAAAGCAGGGCAGATAGAAATCGTTCTTTTCTGCCCTGTCGAATACATACCATATATTTCTTTGATTCCCTTGTAAAGGATTTTCCTTGAAGGGTCTGTGTGGTTTTATGACTATGAAGAGATTGTTTTTTGAGGAGTCGTTGTATTTGATCCACCTGTACCTGTCGTTGAAATACTACTGCTAGGATTAAGGAAACCATAGGCTTCTTCACCATGTTGACTGACATCGAGGCCAACTTCTTCATCCTCTGCACTCACTCTCATTTTTACAATGGAGTTAACAAGATGGTAGATAAGGAATGTGCCCACACCGGCAAAGATAAAGGTAGCTATAACGGCAATTATCTGGATTACTACCAATTCAGGATTTCCGTAGAAAAGTCCATCGGCTCCATCAGCATTGACCATGGTTGTTGCAAAAAGGCCTGTAGCCAGAGCGCCCCAGGTACCACCAACACCATGAATGCCAAAAGCATCCAGAGAATCATCATAGCCGAGACGATTTTTCATTAAAATGGCATAGTAGCAAATAACACCAGAAATAAAGCCCATGGGAATAGCTGCAAGAGGTGTTACAAAGCCTGCCGCAGGTGTAATTGCAACAAGACCTGCAATGGCCCCCGAAACAGCCCCAAGCATTGTTGGTTTGCCCTGACGAATCCATTCATAAGCAATCCAGCCTAAAGCACCGGCTGCTGTCGCTGTGTTCGTTGTTATAAAAGCCAAGGCAGCAATACCATCGGCGGCTAGAGCACTACCAGCATTAAAACCAAACCAACCAAACCAAAGGAGAGCGCCGCCTAAAACAGTCATGGGCAGTTGATGAGGTGCCATGGAAACAGTCCCCCAACCACGACGCTTTCCTAATAAAATGGCTAAGACAAGACCCGTCACACCGGAACTAATATGAACGACAGTACCACCGGCGAAGTCAAGAGCACCCATCTCATCTATCCAACCACCGCCCCAAACCCAGTGAGCCAGTGGTGCGTAGATAACAGTAACCCAGATGG
Organism: Heliorestis convoluta; assembly: GCF_009649955.1. Lineage (NCBI taxonomy): Bacteria > Bacillati > Bacillota > Clostridia > Eubacteriales > Heliobacteriaceae > Heliorestis > Heliorestis convoluta. Next base: position 2,476,390 of record NZ_CP045875.1, on the reverse strand, counting down.
CAATAAAAAGCAAAAAAGCAGGAAAGCGAATTCGTTCAGCAAAAGAACCACTAATAATTGCAACCGTAATAATGGCAAACATCAACTGAAAAGCCGCAAAAAGCAGGTGTGGAATCGTTTCCACAATATCTGGATTGGGTGCTAAGCCGACACCGATTAAGCCAGCCCAGTCTAGATTTCCTACAACGCCTGCTACATCAGGAGCAAAAGCCAAAGAGTAGCCATATAGAACCCAGACAATAGAGACAACACAAATGGCCATAAAGCTATGCATCATGGTGCTCAAGACGTTTTTCTTACGCACCATACCGCCATAGAACAAAGAAAGGGCAGGCGTCATTAACATAACGAGAGCTGCACATAGAATAATAAAAGCGGTATCACCTGTATCTATGGCCAATGCACCGTCTGCATCCGGCGCTGCTATCGCTGCAAAAGGCATAATAAGACCTAGCAAAATTAATATGAAAAATATACCGACTGCTGTCCAACTCGTTGCATTAAAGATTCTATTCACTCTGTTTATCATGAGATTCTCCTCCTTATGCTTGTTCCCTAAATTCAAGTGAAAAACAAAAAGCTCTCGAGGAAAGCCAACCCAATCGCTTTCCTCGAGAGCTTCATTGCTCCCCGGCAAAAAGTACTTAAAAATTCCAGATTAAAAATAATAAATCTTACAGAGCGACCTCGCCCTGTTCCCCTGTTCGAATGCGAATTACATTTTCAACAGGTAGATAAAAATCTTCCCATCACCGATTTCACCAGTCTGCACAGTATCAGTGATGATTTTTACAATATCTTCAACCATGTGATCTTGTGCAATCACTTCAATTTTTACCTTTGGTAATAGGTCAATGTTGTATTCAGACCCGCGATAGAAACCCTTTTTTCCTTTCTGAAGACCACATCCAGCAACTTGTGTCACCGTTAAACCACGAATTCCATACTGATTTAATGCTTCTTTCGCTTCATCCAATTTGGTTGGACGGATAATAGCCTCTACCTTCTTCAACACCCTCACCCCTTCTCAATATAGTAGATTTTATAAAAATGATGCCTCTAGCTCCGTGACAGCCCTTTCCTAGAACGTCATAACAGTTCCCCTAGCGCTGTCGCCAGAAAAAAAAAGACAGAGAAGTCGATGTTTGTGCATCCGACGTCTCTGTCTTGATTTTATTATAGGGATTCCTACAGACTTTGGCAATACCCTATTTTGTTAATTCCAGTCATTTTTTCACTTCTGTCAAAGCGTTTGCTACAATTGCAAATTCATCCAGGGAAAGCGTCTCTCCTCGTCGAGTTGGATCAATATTTTTATTGGCCAAAAGAGAAGCCAACTCTGCTTTAGTAAGCTTTGTATCAAGAGACGACAAGGCATTGAGCAAAGTCTTGCGTCGCTGGTTAAATGCGGCACGAACAGTTTGGAAAAAATAACGTTCATCGAGCAACGATACGGGTGGTACCTTACGGCGCTCCAATCGCACTACAGCAGAACTAACTTTCGGGGCTGGTACGAAAGCACCGGGTGGAACGGTTGTAACCAGATCAACATGGCAGTGAAATTGTACCGCTACGGAAAGAGCACCATAGTTCTTATTTCCAGGTGGCGACACAATTCGCTGGGCCACTTCTTTTTGTACCATCACAACAAGATGAGAATAGGAAAACTTACTTTCTAGCAAGTGCATAATAATCGGTGTGGTAATATAGTAAGGCAAATTGGCCACAAGGACAAAAGATCCTCCTGGTGGTAAATAGGGCTCTGTAAGTTGATCATAGTCGACTTGCAAAGCATCTTGCCAGTGAATTTTCACCTGTGGGAATTCACTGGCAAAGTCTGTTAAAAGTTCTCGCAATGCTTCATCGACTTCAATGGCAATGACCTTACCGGATGAACCTACTTCTTGGGCTAGATAGGGCGTTAGCGTCGCAGGACCTGGTCCAATCTCAACAACAACAGACCCTGCTTGCAGTTGTGCAGCATCTATGATTTTTTGAACATACTGTTTATCGACCAAAAAGTTCTGACCTAAGCCTTTTTTAGCTCGTATGCCATAGCGAGCTAGACGTTCTCTTATTTCTCTTGACACGGCTTTTCTCCTATCTTCGCTAACGCCTCTTCCACTTCTGCCCTAGAGATGGCGAAATGATTCAGGCGTTGTAGAAACTGTTTCGCATTGGCATGTCCCATTCCCAAGCGTTCTCCCAAAGCTTGTCGACGCCATGCTGCTTCGGGGCTACCTTCTAGCTTCCAGTTGCGCATATCTTCTCTGGTAAAGCCAGCAGAGGCTTGTCCGGGGGAGCGGACTTGTAACAAAGCCTGGCGAATGTCATCGGTAGAGGCATGTTCAATGCCTACTTTCCTTGCTTCTCTGGCCTGCGAAAGGGGTAGAAAAGCATGCTTCACACCAGGCACCGCTTCTGTAATCCATCGCCGAATTCGCTCGCCAGGTCCATCAGGGTCGGTGAAAACAATGACACCACAACGTTTCTGCGCTTCTTGAATCAGAGCCACTGTCTTGGGACTAAGACCGAGACCTTGTGTAATAATGACTTGGGCTTCTACTGCCTTTTTTACGGCTATCAAATCATCTCGGCCTTCTACGACAATGACTTCACCAATTTTTTCTTTTGTCAAGACTTCATCTCCTCAAGGCGAGCTGCCATTAACATTATAACACGAAAAAACCTGCCCTATGGGGAGGCAGGCGAGATCCAAATCATTTTCGCATTAACCCGCCATGCCCGGTCGGAGCATAGCAAGGATAATTATTCCAATATGTATACTTTCACAGTTCGTACACCCCAGCGCCGCGCCTCATTAGATGTCTCCATAAAAAGGTCGATTTTATCCCCGATAATCGCACTACCGCGATCAGCGGCTCTTGCATAACCATATCCTTCTACGTAAAGTCGGGTCCCCATAGGAATGACATTGGTATCTACAGCAACCATACCCACTTGGGGGTAGACACCCGATGCCGTATTGCGACCCGTATGCGTATAGGCTGTTGCTACCATGTGACGAACTTCTTGAAAGCGAAAGTTCAAACCACCTCTAGAGACCCGATCAATAGTTCCCATCGCTACCACTTGCGTTACAGGCTCACGAACGATTTCTCGAGACAACACTTCCCGGCGTACAGGAATACCGTCTTCGTAAGTGACGCGAATGGTCGACTGCGCCAAGCCGTTACGACCGCGAGAAGCTACACGGCGCAGGCCCTTTTCTAAAGTGTTATCGGGGCGCTGTTCCACCGTAAAAGGAAGGGACTCTTCTTCTCGAATTTCTTTTTGCGTGACACGAACAATTCGGATCTCTTCTGGCTCACTTACCATTTCACCGAGCGCCGGCTCCACTCGATCAAGGGGGCCTAGTTCAAGGGCCAAGCGTTCTAACAACGTTTCTACCTTTTCTGTCGTCGTCAACAATTCCTGCTTTTCCCCATCGGCGAGAACGGTTACGGTAAAGGCTCTTTCAATATGTATGACTGTGCCGTCTGCAATTGTCTCTTCTAGAGCCGGTTCTACTTTGTCCATTGCACCGAGCTCAATCGCTGCTTCTACTAACACTGCGTCAACCGTTTTTGCAAATGTGTTCACAATGACTTCTTCGCCGTCTACATAGATGGTGACTTCATTCTCCAACCACTGATATACCCCAAATGCTAATAGCAGGCATAGGACGCTAGCAACAGCGATGGATAGGCCTTTCTTTTTCTTATCCATCCTTTGCGTCCATGTCTCAATCCACGAAAGAGACTTTCCTTGTTGCTCGGTTGTTCCAGTAGCCTCTTCAGGCATGACAGGTCCCCCTTTCAAACAAGTCCAAGCTCTCTGGACTTTTTCTATTGTAACGCCGTAGGAAAAGTTTGTCAAAGTTAAAAGCTACTTTTTATCTTTTTCATTCCCTGGAATTCTATGTATAAAAAGAGGCCTCCTTAGGAAGCCTCTTTCCAATCTTGTACTATCTTAAAATATGTATGGTTACTTGACGCCGCCCCCAGAGGATACACTCTTCTCGAGTATCAAAAAAAACGTCAATCATCGCACCTTTTATAGCGCCACCTGTATCGGCTGCTTCTGCTATTCCGTATCCTTCCACATAGAGTTTTGTCCCCATGGGAATGACCCTAGGATCAACGGCTATTAATCCCACTTTGGGCCATTTTCCAGAGAAGGTTCTGTTTCCTGTATGCGTATACGCTGTTGCTTCAACTTGCATTGTTGCCGTAACAGACAAACCCGTCATTGCTTCAATGGCTGCAGCATTCTCTAGACCCTCTGCTACAGATGCTGTTCTTTCAGCTCTATTCTCAGTTTTGGTTATATCTACCGCTTCATTTGTCGCAACTTCAGGAACCACTGGCTCTTTCATCTCGATTGCCTCTTCTTGCATCTCCTTGGTCTCTGCTACAGCTACATCTCTAGCTACATCTCTAGCTGCCTCCCGAGAACCGCCTCGCGAAGCTAGGACTGTTCTTCGGGTCTGACCCTTCTGCTCATTGTCTTCACTTACTTCTAGAAGAGGTGTATTTAGTACCATTTCAGCAATCATTTGAGGCTCTATGCTCTCTTTTTCGATTGATTGCCCAAAAAAGAGTGCCCCCTCCTTGGCAACATCCTCATGGGATATCTCTATGCTGTTTTCTACCGTCGGTGGAGCTTCATTATGCTCATAAGCCCATAAAGGTAGAATCAAGGCACCGACGAAGATGGTAGCTCCTAGAGCCCAAACTTTTCGGTCTCTCGATGGGGGCCTCTCTTTCTCACAATCATGTTCTTTCAACCATAGACCTCCTCTTTCGAATATAAAAGTTCTATCTAAAAGGGAATTTCAACCCACTCTTTTCCATTTTTATGTTTTTATGTATAAAAAAAGAACTCCTTTTGTTCCGATGGATATAATTCCATCAGACCAAAAAGAGTTCTTTATGAATAAGCAAGATTTTTTGGTAGAAACTAGCCTGTCCAAGAAATTCCAAAAAGTTCGCAACCGTTACGCAGACATTGCTCTGCCAACAGGTCTGGATCTTCTTGCCGTAGTTCTGCAATTTTTTGAACTACCAATGCAACGTTGCTTACATCATTTCTCTTCCCTCGGAAAGGGTGGGGGGAAAGATAAGGGGAGTCTGTCTCTACCAGCAAGCGCTGGATCGGTACTTTCTGTGCAATTTCTAGCAATTGACGGGCATTTGTGTACGTAACAGGCCCGGCAATAGAGATATAAAAGTCTCGCTCTAAGCAATAACGAGCCATCTCCCAGCTGCCGGAAAAGCAATGAAGTACGCCGCGCATGCCTTTGGCTTCCTGATCAAGAAGCTGCATAATATCACCATGAGCATCTCGATCGTGAATAATAACAGGCTTTTGTAGGTGACGCGCTAAATGCAACTGTTCCACAAAAACTTCTTGCTGTACCTCTCGCGGCGACAAATCACGATAATAGTCCAGTCCCATTTCACCAAGTGCTACCACTTTTTCATGGGCCGCTAATTTTTCTATAGCTAGATAGGTATCCTCCGTTACATTTTTGGCATCGTGAGGATGAATACCAACAGAAGCATAAATAAAAGAATATTCTTCAGCGAGGGCAATCGAGCGTTCTGACGAAGGTAGATCGTATCCTACATTCATAAACAGTTCTACACCTGATTTGCGAGCCTTTTGCAATATTTCATCGCGATCATGGAGAAAGGATTTGTCATCCATGTGGGCATGAGTATCAAAAAGTCTCACTCTATTTCACCTGGCTTCCCGCAGGTAGATCTTCTTGCGCTGATAACACTTCTAAGATTTCATCATTAGAAGCGGCCAGAATCATGCCTTGGGACACAATGCCTCTAAGTTTGGCAGGCTTTAGGTTGGCAACAAGGACTACTTTCTTGCCAATCAGTTGTTCTGGCTCGTAGTGCTTGGCAATGCCTGATACGACCGTCCGCTCTTCTTCACCGAGGCAAACTTTTAACTGGAGCAATTTATCCGTCTTCGGTACTTTTTCTGCTTCAATCACTTCTACAATTCGCAAATCCACTTTGGCAAAATCATCGATCGAAATCTCTGGTTTCAAAGGAAGGATCGGTGCACTCACTTTCTTTGTTATAGGCTCTTCTTGACTAGAAAGATCTTGCCGCTCTTCTGCAGCACGAAGTGCTTCTAGATCAATGCGCGGGAAAAGAGGCTGTCCTTTTTCTACTTTGGTACCATCAGGTAGCAAGCCCCATTGCGTGCCTTCCCATTTCTGCAGTTCTTTTCTCTCTTTCAAACCCAATTGTTCAAAAATTCTAGCTGGCACATTGGGCATGGTGCTTTGCAATAAAATGGTTGTAATACGCAAGCTTTCTCCCATGTGATAGAGTACCGCTTTTAACTCTTCCTGTTTCGCTGGATCTTTTGCTAGAGCCCAGGGTGCCCGCTCGTCAACATACTTGTTCATACGACTTACTAGTTTCATGATAGCACCATGGGCATTCGACAGATCGAAACGGTCCATGTAGAGACTGTATTCATTGACCGTATTCATGGCTAGGCTTTGAATTTCTTTTTCTAAAGGCCCTTCCGCTTCTTTTGTCGGTTTATAGAATATGCCGTCAGAAAATTTTTCTACCATTGAAAGAGAGCGATGCAGCAAATTGCCCAGGTCATTGGCGAGATCACTGTTCAAACGACTGGCAAAAGCCTCCTCAGAGTAGTAGATATCTTGTCCCGAAGGCATCTCTCGAAGCAAATAATAACGGAGCGCATCAACACCATAGCGTTCGATTAGCACATGGGGATCAATGACATTTCCTTTGGACTTCGACATTTTTCCTGATTCTAAAAGGACCCAGCCATGGCCAAAGACTTTTTGCGGCAAGGGCTCATCAAGGGCCATTAAAACAATGGGCCAGATAATCGTGTGGAAGCGCACAATATCTTTTCCAACAAGGTGAATTTGAGCAGGCCAGTAGCGGCGATAGGAAGCGCTATCTTCACGGCCGTAACCAAGTGCCGTAATATAGTTGCTTAGGGCGTCGAACCAAACATAAATTACATGGTCGGGATTGTTCGGAACAGGAATGCCCCACTTGAAGGTCGTGCGAGAAACACAAAGATCTTCTAAGCCTTGCTTAATAAAGCTGATCATCTCATTGCGCCGACTGACTGGTTGAATAAAGTCAGGATTTGCATCGATATGTTGAAGCAATCGCTCTTGATACTTCGATAGACGGAAGAAATAACTTTCTTCTTTTAGTAGCTCTACAGGACGCTGGCAATCTGGACAAAGCCTAGCTCCCTCTTCACCTTTTTGAAGCTGCCTTTCCATCCAAAAGGCTTCACAAGGTGTACAATACCAACCTTCATACTCTGACTTATAAATATCGCCTTGATCGTAAATCTTTTGAAAGATAGCTTGTACCCCTTGAATATGACGCTCATCGGTTGTACGAATAAAGTATCATAGGTAATCTCCAAACGTTCCCAAAGCTTCTTAAAAGAACCTACAATCGGGTCCACATACGCCTTCGGTGCCAGTCCCTTTTCTTTCGCTTTACGTTCAATCTTTTGGCCATGTTCATCGGATCCTGTCAAAAAATGCACATCATAGCCTCGTAACCTTTTGTAGCGTGCCATCGTATCGGCAGCGACTGTTGTGTAGGCATGACCAATATGAAGGTTGTCACTGGGATAGTAAATAGGTGTAGTAATGTAAAAAGTTGGTCTCTCTTGTGTCACGAAAAAATCCTCCTTGAAAAAAATACATTGCTCTCTTTCGAGTGAGCACCCAAAAAAACAAGTGAGCCTAAGAAACCTTTATATGCGAGCTTCTTTTTCCAAACAAAATGGCTTGACTGTTACTGGATGCTTGGTACCATTAGGTTGTTCCGTGTCGAAAAATGTAGAAAAAAGGGGGTAAGAAAATGAAGTCCACCGGTATTGTCCGCAAAGTTGATGAACTAGGTCGTGTTGTAATCCCAATCGAATTGCGTCGCACACTGGCATTGATGAAAAAGATGCTCTTGAAATCTACGTTGATCATGAAAAGATTATCTTAAGAAAGTACGAGCCTGCTTGTGTTTTCTGTGGTAGCGCCGTAGATGTTCAAAACTTCCGCGGCAAAATTGTCTGTAAAGAATGTGCCATAACAATGGCTCAAAATGCTAGCTAATCGGGTTACATAGTATCATTATTCCCAACAAAGCAAAAGAAAGGGCATTTTTCTTGATTTGCCCATTAAAATATTTCATATCAATGGGACGGGTTTAACCCGTCCCATTGATATTTTTATCTTTCCTCATAGAGAAGTTTTAGCCGATAGGCTTCTCGTTTGGAAAGACCTAATTTTTGCGCTGCCTTTTTTAGTGCTTCTTTATGATCCATAGCTGCTGCTTGTAGCCTTTCCATCTCTTTCATCAAGGCTGTTGCAAGCTCCTCTTCCGTCAAACCTTCCCCCAAAGACTCTGTCTCCATGCCCCCCTCGCAACCTCCGATTACCAAGCTACATTCCCCTTTGAGCGGCTCTTTGATTTCTTCACGTAAAGAACCCAAAGTGCCACGACGCACTTCTTCGAACTTTTTGGTCAACTCTCGAACGAGGGCCGCCCGTCGCTCTGCTCCAAAATGATCTTGTAGATCGGCTAGCGTTGCTTGAACACGATAAGGCGATTCATATAGGATTATCGTTCGGGTCTCCTTCGCAAGTTCCTGCAATCTTTGACGATAGGCCTTTTTTTGTCGTGGCAAAAACCCTTCAAAGACAAAGCGTCCCGTCGGCAATCCTGATAGGACTAGGGCAGTTATAGAAGCAGAAGGACCTGGTAGAACTTCCACAGGCAAGTTCCGCTCTATGCAGAGATGAATCAGATCTTCACCAGGATCGGATATGCCAGGTAGCCCCGCATCAGAGACGAGCACCACGGTGGCACCTTCTTCGATTTTTTTGACAATTTCCAATCCTTTTCCTTTTTTGTTGTGCTCATGATACGAAGTTAAGGGGCCATGTATTTCGTAGGCGCTGAGGAGCTTACGGGTATGCCTTGTATCTTCAGCAGCAATCAGATCGGCTTCTCGCAAAGCCTGTAGCACTCGCAAAGTAATATCTTCTAAATTCCCAATGGGCGTAGCACAAACTTTAAGTTTGCCGACCAGCGTCATCCCTCCCCGTACAATGCCTTACTCTTTATGCAAAAAGCTCATGCAAAACAGGCAATCTTCCCCACTTCGAGGTTGTCCAAAGTGAACATGACAAATGTGAAATCCTTCTTTGTAAAGGTTACTCAAATTGTCATAACCTTCTCCTTGTATCTTCTTCACATTACTTTCAACTTGTGTCAAAGCCTCTACCGTTAAATTGGCCGCTTTTACGGCTCGTAAACGATCATTTTCTTCTTCTAAGGTATACGCTTCCATCTTCAAGGCTTCTATTTCAACGAGTATTTTTTGCATTTGCTCTTCTAAAGCAATCAATCGACTCGTAATCTTCTTCACCTCAAGCACCTCCTATGAAGATGGAGAAGCAATGGGGAAATACAAAGCTCTCAATCTCCACATTCCTCGAAATCTTCGTTCTTTTCCGGCCCCTTCTCTTTTCGCTTACAACATTGTTTTTCTTTAGGTCCATAGCAATCGTTTTCAAACTTCAAACAACACATTAAGCGACCACAGATACCTGAAATTTTCGTGGGATTTAATGAAAGATTCTGATCTTTTGCCATCCGAATCGAGACAGGCTCAAAGTCGCCAAGGAAAGAAGCGCAACAAAGTACGCGACCGCAACAACCAATTCCACCGATCATTTTTGCTTCGTCACGAACACCAATTTGACGCAATTCAATCCGAGTCCGGAAGACAGCGGCCAAGTCTTTGACCAACTCACGAAAATCAACACGACCATCGGCGGTGAAGTAAAAAATGATTTTGGAGGAATCAAAAGTATATTCTACGTCAACTAGTTTCATCGGCAACTGGTGCTGTACGATTTTCTTTTGACAGATCTCGTAGGCTTTTGATTCTTTCTCTTGATTTTCTTCTACTTGCTTTATATCTTCTTCTGTTGCTATCCGCAACACTTTCTTCAAAGGATTGACAACATCTTCTTCCGGTACCTGCCGTGGACCAATTACAGCCTCACCAAACTCAATACCTCTCGCTGTTTCTACAATCAATCGATCATGAACTTGGATTTCTAGTTCACTGGGATCAAAGTAGTATATCTTACCGGTTTTCTTAAAGCGAACACCCACAATTTTGATCAATCTATCAGCTCCTTTTTCATGATTTCATGGCTTTCCCTAACTTTATCATCAAATCTTCAAAAATCAACTTGGCACTGGCATTGCTTTCTAAATTACGACGCCCTTCTAGGACATGGTCCATGGCCAAGAGCAATTGATTGCTTTGATAGGCCATATTCCCCCAGTTTTGATCTTGGTTAATGAGCATATGAGTAAGACCTTCTCGCAACAAGAGCAGATCCCGCAATAACAGAGCCAAGTAATCGAAGAGTTCTGTGAGACCTTCTTTATTCTTATCCCATTCATCGGCCATAGCAAATATATCCCTTTCACTCATTTGAGTGATTCTTTCTAGAATATAGATTGCTTTTTCTCGACCTTCTGGTAAACCTCCTTCCGCCAATTCCATTGCTTGTAAGAGGCAACCTCGAGCTAGCAAAGTAAATAAAGGAATCTTCTCATTCGTGATGCCTTTTTCCTGAAGATAGTCAGCAATCACGAGATCCGGTAAGAGATTGAAATAGACAGGCATACAACGTGATAAAATGGTCGGTAAAAGACCATGACCCCGGTTGGATACAAGAATAAAAATTGTAGAGTTAGGCGGTTCTTCTAACACCTTCAACAGCGCATTGGCCGCTGGCTCTTGCATCAATTCTGCTTTCTGTAGTAAAACCACTCTGTATTGACCTACATAGGGACGATAGCGAAGCCATTTCTGTAACTTTCGAATTTGTTCTATCTTAATCGTTGTGCCATCAGGCTCGATATCGTAAAAAGCTGCATGATTTGAGCTGACAAACTGTAAACAAGAAGAGCAAACCTGACAAGCATCGACGCCTTCTATGTTCAAGCAAAGAATGGACTGCGCAAAAGCTCGAGCCGTCCTCATTTTCCCTACGCCAGGGGGCCCAGAAAAAAGATAAGCATGAACAATACGCTGCTGTAAAAGGGCTTTTTGCAACTGTTCAATGGCTCGCTCTTGACCCCTTATCTGAGATAGTTTCACCTTGATCGGCCTTTCTAAACGTAATAGTCTTCCTTAACAAGTGCTACAAAAAGGCAAAGTAGGCGACAGCTCACGCAATGATTCTACGATTGCTTGGTGTACTGCGACGGCACTGCCATCGGCTGAAATCACTTTGATCCGATTGTTATCTTTTTGAGCAATTGTCAAAAAACCTTCTCGCACACGCTGGTGAAAGAGAAGATTTTCCTGTTCTAGCCGATCGGCACCTCTTTTGGCTTGCAGTCTTTGCAAACCCACTTGTGGGTCAAGATCTAACAAAAACGTTCTGTGCGGTTTCATGCCACCTGTTGCTAGATCGTTTAACGGATCGATCATCGCCCTTTCTAAGCCTCGGCCAAACCCTTGATAAGCCATTGTTGAGTCAGTAAAACGATCACAAAGTACCACCTGGCCTTTCAGCAAAGCTGGCTTAATTACTTCTCTAACAAGCTGTGCTCGCGCTGCTTCATAAAGGAAGATCTCCGTTTCAGCACCCATGCTACCCATAGATGGATCTAGCAAAAGATGACGGATAGCCTCACCAATTACAGTCCCCCCAGGCTCCCTCGTCCGAATTACTTCTTGGCCTATCATTTGAAAAGAAGTCGTAAGCATGTCCAATTGCGTAGTTTTTCCGGCACCGTCAGCGCCTTCGAAAGTAATAAAAATTCCTGTCATGTCATAACCACCATTCATATATCAACAACGGCAATCTTATGTAATTGTCCATCGTACGCACCTTGCCAGTGCACACCCATTCTTCGAAGCTCTCGCACAACTTCCCAAAGAGCTGGTGTGATTAACTCACCTGGCGCAACCAAGGGAATCCCAGGCGGATAAGGACAAATAAACTGGGCCGAAATCTGATGCAAAGCTTCTTCAAAAGAAACGAGACGACGAGATGCCAAAAAAGCTTCTCGCGGTGTACAAAGTACTTCTATGCCTTCTTGTTGCCCCTGATGAAAAAGCCGAGACACAACTTCTCTGCTTTCTCGTTCTATTATTCCTTCTGTAAAGAAGTGTAGGCTTTGAAAAGCTTCTAGCAGTGCTTGATCGTTTTCCGGATGATCAAAAGGGGATAGAAGAAAGAGTAAATAGTTAGGTCCAGCCAATTCTGCTTCAATGGCCCACTTTTCTCGTAGCAATTTTTGAAGCTGATACCCTGTTAGATAAGATTCTTTCAATACAACAAGTAGCTTCGTTGGGTCCCACTCTGTAACGGTAGGATAGGCCTTTACTTCTTCGCCCCAGCAATAAATTCCTTTGACACGATTCAACCTATGACGTAAAAAAGCAGCCCGTTCTACAGTCTTTTGCCATAAAAACTCTCCCTCTTCTTCCATACGAGCTCGTGCTAGATCAAGAGAAGAGAGAAGCAAGTAAGAAGGACTCGTCGTTTGCAGAATTGTTAGGGCTTTTCGAACAAGTTCAGCCTTTTTATGACACACTTTAGAATGAAGGGCGCCATCTTTTCCAAGATGAAGCATGGCTCCCTGGGTAAGAACGGGCAAGGTCTTGTGACTGCCTTGCACAACAGCTTGGGCACCTTGTTGTAATGCCGTTGATGGCAAAGCGGAAGAAAAAGAAAAAGCAGCCCCATGCGCTTCATCAACCCATAAAGGCTTCTTCCATGCTTGTGCCTTTTTCACCCATCCTTCTAAGTCTTCTACCGTTCCCCAATAGGTCGGTCGCAAAGCAAGCAATGCCTTAACGTTATCAGTCCCTTTTTTCCCAATAGAATCGAGAGCGGATAGGTCGGTCCCTACAGGAAGACCTGTTACTTCTTCGCAGATAGAAGGCAAATAAGAAGGTCTTGCACCAGACAAGACAAGACCTCCGAAAATAGACCGATGGCTATGGCGTGGCAAAATAATTTCATCGCCTTCTCTTAAAAAAGCAAGAGAAAGTGCCTGTAATCCAACCGTTGCACCCTGAACGAGAAAAAAAGTTTTCTCCGCACCAAAAGCATGGGCAGCACGCGCTTCTGCCTGGGCGATCACGCCATCAGGGCTGTGTAAATCATCTAAGCCTGGCACTTCTGTCATATCCAGCGTAGGATCACAAGGCCATTCCAAAAAAGCACGTCCTTTTCCATGACCAGGCATATGAAACCCTCTTATATTTTCCTGATGGTAACGCTGTAGAGCCTGCCACAGAGGCCTCTCACTCAATCTGTCATCCTCCATGTCGCTTTACTACCTAGATTTATTGTATCATGGGTTTTCTGCAATGGCCAAATATTTACGCCAGTCAGGATTGCCTCGCCAGGAACACTTAAGAGATTCTTTCAACCTTGCATATTCTACTTCATCACCCAACCAATGGGGTAATGTTTCACAGCAGCGAGAACAGATGAACAATCCTTTTACCCAGAGACCATCATGAAGCCCTCCTTCAGGTGTTTCCTGACAGGCGGCACAGCGGGGTCGTAGAGACGTTGCAGTCATCGTACTCACGCACCTTCCCTCTTCGTGACTTCATCATATGCTTTCTTTCACGTCCATGTATCTTGTCCGGCAGGATTTTCCGTAATAATAAGAGAAAAGTAGGGGATACAAAAAAACCGTTTTGGAAGTGAGGTTGATATCTCTATGTCCTCACCAACACCTATGCCCGGTCTACGTCAAGAACTAAGTCATAAACGTCAAGGCTTGATTCGTATCCCTTCTACCTTCTATGAATACAATTGGCCTCACTATCTGCCGCCAACCGCTCTATCCTTATACCGCGCTCTCTGTCGAATCGCTGAAACAGATTTGCGAGGCTCTAGGGCTCGGTATGAACTCTACGACCGTCCTTTTACGCCCTGGCATGCTGAAAATACAGAAATAGAAATCAATCAATGGCTACTTCAAAAGCTTTGTGAGCGCAAAGGGTGGACTTTTCCTGCCAATGTAACTCAATCTGTTGATTTACTATTAAAATTATCTTTGATCCAAGTACAAGTTGATGAACAGGGTGACGAAGTATATGATATTATACTGCCTGTCCCACATCCCGCTGATATACTAGAACGGCCTGAGCTTCGTTTGCCACCCTATCTCCATCTTCCTCCCGAGGAAGCTCTATAGGGAGGAAAGGTATCTCTTTACAGAGGTGCTTCTATCTGTTATATTATGGCAGGAGGTGGTTTCCATTCATGTCCCAGCCATAGCTGCCATTCAGGAGCAAATTCGCTCCCAATTGCCTGGTTCGGAAGGTTTTTCAGCCTTTTCTGCTACTTTAGAAGCTTCAATTAAAGCGCAAGCTCTAGGTACACTGCAAGGTAAGAAGCCGCTAACGACTCCCACGAAGCCCTTGTTACCTCTTGAACACATAGACAAAAGAATTGATATAAAAGAGATCTCGCAAGTAAATAATCAGACGACAGCGACTCTACAGAAAGCGCTAGGAGCTTATGGAGCAACAGCATCTGGCGCATCATCCAATCAATACAATCAACTGATAGAAAAAGCAGCCCACCAGTACAAGATCCCTCCGGACTTAGTCTGGGCTGTGATGAAAACTGAATCGAACTTCAATGCCAAGGCCCAATCTCATGCCGGAGCACAGGGTCTCATGCAGCTTATGCCAGCTACAGCCCGCTCTCTGGGCGTACAAGATCCTTTTGACCCAGAACAAAATATAGAGGGAGGCGTTCGATATCTTCGCCAGATGCTTGACCGCTTTAACGGCAATGTTGAGCATGCTTTGGCGGCCTACAACGCTGGTCCCGGCAATGTATTAAAATACGGTGGTATTCCACCTTTTGCAGAAACGAAAGCCTATGTTCCTAAAGTTTTACACTACCAAAGAGAGGGCCGGCAGCACTTCCTTACCTAAAGGATAAAGGATTATCCCCCATCTGCTCTCACATCGACAGGCAAGTCAGAAGCCCGTGCTGCTTCTGTCGCTAAGTAATCACAACGTTCATTTTCTTTATCGCCAGCATGACCGCGAACCCAGCGATATTCTATTTCGTGCTTTTCATCTAAAGAGAGAAGTTGAGCCCACAAATCTGCATTGAGGGCTCGATTTTTTTTATCCCTCATCCAGTTTTGACTGCGCCATCGTTTTGCCCATCCTTTGGACATGGCATCCACAACATAACGGGAGTCACTATAGATAACAACTTGACAAGGTTCTTTTAACGCTTCTAGCGCTTTAATAACAGCCATCATTTCCATGCGATTGTTCGTAGTATTATCATAGCCACCCGATAGTTCTTTACGCTGTTCTTTATATAAAAGAACAGCACCATAGCCACCCGGTCCTGGATTGCCTAGACAAGCGCCATCTGTATAAATGGTCACTTTTTTTTGTTGCAAATTCATTCACCTCAAATCATCTAAGACAGTACTATTTTACCATGAAAAAGGGTCTTCTTAGACCTTTTCCTCCAAAAAATTGTATTTTTCTAATATGAATAGATAATACTGGTAGATGATCAGAATTTAGATAGCGAAAGGAGATACTATTATGAAAAAGTATGCCTGTATTCCCTGCGGTTACGTATATGATCCCAAAAAAGGTGATCCCGAGAGTGACATTGCCCCAGGTACATCCTTTGAATCTCTTCCTGATGATTGGGTTTGTCCTGTCTGTGCCGTAGGCAAAGACCAATTCGAGCCCCAAGAGTAAACCTTATCAAAGCATAGAAGGCCTAGGAAGAATAGAGAAGCTCTTGCACATAAGCTGCAGGAGTTTTTTCTCTTTTCAGGGAGGAACTTCCTTGACATTGCAGAATCCATATTCTGGATACTAAAAATCTGCAAATCAAGGAGGCTTCTTCATGTCCCTGCCCATTTACTTCCGAAAGGTTATTATTGGTTTTTACTTTTTGCTTTTGTCCTTTTTTTTACCATCACCTTTGTATGCTTATGAAGTGGTGATTTCATCCATCGATTTGCCCGTCCCTGCGGATTCAGGATTACACAACGCCAAAAAGGCGGCTGAATACATTAATGGCACTATCGTAAAACCTGGAGAGACTTTTTCTTTTAATCAAGTAGTAGGTCGCCGTACTGTAGAAAGAGGTTTTGTTAGAGGTGGGGTCTTCAGCTACGTTAATGGTCAATGGGTAACTGTTCAAGGTCTTGGCGGCGGGATCTGCCGAACCTCTACAGCACTTCACCAGGCCGTTGAGCAGGCGGACCTGCAAATTATAGAGAGACATCTTCATACCGTCCCTGTTTCTTATGCTCCCCGCGGCACCGATGCAACAGTCTATTGGGGTATCTTAGATTATAAGTTTCGAAACAATAAAGAAAATCCCATTCATATCAACATGGCATCTAGGGACAACATATTAAAAGTTCGCCTTTACGAACGCCTTCATCAAGAAGCACCTTTCCCTATCACAGTTAATGAAAGACTTCTTTCATTTTCTTTTTCACCTCTCCTAATCCAGAATAAAACTATGGTCCCTCTACATAGCTTTGCAGAACAAATAGAAGCGCAGCTTATTTACCTTCCTGAAAGCAACTTGGTTACTTTACAGTATGGCGAGCAAAAAATCACCATCGATATGGCTGTATCGAAGCTAGAAAAAGACGAGAACTCTATTATTCTTGAGCCTGCTGTACGGAGCTTGAACAACCACATTATGGTTCCTTTGCGCGATCTTATAGTAGCTCTTGGTGGGGAAATCGATTGGAACGAAACGAGCAGATCCATTACTATCTATCTTTCTACTCCAGAAGATAAGTCAGCCCTAGAGTTAGAATCTGAGTCAAAGCCAGAGCTAGAGCCAGCGTTACATTTCGAGCCTGAATCCGCATCAGCGCCTGAAGAAGAAGAGGTAGAATGGAGAGAAAGGGATGACCTTGAACAAAGTTTTAGGCTAGAAGAAGTATTCGACCAAAATGGGAGCACCCTATTTGACTTTCATGAACAATAAAAGAAAAGAGAGCTCCTTTCCACTATCCGGAAGGGAGCTCTCTTTTCGGCAAAGTAAATACCTTGATAATATCGTCTTTTTAAGACACACTTTATCTTACAGGAATAATAACCTTCTTTATCATTATGAATATTCATGAAAAGTTTACAGAAACCTTATTGCCTATATCATCCTAGAAAAGATACACTAAAAGCAACATAGTTCGAGTCTCTTCATGCTTTTTTGGGGAAAAGCTTCTGAAGGAGGTTGTGATAGTGAAAATGGTATCAGAACACCAAGACAACCAAGAGAACCAACTGGCAGAAGAACTGGGCTCTCTGTACAATCTCATTGCCACGCAAGTGCTCTCAATGAGAGATAAATTTCCGATTTCACATAGAGAAGGTGAGCAAAGTCGAGACAACCTACTAGCCTACCTAGCTCTACGACGCCACGATATATTTAACCTTCAATTGGAACTTGCAGAATTGGGTCTTTCTTCCCTGGGCCGTCTTGAAGAGTCTGTATTAAACAGCATGGAAAAAGTTTTGCATCATATAAATGCGACCGTTCCTGACTACCTTCTTTACAAAACCGATTCCAACACAGGGCGCATTTTATCTGAGAAAAGAGCAAGAAAGCTTTTTGGACGAACGCGAAAAGATCGTAACACTAGAATTATGGTTACCTTAGACAGCCGCTATCTAAATCAACCTACCTTACTTGAACAACTTCTTTTGGAAGGAATGGATATAGCCCGCATTAATTGCGCTCATGATCATCCTGAACTTTGGTATCAAATAATTGAGTCACTGCGAGCGGCCGAAAAAAAGTTGGCTGAAAAAGCTCTCCTGCCTGGACGAAAATGTCGCATTATGATGGACCTAGGAGGGCCAAAGATTCGCACCGGTCCTTTCGTAGAAGAAATCTTGCCTATTCGCCTGAAGGTTGCTCGAGACGACTGGGGACGACCAATAAAAGTTTTAGAAGGCTATTTGGATAACCAAGCAGAATACACCGAACTTATCAACACCAACCCTAGTGAAGACCCCACCTTTGTCATCGCCATCAAAGAACCCTATCCACTCAATCGCTTTCAACTGGGAGAAGAACTTTTTTTTGAAGACACTCGTCAAAGAAAGCGAAAGTTACGAGTTATCGAAAGAATCAATCATCAGCGAGTAAAAGTATCTCTCGAAAGAACTTCTTACATCCAAGAAGGCATGAAGCTTCAATATGAAAAAGACAAATATCTTACCGTAAAAGCTCCGAAACCACAACCAGTGACACTTCAAGTTCAGGCAGGAGAGCATATACGACTCTATCTCGACCCAGCACAGCGGAGCCACAGTGCTACTGAGCAATCGCCTCTCGCCATCAGTTGTACCTTACCAGAAGCACTCAAAAATCTACTTCCTCAACATCGTGTCTACATCGATGATGGAAAAATCGGCACAACCGTCCTATCTAAGAAAGAAGGATACGTAGAGTTAGAAGTAACCCATCCCGAAGAGCGCCCTGTTCATATCAGACCGGAAAAGGGGCTTAATTTCCCAGATACTACAATTAATTTGCCCGCACTGACCGATAAAGACCGTCAAGATTTATCTTTTATTGTAAAGCATGCCGATGCTGTTGCACTCTCTTTTATTCATAGTCCCCAAGATCTTCTCGATTTGCAGAAAGAACTTGTCGCTTTAGGCCGAGAAGACCTAGGTATTATCGCTAAAATTGAAACAAAAGAAGCCATTCACCAACTATCAAGAATTCTGTTAAAAGGCCTCGACTTACCCAACTTCGGAATTATGATCGCTCGCGGTGATCTGGCTGTCGAAGTTGGATTCGATAACTTATCGCTTGTTCAAGAAGAAATTCTATGTCTTTGCGAAGCTGCTCATATTCCTGTTATCTGGGCTACACAAGTTTTAGAGAATCTCGCTAAAAAAGGATTACCTGCCCGAGCAGAAATCACCGATGCCGCTATGGCACACCGTGCTGAATGTGTCATGCTTAACAAAGGTCCTCATATATTAGAAGCCGTCAAAACACTTTCCCATCTTCTTTGTTCGGAAGAGCGATGCCACTTAAAAAAACGTCAAATTTTTCGTGAGTTTACAGAACAACACAATATTTTTGATTAGCTCATGGCAATTTGCCGGCGATGCTGATCAGCCATAAAGAGCAAATCACCCCAGCTTTTACATCCTCGATCTAGCAAGCGGTGTAACAAAGCAGAAAAGAGATAGGCTGCTGTAAGAGCATCTCCTAAGGCGCGATGTCTTTCGAACACAGGCGTTCCGTACTCCTGGGCATACTCGGCCAGATCTTTTTTTGGACTGTAGCCATTTAATGTGCGGAGCAAATCCAGCGTATCAACACCGCGAGGTATCTTAGCTTCGTGATCGTGACGATTCAACTCACTTTTTAGAACCGATAGATCAAAAGGCAAGCAATGTGCTACAAGACATGTGCATTTTTGCTCTTCTATAAAATGAAAAAAGCTTTCTATACCAGCAAAAGAATCAGGCGCTTCGTCTAACATTTCATCGTTGATTCCAGTCAGTTGATGAATAATTTGGGGAATTTCTCGCTTCGGATTGACATAGGTCTGAAAGGATTGTTTCGTCACGACCAGATTTTTAACCTGAACAGCCCCAATCTCAATAAGACGATCTGAACCAAAGATCTCAAAACCCGTCGTCTCCGTATCAAAAACAACAAAAGAAAGCTCTTCTAAAGGTGTGGATAAAGCAATCTGATCATGAAACTCTACATTCAGTCTTTTTTTTCTCCAGAACAAGTAAATCCCCCCCTTCCCGTTCTCACTTCGAGTTACAGTAACCCGAATTCGGCAAACATATGATTTTGTAAAGATCGCAATACTTTTAAGGCTCTTACGAGCTCATCCTTCTCGTTAGAACGTAGATAGCTAAAAGGAACGACGGAAGAAACCTCCTCTTGCCGTTCATACTTTTTCCAAGCATACTCTACTCGGATCCGCATTACTGTACTGAATGCATTGAGCAAGTCTTCGGCAAAAGCACTCGTCATGGCATCTTTATTAACGAGATGCTGAATCTTTTCTCGAGGTGTTCCATCGACAACGCCATGATGAAGTGCCAATATCTGTAAAGCGTGATGAAATGGAAAAAGCGCTTCCTTCTTTATGTCAATACTTTTGCGCTCTAAACGAAATAAAGAACGAATTCGGTCACCGAGTTGCGGTACAGGCTGCTCCTTCTCTACCTGTGCCAGACGAAAGAGAAAAATGCCAGACCGATCAAGTTGATTGTATATCTTTTCAAGAAAGCGACCGTAGAGCAGAGGGTCGCCATAGACAAAGCGAAAAGAGAAGAAGTTCTGCGCCAACATCAACTTTTCGTTGGTAGCGTGAATCATCCAACCTCGCAATCGCTCTTCCCATTGCGTTAAACTACCGCGCCATTGTTTCTCACTGGCCATCATTTTACCGCGACAAAGCGCGTAGCCGGCCCATTCTAAATGGCGTACAATCTTTTGTCCTAAAAGGGCAAAGTAATATTCAACCTCTTCTCGCTTTTCTGGCAATGGATCATCAAAGATCAGAAAATGATCTTGATCCGTTAGCATAAACTGTTCTCTTCGACCGGCACTGCCCATTTGAAGCCAACAAAAAGAAACAGGCGCTAGACCATGACCATCTTCTTCCATGCTTTGCAAAGCCAAGTCAACACAATGTCTTACCAGACGATCATAAAGACTTGTAACTGTATCGAGAGTGTGTAAGATAGGCGTTCCATCTCTTAATAAGCTTGATAAGATGTAACTTATGCCCTCTTTAACTTCTGGCAGCTTTTCATGACTTGCTTCTTCAATGGCTTGCACCATCTTTACAGTGCCTTTATGCTTTTTGCGAAGCAGATCAGATAAAGTAACCATCCCAACGACTTGATCGCCATCGACAACAGGCAGATGCTTAATTCCTTTTGTTAGAAAAAGAGAGATTGCTTCATAATAGTAGGCCTGTCGAGAAATGGTGAAGGGGGTTGCTGTCATAATCCTGTCAACAGTACCTTCCCGTGCATTGAGGGGTTCTAAAATTGACGCAACCATATCTTTTTCTGTAATAATACCAATGAGTTGCCCTTCTTTCATCACGACGACGGAACTGGCTCGATGGTCAATCATTTTCTGAGCAGCCTCATAAATAGCAACGCCCGATTCTACTGATAAGACTGGATAGCTCATCAGATCATCAACGCGACGAACGAAAGTCTCTCGTTCTCCCCACTCCCTAGCCTGTTTCACTTGTTCTGCCAGAGAAGAGTAGACATCTTTCAGTCGCGCTGCCAATTGACGAAGAATATAGTCTCTAACACCATCATCATTCCAGCGTTCTTCTAGGACAGAAAAAGGAATGGATAAGCACTGGCAATCATCTAAAGCGCGCACAGCTAAGTTTTGAGGCGTCGTATAATGGACTGGTTCACTCAGAAAGTCAGCGACAGCAGAAAGGCCCACTAACTGGTTAGGCTGTAATACCTCTAACGTATCTTTCTCTTTATCATCAAGTTCAGGACAATCAATATAGATCTCTACAAGCCCACTGAGAAGAAGCAGCAGGCCATCACTAGCACTTTTTGAGTAAAATATTTTCTCTGAGCGACTGTATTGCTTTAGTTCACAAGAACGAAGCAATCTTTCGAGCTCCGAAAGGGACACCCCCTTGAAAAGGGGGTGTCTATTTATTTGACGGAGCAGTTGATCATCTATTTTCATGGAGCCACACTTCCCCATCTTTATAGGTCATCTGTTCAGGATAACGTAAATCCATAACTTCTTCTTTCAACTTTTGAGAAGGTTCTGGTGTTGCTAATGAAACAAGAATTGTTGCGAGTAAGCTAATAGGGGCACCAAAGATACCTGCACCTGTGTCTATAATACCAAACAAAGAAACGCCAAAGTAACGGGCTAAAATAATATATGTTAAAGTCACAACCAAACCAGACAACATGCCAGCAATTGCACCCTGGGCATTACATCGAGTCCACCACACACCAAGTACGAGCACTGGGAAGAAGGTTCCTGCAGCAAGTGAGAAAGCCCAGGCTACAATCTGAGTGATAACACCAGGTGGATCAAGTGCTACTAGACCAGCGACAATGGTAGCTACAGCAATAGAAAGTCGTGCAACAAGTAAGCGCTTTTCTTCACTGGCCTGTGGATTTATCAAGCGATAGTAGATATCGTGAGCAAATGAAGAAGAGATGGCAATCAGCAATCCACCTGCCGTAGAAAGCGCTGCTGCTAGAGCACCTGCCGCCATTAAACCAATAACAAAAACACCTAGGTTGGCAATTTCTGGTGTAGCCATAACGACAATATCATTGCTAATCGTAATTTCAGACCACTGTAAAATACCATCACCGTTTGTATCAATCATCTGCAAGCGGCCTGTATCGATCCAGGTCTGTGTCCAAGCAGGCAATGCATCAAAAGGTTGGCCAGCAACTTCTGTCATCAAGATAAAGCGTGAAAAAGCTGCGTAAGCCGGCGCTGTTAAGTAAAGCATACAGATAAAAAGAAGAGCCCAAGCACCACTCCAACGAGCGGCCTTCATCGTCGATACGGTATAAAAGCGAACAATAACGTGAGGAAGAGCTGCTGTACCCGCCATCAAGCAGAACAATAATGCCAGAAATTGCGCTTTATTGGTCTGTTCAAAAGGTGCAAAGTACTGACTGATTCCTAGGTCTCGATCAAGCTCGCCGAGCTTCGTAACTATTTCACCGTAGGTAATCCAAGGAATTGCGTTACCCGTAATCTGTAAAGACATAAAAACAACAGGAATTAGATAAGCAATAATTAAAATTATGAACTGTGCCACCTGTGTCCAGGTAATGCCACGCATACCACCAAAAGTAGCATAAATCGTGATTACCACGACACCGATGATTGTACCAATGGCTGCATCTATTTCAAAGAGTCGTCCTAAAACAACGCCGGTACCTGATAATTGCCCAATAATGTAAACAAAGCTGATCAGCATTGTCCCAATGGCTGCAATTAACCTCGCCTTATGACTGTCAAAGCGGTCACCGATAAACTCCGGTACCGTATAGCGACCATACTTTCTTAACTGAGGCGCTAGCAAAAAGGTCAAAAGCAAGTAACCGCCAGTCCAACCCATGATATAGGCAAGACCGTCATAGCCAAGAATCATAACCGTACCGGCCATTCCTAGAAAGGAAGCTGCACTCATCCAGTCACCGGCAATGGCCATCCCATTCCACACTGGAGGAACACCGCGGCTCGCCACGTAAAAGTCCGATGTTTGTCTCGCTCGATTATATACTGCAATCCCAATGTAAAGAGCAAAAGACAGAAAGATAAAAGCCATACTCGTCAGAAATTGCTGATCCACGTTGTTCCCCCCTATTCGATTTTAATGGTCTAAGGTTTTTCCAGACCCTAGCCTTTCATTGGCCTCTTCATCAATACCAAAGCTCTTGTCTACACGATCGCTCACAACTGCATTAACAAATAGCAATACGACAAAGATGATGAGCGCACCCTGAGCTCCCATGAAGTAGTGGAAAGGCATTCCATTCACATTAAAACCCGTTAAAGAGTCGGCAAAAGCAACTACCCCAAAGGATACGATAAACCAGATGGACAGATAGATAGCAACATGCTTCACCCTGGTGTAATAGTAGGCATTGGCCACCTGCTTATCAAGTTTCTTCACACCCATCACCTTCTTTCCTAAAGTAGACATTGAACTCTTTCGCTTTGTCTTCGAGTCTGGCTTAACGGAGACTCATAATAAACTGTAACGTTTCAAAAAAACCCATAGGCACCATTGCAATCTGAACCATCATATGGACGAAAATGGCAGCAAAAGGCAACCCTAAGAACAATGGCTGCTTCCGATATACAGCTAGAAAGATACTGGCAATCGTAACCAATAAAATTACATACAACACCTGCAAAGACCCTCCTTTCGTGAATATTTCGATTATTCTTTACCTTCTGCCACCTTACCTCTCAAAATGGTTCTTTGTGGAAAGGGCTCGAGCCTTATTGTATCTGAATTTTGTAATTGTTGCAAAAACTTTTTTTAAGATGCAATAATTTATCCTCAAGCGGTTGATTATAACGGTTTAACGGTATTGCCACTTCTCTTTTCCGTCATCACTCTTGATCACACCCTTTTTTGAGAAAATGTTTAGACATGTTTATGATGTCATACGTATAAAGATGAAAAAGTAATTGGCAAAGGGAGTGAAATAGTGGGAAAAAAAGGTCTCTTCCTCTATCTATCTCGTCCTCTTCTGATCAAAGTTGTAGCTCTCTTTGGGCTGTTGGCCTTCACCCTTTCGGCCTATTTTATCGTTATCAAATTCAAGGAACCGTCAGTACCTATCATATTTATCGATGCAGGTCACGGAGGCATTGACAGTGGTGCTCGCTACAATAATATCAATGAAAAAGATTTAAATTTAAAAATCGCCTTGGCTCTCGGGGAAGAATTGCAAAAGCGAGGATACGAGATCATCTATAGTCGCACAGAAGATATCGACATGTGCACCCTGTTTGGACTCCCTTACAGTGAACGACAAGATTTGCAAGTACGAGTTGAGCAGGTAGAACAATCGAAGGCCGACTTATTAATTAGTATCCATTGCAATGCTACCAGTAACAGCCACGAGCGTGGACCTATGACTTTTTACCACCATTCATCAAAAGAAAGCAAAGAGTTGGCCTATCATTTGCAACGGCACATGAACTATGTAGCGTTAAATAGCACGCCTGCGATTACCTATACCTATCAACCACGATCGGCCAACTTTTATCTTCTGCGTAACACTTCTGTACCAGCAGTACTTGTCGAAGCTGGCTTTATGTCCAACCCCGAAGACCTGAAACTTCTTCTAGATCCCCTCTATCAACAAGAGATAGTTCAGGTACTTGCACAAGGAACGGAAGAGTTTTTACAAGGCCTTTCTCTTTATGATCTTGATTTTTTTGCCGATCCTGTCATTCGCTCTTCCGAAGCCTCTCCTGAAGATGATACGATAGCCGTAGAGGCAGAGGATTTATACAATTCCTTGCTACAGTGGCAACAAATCTCAGAGTTTTTTCCCGAAGATTTAATTCTACAAAGTCTTACAATCCGAGGTACTCATGTAGAGCTTAGTTTTAACAAAGCCTTGGAAAGATTTTTAGCCGATGATCCGACAGCTTTCCGCATGTCTATGAGCGCTTTGTCAGATCGCCTTTCTACTTGGTCCTTCACTACCTTTTCTATCCGCTGCGAAGGCAAAGTGCTGTCAGAACAAGTTGATCGCCAGTTAGAGTGGGATCAAACGATACCTGTAACTAGCAAGCAAGCCAAAATGGCCATTGTTATTGACGATCTTGGCAATAGAGCCGTAGGTACTGAAGAATTGTTGCAAATCAATCGCCCCATTACGCTAGCCATTATGCCTTTTATGGAACATTCGACAGAAGAAAGCGAAAAAGCCCATCGTTCTGGCTTTCCTGTCATCATACATCTTTCTTTAGAAGCCAATCGTGCTTCTCCAAATTGGTACGGACCCAGTACGATTAAAACATCTATGTCAGACGAAGAAATTATTTCGATTGTTGAACAGGCCCACTCTTCTGTCCCCCATGCAATCGGTTTTAACAACCACATGGGCTCAAAAGCAACAGCCGACGAGCGGGTTGCCCGGCTACTTGTCGAAAAAGCAAAAAAACTGAACTGGCTGATTGTTGATAGTCGCACATCAGAAGACTCAAAGCTAATCGAAGAAGCAAAGCGTCTAGACGTCCCTTACGGCAGCCGTGACTACTTTATCGATGTGGCTCATAGTAAAGAAGGTACCAAAAAGCGCATATTAGAAGCAGCGAAAACAGCTATGAAGACAGGAAAAGTGCTAATTATCGGACACGTAGGACCCGATGGAGGCAAAAGTACCGTGCAAGCGCTTCGAGAAGTGTTACCAGAACTAGAAGCGAAAAATGTAGAGATCGTATCGGTTACAGATATAGCCCAACAGATACAAGTAGAAGAAAGAAAAAAGGCTTCGAGTTCTACTCAAAGCCTTTAATTCATGTTAATTCACTAAGAAACATCAATGCCATGACGGGCTGCCAAAAGACGGATCTGATAAGCTGCCGTCCTATCAATACCCCGGCTCATAAGAGATGAAATACCCTGCGCTGTAAAAGGTACTCGCACATCTCCACCTTTACAAGCAGCTGCAAAAGTTCCATCAACGGTAGCGGCTGCTGTAAAACCAATGGAAAGGTCTTCTTTGTCTACAAATAAATCGTAGTATTTACAGCCATTTTCTAGCTTCGATAAAATTTCATTGTTATGAACATGTTCTGCAGATAGGCTATAAGCAAACCACTTATGAAGCCCAAACTTACGGTCTTCTAAAGCTTCTTCTGTAAGAGCCTGCGCCCATGCCTTTCCATCTTTAGATAGAATCAATTCCTTTTCCTGTCCATTCTGAACCAGCAGCAGTGCATAGACTCGAAAGGCCGTTAAGAAACAATTGTAACGATTGATCTCATTCAATGTAGCTTTGCAAATCTCATGATTGCTGTTTTTTAATTCTTTGTAGATGGAGAGGAAGACACGTTGGGTAAAAGCGTCAGTCTTATAAACTTGTACTTCTAAAGCGTTTTCTTCTAGTCCAGACCGGCCTGTTTTCCCGTAAGGATTGATATGTAATACGCCCCATTTGGTCTCATTTTCAAAGGTACCTCGAGACTCATCAAGCCACTCTTTGGCGGCAATCATACGGTGCTTGTTCAGCAGTTGAACCAACTCAAAGATTCCCGTACGCATGGGAATATCAGAATAGTAGTGAAAGCCATCAAAAGACTTGTCCTCGTGAAAAGCAAAGTTTTTATTTTTCTGTAACATAAAAGGTTTGAGCTCTGCCGGAAAGTCCACATAGAAGTCTCGATTGGAGTGGATAATCGCAACTTTCCCCAGTTCATAGTAAGGATCAGCATTGGTTAAACTGGTAATCTTCCAGCGCTCTTCTTGTGCCTTAACCGCTTCTAGGGCTCCGGCACCAGGCTTTTTTTCCCCTTGTGAGGCTACAGACTCAACAGGGGCTTCTTCTTTTTTACCAAAAAGTCGGCTCAAAAAACCTGCCATATCGATTAATCACCTCTAGCGTTTATTATACTGAAGAATATAGGAAAATGAAACTAAAAGAAAAAGTAATGCAAAAAGAAGCACGAAGATGCCATCATCTTCGTGCTTCTTCATTTTTATGACAATATTTTAAGCTTTTGGTTCCTTTTGCTGATCTTGAGGTAGGCGTTCTATCACGATAGCACAGTCAGGGCATACGTTCTGGCAAATGCCGCAGGCAATGCACGCAGGATCTTGTTGCACTTCTACAGCCGGCGTGCCATAAATACCAAGCTTACCGGACCAAGTAATCGTATCGGTCGGACATTTCTCAATGCAGAGGCCGCAGCCCTTGCAAAGTCCTGGGAAGAGATTGAATCTTCCTTTACCGCTTTCTGTAGTGTAGACTTTCCATTCGGCCATGGGGGGAGTTCCTCCTTTTTCCCGCAGGGATCTTACATCTGGCCTTCAACCAGTTGCATGCCCCGCTCAAGGCGCGGTAATTTAATTCACGTAGTTGAGGATTTTGCTCAAACTTATATCCTAGCTTATCTTCCAAAGCTTCTTTTGCTTGTTCAGGTGTTACAACCTGTGTCGCCCGAATGGTTGCGCCCATGATGATGATGTTAAAAACACGAGGGTGCAACTCATTTTTTGCTACTTCAATGGCTGGAATCCCAAAAACTTTCTTCGCATTTTTGGGCAGATCATCTTCTACCCCTTCAATGGAAGTATCATATATAAATACCGTATTTTCGTCGACATATTGCGCACAACGACGAACAGCACGATCGGAAAGTGCAATTACAATATCGCCTTTTACGTACTTTGGTGAACCAATCTTTTCTTCGTCAGAAATCTGAACGAAAGCAATAGAAACACCGCCACGCTGTTCTACACCAAAGTTAGGGATATAAAGCGCTTCTTTTCCTTCTTCGTTAGCCGCTTCAACCAAAATTTCAGCAACCGATTGAACGCCTTGGCCACCTTCACCAGCCAGTGCGATTTTGACCAGTTTGCCCATGCTTAACCCTCCTTCTTAGCGGGAACTTTCAGTTCACCGACTTTGAAGTATTTAGGCATTTCTTTCTCCACAAATTCCCACGTCTTGGCCGCATTGGTGCGCCAGTTCGTTGGGCAAGAAGCAAGTGCTTCTACGAAGGAAAAGCCATTGCCGTCAATCTGGTTTTGCAGAGCTTTTTTCATCATCTGCGTCAATTGACGCAAGTTGGACATAGTACCGCGAGCTACATAGGCACTGTCTGGTGTAATGGCAGCAACCATCTCGGGACCCAGTGTTGGGTTACCTGACCAATCGGTGTCACGACCGTAGGGTGACGTTTCTGTTTTCATGCCTGGCAAAGTTGTAGGTGCCATTTGTCCGCCGGTCATGCCGTACTGGGCATTGTTAGCCAAAAGAACAAAGATACGCTCGTTACGAGTCGCTGCGTTCACAAGGTGCTGGGAACCGATGGCATAACCGCCACCGTCACCCATATAAGCAATGCAAATCAATTCAGGACGAGCACGCTTTACACCTGTCATGACAGGTGTAGTCCGACCGTGGTGTGCCTGAATCGTATCGAAGTTAAAGAAATCCCAAGACAAGAGAGAACATCCAATATCACAGCCGAAAACAACTCGATCTTGAATGCCCAGTTCGTCAATGGCTGTCCCCAGCGCTTTTAACACATCACCATGACCACAGCCAGGGCAGAACTTATGAGGCTTCGTCTCTTGACGCCAGCACTTGGGCATTTTCGGTTCCATTACTGTTGTAACAGTCATTCTTGCTAACCCTCCCCTTAGAGCATGGACTTAACTTTATTCATGATTTCGTCCGATGTAATCCCAAGACCTGGCTTAAAGATGTACTCCATCGGTGTAGAATTCCCATAAAGAGAATGCTGGCAAAGCTTCGCAAACTGCCCTTGCGCTGATTCAACAACAAGCAGTTTCTTAGCCTGATTTGCTACAGCTTTTAGTTCTTGATCTGGGAAGGGGCGCAACGTGATGGGACGGAAGTGACCTGCTTTAATACCTGCTTTACGCAGTTCCCGAATGGCTTCTACAGCGGCACGACTCACAACACCGTGAGCGAGCACAACAACTTCAGCATCATCGCAGTCAAAGCTCTCACTTTCTACAATCTCAGGGGCCACTTTTTCATAATCAGCCACTAGATTGCTTACCACTTCGTAGAGTTCTTCTTCTGTGTTATAGGTGTTTCTCAAGTGGGCTGGATCGCGATCTACGCCAGCCGTTCCAGGCAAACCAACAAAGGGGGAAGTGTTGACCATTTCAATGCCCCGCGTTGCAGGATCATACATGGTCAAAGATTCACGCATCTTTGCTTGATAGCCATCACCGAGAACAAAGGTAGGAATGCGATATTTCCAAGCTGTATTGAAAGACTTGATGGTGTAGTCATATAACTCCTGGTGATTGCAAGTGGAGTAGACAACACGGATTCCCTCTCCGTTAGCACCATAGCAAGTCATGGTTACTTCTTGTTGTGAGTAGATAACTGTTGCTGTTGATGGACCGCCTCGTTGCATAATCACAACGACGGTTGGAATACGCATCATTTCAGCCATGGACATAGACTCTTGAATCAAGGTGTTACCAGGACCAGCTGTGGCTGTGAAAGCTCTTTTTCCTGACATAACACCACCGACTGTTGTAAAGCCAGCAGAAATCTCATCTTCTGTCTGCAAGAAAGGCTTGTTGTACTTTGGAGCTAGACGGGTATAGTAATGCATAATCTCATTCTGAGGCGTAATCGGATAACCATACATAATATCTACATCGGCAGCAAGAGCAGCGTAAGCAACTGCCTCGTTACCCGTTACGAACATCCGTTTTTCTCCTTGAATCGGCTTATCAGCCATGTAGCAGGTGCACCTCCTGAAGGTGATATGTTACCAAAAAGTTTTCGGCATTAACCGTTGCAAATAACGAACAGGATTTCCCATACAATCCCGGTCTCCCAAGACTTTTCGAAACTTCTCATCAGCAGCCGTTGCCTCTATAGGCAACCCTAAAATCTCCGCGGCTTCCGCCACAACCTTGGCGCCTTCCTGTATGATCTGTTCATCCGTCTCTTCACCGAGATGGGTATTGTTTAACAGAGCATGGACAGGACCTAAGTGTTGGACATATTCCACAATGTCTTGAATCGTGGAAGTCATCGGTCGAGAAATATTAATCACAGCAATGATACGGAGTTCTGGATGATCTTGAGCACCATGAAGCAAATTCAATGTCTTAGAACCTTCTACACCATAGCCAATATCAAGAACAATATGGCCTTCTCGCCGCAATGCCCAAAGCATATCGCCTCGTACTAGGTTCCCTGCTTCTCCAAGACCGACTGTATCGCCCGTTTCCCAAGCAATCACAGACAGGCCCTTTGCTTCAAGCTCTCTTTTGATCGGTCTGAGTGTATAAAATGGTTCAACCACGTCTAAGTCAACCAAAGTGACTTGATCACTTCTTTGCAGAAGCGCTAGGGCGCGATTGACAGCATTTTCACTCTTCCCACTCGCATATTCTCCAATGTAAGCTTCTACAATCCTCCGTTGTTCGGAGCCAAGAATCGTCCACCACCTCCATTGTGTTTAATATTCCCCGGTTATTGTTGAATTCATGCTCCTTGTGAAAAACCCTTTTCTCTTTTTTGAGTCTAAACGACAATACAAGAGAAAAGACTCTATATATAGGCAAGAAAAAAGAACGAAGGATCCCATTGTCAGGGAAGTCATATATACCCTCGCCCACCATTGATTATTATATATAATGAAAGTCAATGCAGTCAAGCTTTTACATTAATAACCAGTATTTCAAGGCGGTTACCAAAATCAGCCCAGGGATCCCCAGAAATCCTATGAGCAAAGCAGTGAAAAGATTCAAAGGGAGTGAAAACCCCACAAAAGCCCCTACAAAGTTGGTGGCCCAGAGGATTAACAAACCAAGAAGAGAATTGAAAGCAATGATAAAGATCCAGCGAATGGGACGCCATAAAAAGTGAACAGCCAGTAAAAGCATAAGACCAACAAGGGCTACCAACATCAGCTGCTCCGTCGTTAACTCCATCATCATTATCACCTCTAACTTGTTACGTGAGTCGTTCTTTCTTAATATGGAAAATGTTTCCCTTACATACCTACGCTTGTCTCTTCAAAAGAGAACAGAAAAAAACAGCTAGTCTCTGGTTAAACCAGAACATAGCTGTTTTTTCATAATTTCCTGATTCTGTTGGGGTTACTGCTTTTAAAGCTCTCTTCGGCCTTCCAAAGCTCGCACCAAAGTAACTTGGTCAGCATACTCCAAATCTCCACCTACAGGCAGCCCGTGGGCAATTCTCGTCACTTTTAAGCCCATGGGCTTAATGAGGCGAGCTAGGTAGGCGGAAGTCGCTTCTCCTTCTACGGTTGGGTTCGAGGCCAGAATGACTTCCTGCAAAGCAGGAGAAGAGAGCCGCGCCATCAATTCTTTCACTTTTAACTGTTCTGGGCCAATTCCTTCCATGGGTGATAAAGACCCATGAAGTACATGATAAAGACCGTGATAGTCTCGCGTCTTCTCAATGGCCACAACATCTCTTGGATCTTCAACGACGCAAAGGATCGATCGATCGCGCCGCTCATCTTGACAAAAGCGACAGGGATCGGAATCGCTTAAATTCATACAACAAGAACAATAGAGGGTCTTATCATGGGCATCGACAATCGCTCGAGCCAAGGCAACGGCATCGGAACGTTTTTGGCGAAGCAAAAAGAAAGCAAGCCGCTGCGCTGTTTTTGGACCGATGCCTGGTAATTTAGAAAGCTCTTCAATGAGCCGACTTACAGGCTCTGCATAATACAACATATAGTTTCATTTAGAAGAGACCGGGGATTTTGACTCCACCCGTAATCTTAGACATTTCCTGCGCCACCATTTCTTGCGATTTCCGCAAAGCTTCATTGACAGCTGTCAAAACAAGGTCTTGCAGCATTTCTACATCATCTGGATCGACGGCCTCAGGCGCAATTGAAATCGATAAGACTTCATTTTTCCCATTAACAACAACCTTAATAGCCCCGCCTCCGGCTGTAGATTCAACAGTACGTTCTGCCAATTCTTCTTGCATTTTGGCCATATCAGTTTGCATTTTCTGCACTTGCTTCATCATTTTTTGCATATTGCCACCGAACATATCGATTCCCCCTAAAAAACTCATTCACTACAGTTTACCACGATACGCAAAAAGTATAAAGAGGTGAAGAAAAAGGAAGCGTAAAAGTTATTTTTTTTCGGCACAATAATAACGAGGTGAGCAAAAATGGCCAAGCGCAAGCAAAGCCCGAAAAAAGGTGCGCCTCTAGAAGCTCAAGAAGTAACAGCTTTAGAACAGGAGATGGCCGAAGGTTTGAACCCAGATGACTTTCCAGAAACACCAATGAGTCAAAGGGCAAACCATGGAGGTGGCTAAGCATGTGGAGTATCGTTAGACGTCTTCTCCCAATGGGCGTTCGTGGTTTCTTTATGTATAACGCTGCTCGCTTGGGACTGCGCTGGATCTTCCGCAACCGCTGGACCATCCGCTAAAAGGTCAGAGCCAAAGCTTGTGCAGAGATCAGAATTCTGGTCTCTGCACAGTCATTTCCAGTAGAACCAGTTAGAATCGCCTTTACAAATCCTACGAACCACGCTATACTATTGCTTGTATCAATTGAGCCAGCTTTGGTCGTGCTAGACGGGGCGTTAGCGGTGCCTTGTAACTCGCAATCCGCTGTAGCGGGGTTGAAGCTTTTTCTGAGGGCCTGTCTTGTGGGGACTGGCCTCTGTAAGTGGTGTAGACGGTTGGGTCCTACGCAACGAAAACCTATGAACCCCGCCAGGTCCGGAAGGAAGCAACGGTAAGTAGGCCCTTTCGGGTGCCGTGGGGTAGCCTGGCTCGAGCTAACTGCAGAGGTAACGCCTGGAAGGCAGTTTTCGAAGAAAAGCGCACGGCCTTTAATATTATAGTATATACCAATAAGACTACAGTGAATAGCTTTAGTAACTTAGAAAAAGATGGTTATAAACCATCTTTTTTCTGTATCTAGGAGGACTTGTTATGGCCTATTTGGCTCTTTACAGGGAGTGGAGACCTGGCACGTTCCAAGAACTGGTGGGCCAGGAGCATGTTAGCTGTACCTTACAAAATGCATTGGTCTATCAAAGAATGGCTCATGCCTATCTTTTTTGCGGACCTCGCGGAACAGGGAAAACAACAACAGCCAAAATTTTAGCCAAAGCCTTAAACTGTAGCAGTAATATAGAGCCTAAACAGAAGCCCTGCAACGAATGTAGCAATTGTCGTTCTATTAACAGTGGTTCATCTCATGATGTTCTAGAGATTGATGCTGCTTCCAACCGAGGCGTCGATGAAATTCGAGAGCTGCGCGAACAAGTAAAGTACGCACCTCAAGAAGGAACATACAAAGTTTACATTATTGATGAAGTTCATATGCTTACAACAGAAGCATTTAACGCCTTGTTAAAGACATTAGAAGAGCCTCCCGACAAGGTCATTTTCATTCTAGCTACTACAGAAGTCCACAAAATACCAGCAACCATTTTGTCTCGTTGTCAGCGTTTTGATTTTCGTCGTCTTGAAGCAAACCAAATCGTTACCCGTCTGCGCGAGATTTGTAGCCATCATCAAATCAACACCTCTGATGAAACGCTTCATTTTATTGCTCGCAAAGCAGAAGGCGGTCTGCGCGACGCCCTTAGTATCCTTGATCAAGCCCATTCTTTCGCAGGCGCGGCCATAACAACGGAAGATGTAACTACCATACTAGGTGCTGTTGGCGATGAAGCATTGTACAAAATGAGTGAGCATTTGTTCGAGGGAAATCTTTCCCAGGCCTTGCAGATGTTGAATGACTTGATGAATCGAGGTAAAGAAATTCGCCCCCTTACCAAGGACCTTCTTGAACATTATCGTGATCGCTTGATTTTAGCAACCATTCCGAACAGTCAAAGCTTGGTTAATCTATCACCAGAAGTCTTTACTATAATTTCCTCGAAAAGCACAGGCGACTCCATAGAAGAAATTCAAAGGGCACTGACAATTATTAGCAAAGCAGAGTCAGAGATGAAGTGGAGTACGCATCCACGACTGCTTTTAGAAGTTGCTTTGATTCGCATTGCTCGCCCCGAAGATAGCCCGGCACCACAACGAGGTTCCTCCCATACAACGGTTGATCCCATGGAGTTGCAAGCGTTGCGTCGCCGCATCGAAAGTTTAGAAAAGCGTTTACAAGGACAAATCACATCCCAAGCAGTTGCTTCAGACGCTTCCTTGATAACGGAAGCTCCACAACTGGCACCATCTTCTCCCCGACAACAAGAACCTCCGAAAAAAAGTGCCATCTCTCCGGTACGTTCATCAGAAAGCTTATCTTTTGAACAGGTTCAGCAGTGTTGGCCTGCGATTATCGAAAAAGCAAAAGCGAATTTGTCATCAGCACCTCTTCGAGCCATCTTGCGCAACCAGACGAGACTAGAAAAAGTAAGCGGACAGAGAGTTTACTTGCTTCATAGTTGTAATCTCTATGATCAACCCAACGATCCCCGTTTAAAAGACCTTGCTCTTGCTGTTCAAAAAGCTCTATCAGAACATTTTGGACAAACCCTGGAACTGCAAATCTATCATGAAAACCAGGGGATTCCTATAAGCGACCCGTCACGTTCCACAAGAACACCTTCTAATACGGTGCCTTTTCCTTTTATACCTGCAAAAAATCACACAACTCCTCCAAAATATGCTCCCAATGAAAAAGTCATTCGCGAAGCACTGGGGGAGCCGAACCTGCAAATAGAATGTACTGACAATCTACCTCTAGAGAAAGCAACCATCACCTATCAATTGAAAGATAAGTAATCTTTCGCAGCTGCTTCCATCTTTTCTGCTAACATAATTCCTTACAAAAAGGTCAAAATAAAAGCGGAATAGACAGGAGGTGAGTTTATGTCTATGATTAAATGCAACGTAGAAGAATGTCACTACAACCAAAGCGAATTCTGTCAGGCTTCCACCATCCATGTTAAGTCTAGAGTACCTGATCATATGACCAGTATTTCTGATGATACAGCCTGTGAAACTTTCATTCCCAAAACAACAAAAAAATAAGTTGCAAAGTCCTAACTGTTACCATGAGAAAGAGCCAGAAGAAAAGCGACTATAAGGTCCTTTCTTCTGGCTCTTTCTATGAAGGAGCAAGCTTTTTCATGTACTAGTCTTTCAAAACGAAGTAGTAAGGGATATGAAGTAAAAGTAACATAAGAGCCAATACGTGAGCTACGTTCCAAATGGGGCTGTACATTTCCATGCTTGAACACCTCCTATTATAATTAAATTGCACCACCTTCGGCCATAAGCAAAAGTAATAACCAGAAGATGGCGATTTAGGCATTATAATTCGACGCGAACCCAAGTTTTCCTTTTTGCAAACAGAATATAAACATTCTATTCACTATCATTGTATATGATTTGGTAGAAAAAATCACTATCTCTTTCCTTTTTTTTCAGACAGAATTATATATGTTTTATCTCTTTAGAAATGGCTCGAACTTCCAAGATTCCTGTTTCAGTAAATAGCTCAATTGTCCTTCCGTAGTTGCCCCCTACGTCCTCCGCTACTAAGGGAATTCCCAATTTGCGCAGCGCTACTTTGCAAGCTTCAATATTCCTATCGCCGATGCTTTTTTGTCCCGATGGGTCTTTAAAGTTAAACATCTGCGCTCCACCGGCCATCTTTGCCTGAATCCGTCGAGGTATTGCACCAAGCTCAACCATTCGACGCAGCAATTCTGGCAAAGCAGAGTCAGCGAATTTGGCTTTGTTCAAGACAGCCGCTTTAGACAGTTCTGTTGAAGGCAACATAACATGGGCAAGCCCTGCAATTTTTTTACTACTATCGTAGAAGGTCACACCGACACAAGAACCCAGGCCTAGCGTTGTGATGGTGTCTGGTTTGACGGCTACATTCAAATCGGCAATGCCGACTTTAATTACCGCCATAACCATGAACTCCTAAAGCCATGAAAATCTTTTCGAAAGACTCCGGATCAGGCAAGAGGAAAAAGTGGCCTGTCTTGCCTTTTCTCACAACAGCCTGTTGCACCTCATTGCCTTCCGCCTGAATCTCTGCATCGATCATAATCGCGTAGTCACTACTTTTTCCAATCTCCACGAGACCGTAGCTTAACAATGCGCCAGCCATGTCAATGGCCAAAGAGGGAACAGAAGGCTTCATCTCCAAGCCAGAAAAATCAGCCAGCGCCGTCAGATAAGAGCCCGATAAAATATTTCCTATCTCTTGAAGAACAGAAAGGGACATCTCACAGAACTCATCTTCCACTTTCAGTCCCGCCAGATCTTCCACGAGCCTCTTGGCATCTTCCTGATCTACAATGTAGAACATATTACCGGTGATATCGCCTTCAAAACGGAGAAATACAGATGTAATAATATTCTCTGCTCCACCTACATATTCTGTGATTTCATGAAAAGGCATGGGCATAACACGAGAGACTTGCATTCCTACGCGCTTGCCCAACAATTGTGACAATGCCGTAGCTGCATTGCCCGAACCAATATTGCTAATCTCTTTAAGCACATCAAGGTGAAAGGCACCCATATCTTTTATTATATCGCTCATCCTAACCTCCCCCTGTACTGCATCCACCCTACCGTATATGAGAAAAAATCCGCTTATCACTAACCTTGATATGATGAATCGTCCAGTTAATTAATATATCTCTCATTTCATTCAACTGCTCTTGTGATATTTCTTTCTTTAACAGACTTTTATGAAGATCGTAGACTTTGTTAATAAACCAACTGTGTTCTTCTCGATGACGCTTAAAATCATCGTAGCCATTTCGAATCATTAGTAATTCTTCGGCACCAAAGTGCTGAATCGAATAGCCAATTAGATAGTTCACTGTGTCTTCAATGGCTTCATAGTCCTGTTGCTCTACCGCTTCAGTAAAAGAAGAAATCCGTGCAAAGAGCTTTTTGTGCTGATCATCAATAATACCAATCCCCGTTAGCAGATCATCTTCCCATTTGACTTTCATTGCCTTCTCTCATCCACCTTTCCTTACAAAAAGCAGCCCGCCTTGCGCTGTTACTTTCCAATCATATGAATTTTTTCCGGAAGAATGTGCACCTCTGCTTTGTCACCAATTTCAGGTTTGCGCTGCAAAAAAGTATGCTTATCCATAACGACAGTGACAGGAATGGCGCAATTTACGGTTACCTTGTAATGCCATCCGTAAGGAGCTACTTTACTCACAAAACCCTCATAATTGTTACAAGCCCCCCTCCCCCAGGAGAGATCGTCAGAGCGAGCAAACACGGTGACAGTTTGACCTTCCGCGAAAAATTGGTACGCTTCAGTAAAAGGCACCTTCATCTTGATACCCTGATCGAGCTTGATTAGGATCTGCTTTTCCCGTTCACATCGCTTCTCAATCCTTCCTGACCACTCATTGTCAGCTCCGACTAGAGCAGCGACAGCGCTACAAGAAGGACGGTAAAAAATCTCTTCCACTGTGCCCTTTTGAACCATTTGACCATCGGCAAGCACAAAAATTTTGTCCGCCAAAAAAGGAATTTCCGAAAAATCATGGGTAATAAAAAGAGTGGTCATATTACTTTTCTTTATAATCAAGGAAATATCCTCTAACAATTGATTTTTTGTTGGCGCATCAAGAGCACTAAAAGGCTCATCCAAAAAAAGAAGTTCCGGCTCCAAAGCCATAGCTCGAGCAATACTTACTCTTTGTGCTTCTCCGCCAGACAAATGACGGGGATATCGCTCTTTTAAGTGACCGATTTTCAACCTTTCCATCCACTCTTCTACAATCGCTTCCCTACCTTTTTTTCTTCCTCTGATTTTGAGGCCGTAGGCAATATTGTCGTACACAGAGAGGTTCAACAACAAGGGTTCTTGGAAGACGACAGCGATTTTGCGTCTTTTTTCTATCATCGAACTTTTACGATTGACACTTCGTAGAAGCACTTCCCCTGTTGTTGGTTTTTCTAGAAAACTCAACAGCTTTAGCAAGCTGCTTTTTCCCGAGCCATTAGACCCAATTAAAGCAATATGATCGCCTTGATCAATCTGCATTGCTGGAATGTCGAGAATCTTCTTTCCATCCTTTATCCAGGTGAGGTTCTCTACCTCCAGAAGACTTTTTTTCGCCACTATCATGATCGTCGCTCCCGCTGTTGAAGTAATGTAAGCAACAAAGTAACTATATAGGCAATGGTCATCAAGATTATCGTCAAGGCCATGGCACGACCAAAGTTGCCTCGAGCCACTTCAAGTACCGTTGCAGTTGTCAACACTCTTGTTGAATCTTTAATATTGCCGCCCACCATCATAGAAGCGCCTACTTCCGAGATCACAGCACCAAAACCAGCAATGATAGCAGCAATAAGAGGCAACTTTGTTTCTCTGATGATAGCCCATAAATACTGCCACCTCGAAGCACCGAGTGACCAAATCTGCAAATGAAGCTTCGGATTCAGTTGCTGAATCCCGGCAATGGTAAAACCGGTCACCATGGGAAAAGCGATTACAAATTGGCCGATAATCAATGCCGTCGGTGTATAGATAAGCTCCAAGTGACCCAAGGGACCACTGCGCCATAAGAAAATACTCACCCACAAACCAATGGCTACGGGCGGAAAGGCCATCCCTGTATTTACGAGGCTAATTAAAATTTTACGTCCAGGAAATTTTCGAAGAGCCAGGTAAAGCCCCAAGGGTACACCTGTCAGGAGTGCCAAAAGTGTAGCTATTGTGGAAATTTGCAGGCTTCGCAAGGTAATACCAAAAACTTCAGTATCGAAAGTAACAAATATCCAGAAAGCTTCTACAATTCCTTGCCAGATGAGCTCCAAGCAGAACGACCACCTTTCCCTTTCTTGATCGACATAAAAACAAAAAATAAAAAAGGACAATCACACAAAGCGGTGGATTGACCTTTTGTCCCTAGCTCACCTGTCTCCTTTCCACCCTGGGAGGCCAGAAAGTTTCCTCGCTGACCCTATAGACTGGCAAGCCCTGCTTCCAAGAAAGAAGTGTAGGCAAACCAGTTCGGAGTTATTAAGTTTCTAAACTATTTATTCTACTTTTCATGACATTTTCCTGCTCTACTTCATACACAGAAGCCGCAACAATTCTGACAATAAAGCCTTTTACTACCGGGGTTGGCGAGGGCAGGAAGGGCTAACAAAAAAAAGCCCGCCTAGTTAAGGCGAGCTTTTCTTAAAAGCAATCAATGATTACCAGTTGTTGCGAGGTTGGAAGCAGTCACGGCAGTAGACAGGTCTGTCACCACGAGGTTGGAAAGGAACAGTTGTCTCTACGCCACAGGAAGAGCATGTAACAGGGTACATTTGACGCTCTTGACGGCCATAGGAACCGCCACCATTGCGGTTTGCTTTACGAGCAGAGCGGCACTCAGGGCAACGACCAGGCTCGTTGGTGAAACCTTTCTCAGCATAGAACTCTTGCTCAGAAGCAGTAAAATCAAATTCCCGTCCGCAATCCTTGCAGCCTAAAACTTTGTCTTGAAACATGTAAAAAAAGACCTCCTCAATATTTGCCCTGCTAGGGATACCTGTTCCTACCTCCCTAGCCAGCGGCCATTGAGAAGAGTAGACGTTCGCCATATCAGGGTCTGCACTAATTATACACGAAAAGAAATCATTTTATAAGGTCAAATTCTAAAAAAAATAAAAATTTTTTTCTTTAAGTGTACTCTTCAAAGTTTTGCAGAACTTCGCCACTGAACCAAAAATAGGAAAAGAATTGTGAAATTCACTCCCGCTATTAAGACCATAAGTTGGCTCAACCGTACAACAGGTATATACATCGTTTGCAACATTTCACCATCTAGCCGAGCCATGGCCAAAAGCACTGTCTCTAGAATAGGAAAATACTGTAGATGATAAATACCATGACCTGCAAAAAGAAGTGGCACAAGGGCAAAGAAAAATTGAACTTTTTTTGACGCACCTTTCCTTTGAAAAGGTTTAATGATTCCATAGGTGAAAGCGCCTGCTAACAAAGCAGAACCCCAGTATAACAAACTAAACCGAAACCAGTCATCAAAAGCCTCTATAGAAGGAAGCACACTATCAAAGAAAAATATTGGAACTAAAATGGCAACCAAAGCAGCGACAAAAATAACATAGCCTTGATTAACCCGTACCAATTGCCATAATTCTCTTCCCGGTATGCGCAAGTTTACTTCCACTGCATCATTGGGACAATTTCGTACACAATTCAAACAAAGTTTGCAATCGATATTATTATCTAAATAGGCAAGATGCTGCGACATGGGGCAACCAGCTATCTGGCCTTTCCCTTTATAACAGTCAAAGGTCGTACATTGATTCAAGCATAGGGATGTTTCTGCTCTTACCTCGATGAGAGAACTCATTGACGCAACGCCTATAAAACCACCGAGTGGACAAAGATAGCGACACCAGGCATGCCTTGTGTAAACAATCGCAATCACAACGGCGACCATCAGCAAGAACAGCAACAGCAATCCGGTAAAGAGAGGATGATGCCGAAAAGCAAAAGTTACTTCCACCCAAAAAATAAAAAGAAAAAATCCTGTCACAAGCAAGTAATCATATTTTTTTAACCATATCGGTGCAGGTCGATGATAACTTTTGATTCTTTGTACCTTTTCCATGACTGTAGAGACAGGGCAAAAAGTACACCAGATTCTACCCAAAATGGGCGATAAAAGGGCCAACAAAGGCCACCATAAGCCCCAAGCAAAAAGAAAAACTCCTGTCTTTACAGCCCAGTCCGGTTGCATCAATAGTAGGAAAAGAAGGCCAAAAAACAAAAAAGCAATCGTCTCTTTTAGCAACAACAATCCTTTTCCCTGCTTCAAGCTTTTACGCAGAAAAGGGATAGACAAAAGGTTAAAAGTGCCACCACTTTTTTTCGCTGTCGGCCCAAAGAAGACATGCTCAACGTCAATGCTCGTCCCATCAGCAAGCAAAAAAGCCCGTTCTATCACCTGCGCCAACTCCGTTACATTGCCCTGGTGATAACTGTGCGATAAAAGCAGCTTAATCGCTTCATTGCTTACAGTCGGAGCAACTCGCTGCTGTCTTTGAGCAAGCTCTTCTAAAATCCCTTGCACCAGAAAAGGTAGATCTCTTTTTCGTTGCCGCAAAGCTGGCAGAAAATAGGTATGCTGAAAGAAAAGGCTTAGCTCTTCTTCTAAAATCGTTGACAAATCGCCAATCTCTTCTTGTGCCAGTCGCAAGCTTCCTGTGATCACAAAGTTCGTCTTTTCCGATCGCAAAATTTTTGCAAGCTTTCGTTGGTGATAGGCTGTTACTTCATGTAAGTCTTGTACGAACAGAGTGCCGCCTTCTACCATTTTAAAGAGGCCGCCATCAGACATTTCAGACTCGGGTAGCGTACAGTCTAGCTGATACAACTCTCGATCCATTTCCGTCAAGTAACGCTCTAACTGACTTCCCTCTACAATTACAAAAGGGGCTCGTGCACCAAAGCGCTTTTTATGAATCATCCAGGCCATCATTTGCCGACCTGTACCACGTTCCCCGTACAAAAGCAAGTGATCATCATGATTGGCCAATGTAGCAATTGCTTCATCCATGAGTCGCGTCGTTTTAGGGCCGCCCCATACTTTATAGAACCTTTTCTCGATTTCATTGAGATAAAGGGTCGATCGTAAAAACTCTTTTTGTCTAGCGTCCCAAATCCCCAGGTTCACATTGTTAGCATGGCGCGATAAACGTTCTGCTAACTTTTTATATAGAATGGGCCACCCTGCCAGCAGTTGAAGAAAAAGATCTTCATCTAGGTATAAGACTCGACAGTCTGTCAAAGCTCGAATCGTAGTCGGGGCTGGTTCGTTAAGGCACAAAGAAATCTTGCCAAAAGAATCGCCAGCAATGAAAGTATTGATCCGAACGGGATCGAGTTCACCTTTGGTAACAACTGCTTCAACAGCACCTTCCACAATC
The DNA here is from genome assembly GCF_009649955.1 of Heliorestis convoluta. Lineage (NCBI taxonomy): Bacteria > Bacillati > Bacillota > Clostridia > Eubacteriales > Heliobacteriaceae > Heliorestis > Heliorestis convoluta. Next base: position 2,434,090 of record NZ_CP045875.1, on the reverse strand, counting down.
ACAAAAAAAGGATGCCTTACTTCCCCTTGCTGAATTACAATGGCACCCTGGCTATAACTTTTCCAATGAAAATCATCGGCGAGTGCCACAATCTTTTCTCTTGGTAAATCAAAGAAAAAGTCAACTTTCGACAAAGCAACTACTTTATCCCGTTCCATCAAGCCTTCACCTCCCGCTCTTCTGGCTATTCCTCATAGTAGCAGTCTATACTAAGAAAAAAAATGAGCCTGGTCACAGAAGGAGGCCTTGTAATGGCGGAATTTCATATGCTTTGTGGTATTCCCGGAAGCGGTAAATCAACGCTCGTCAATAAACTCTCAGGCTATCTCGTCTCTACCGATAAAATTCGAGAGTTCCTCTGGGGAAATGCCTCGATTCTCGATAAAGATCAATTGGTCTTCCATATAGCCAAAGATGTCGTTCAATATATGTTAGCTCGCAACGAAGACGTCATCTTCGACGCTACGAATCTAACACGAAGAAATCGAAGACCTTTTCTGAAAATCGCCAAAAATCATCAAGCCAAGGTGACACTCCATCTCGTTAGAACGACTTTGCCCACAGCCTTACAAAGAAATGCCCAACGTCAACGGAAAGTACCGGAAGCTGCTATTCGCTCCTTGCATCATTCTTTCCAAATGCCCACGCTATCAGAGCAAATTGATCGCATTGTCATTTACAATGAAGAATAGGAAGAGGCAACTTTTCCTATCATCACAAGTCAGTTCCATGTAGGAATATGGGGAGGAAAAGGAGAAGAAAAAGAATATATTATCTTAAAATAAAACCCAAAAATGCTCCCCACCTTGAAAGAGGCGATCAGCTTGTCCATGTCCACATCTTTACGAGCATTGCTGCTAGAGCAAATAGAAAAGCATCACCGCAAAAGGATTGATATTTACGAACTATTACAAAATGCACCGGGCGAGACAAACTATCAAGAAATTGCCACTGTTATTACCGATTTATTGGCAGAAAAACTCTTAGAGCCTGTCAAAAGCAAAGGCTTCAACAACAAAAAGCCACCCTTGCCCCATCAGCTGCGAATTAACAAGACCGCTCTACAGGAATCCTTCTTCGATGCTTTAAATCGTTTCAAATTACAGCTCCATCCCGCCATAGATCTGTCGGCTTACTACCGTTTAGGAGCCCAAGCTTTTGAAAAAGATCGGCACCAGATTGTGACGCTTAATAAATACCTTCTAAAGCAAGACTCTCTGCTTATAGAGGCTTCTCTTCCAGAGCGGTCTTACGAGATTTTTGGAGACGAAAAATATTTAGAAGAAAAAAAAGGTCTCGAGCTGCTCCAACGCCTTGGTATAACAGCCGAAGACCTTTCTCTCCAGCAAAATCCCGACCCTGTTATGTTCGCCCTACATAAAGAATTGTATCAAGAAGAGAAAAAAGAACATTGCCATCTTATCGTAGAAAACAAAACAGCCTTTCACATTTTATTACCATATATACAAGCACAATCTTTTTTTACCACCTTGATTTACGGTCAAGGCAAAGCCATTATAGCCACCTTACGCAACTTCAAAGTGCAAGCTTGTTTTTCTAAAGAAACAAGCCACTCCTTCTATTACTATGGTGATATCGATCGAGAAGGCCTTTCTATTTTCTACAGCTTGCACCAGCGATACAAGCTCCAACCATGTCTTCCTTTTTATAAATCACTCCTAACAAAAAGAGCCAGAAAAGGCAAAGAGTATCAACGGCTAAAGGAAGAAGCCCTTGCCAACCTAGAAACTCTATTTCCAGCAGATATGGCCGAAAAAATAAAAAACATTCTGCAATCAGGTACTTATCTGCCCCAAGAAGCCCTATCTACAGAAGAAACAGAAAGGATATGGAGAGAAGAGTCATGGATCCAAGACTACAAGACGTAACAAGTGGCTATCGGGAGCGAATGGGTCGCCTGGCGATTTTCGATCCCCTCTATGAACTAGGTAGGAAAGTAACCAAAGACGAGAGCGGCAATAGCATTGACTGGTTTAGCCTAGGCTTAATCTCATTGCTCTTCTTCTTCGAAAGCATGCTGACACGGCGAAAACAGACATCGTTTCACGATCTAGCACAGTACCTTCAAAACCTAAACAACCGAGGACCCATCATAACAGATAGCAAAGGCTTTGATAAAATAGCAGAAGAAATCATTGATACTTTTCGCGGTACCGGTAAAAAGAAAGAAAAAAGCTTTTACAACTGGGAAACAAAGCAAATTGAAACTTTTGAATATGCCCTTTTAGAAGTCCATGACTCTAACGTTGCTCAAAACATTCAATACTATCGCCTCAGCGAGCAAGGGCTTGACCTCATCTTTGCCACCAAAGAATACTTTAGCGAATTTCAGCTTTCCATTAATCAATTGGTGCTCCGCAAACAATTGGAAAAAGGAGAGCTCAACAGCGCTTTACGAGAAATTGATGAAATGCGCGTCGCCGTAGAAAAGCTTCACCGCAAAATGGAACAACTGAACTTAGAAGTACAACGCAACATCATCTCTTATGAAACACAAAAGCGATACAGCGCCACCATCGACGATATCCATAGCCGCTTACAACGAGAAGATGAAGAATTTCGTGAACTTCATAGCTTTATTGTGGAGAAAAAGAAAAATCAAGCCTACGAGCTGAACAAGGCCAACGAAAAAGATCAGCAAGCCTACCGTCTGCTGATCGAAATTGCCAAAGAACTAGAAGAAGTACACTACCAGCACCGCACACTGCTCCATGATAGCATTACCTTACAACGCAAAGCTTTACAAGCCGCCAAAGAATCTCTCTATCACGCAGGCTTGATCGCTTTTAACTTTAATCAAGACATTACTTCTTTCGTCGTCGCCACACCACTGCCTTTACAAAGCCTTGAAGGCATTGCACAACCCTTTCTAGGCCTAGAACCGCAACGCAGGTGGTCGCCTTTTGAGCTTTTTGCACCCCAGCGCACAGGCCACGAAGAAAGCGGCGAATGGAGAATCCATCAGTTTATGGAAGCAGAAGAACAGCAAGAAGATCAGACCTTTTTACAGCAACAACTACATAATTTTCGGATTATCAGCGAAAAGCTTGCTTATTTTATGGGCGTAAGTACAGAAATCTACCTTTCTCAATTTGTCAACCATCTGCAAAAATTGTCCCAAGAAGAAAATGCAGTAGAAGAAATAGGTCAGGTATCGGCAAAAGACTTGTTAAGCAATCGCTCCTTTTACGACTATTGGCTCTTTGTACACCAGCGTTCTCCGATGCTTCGAGGAGAAGAGGAAGAAAAGCAAAGCCACCTCGTTGATGAAATCATGGCTGCTTTTCCCCAGGCTGAGGCAATTTTAGTGGAAGAAGAAAGGCCTTTATTACAACCTCATGATCGCTATCAAATTCAAGAGATGAAGTTACAGATAAGGATGAAAGAACGATGATCCTCTACAGTCACGAACAGACCGAACAAACCTTTCGTCTCCTGGTGCAACTATTGCGACAAGGCCAACTCAACGACCAACATCCCTCTTTTCACGACTACCGTACGAGCAGTGAAGTGCGCAGCCTCGCCGAAGACTTTGCCAAAGAGCTCGATAGCGTAATCATCAAAACATCTGATCACCTCTACCTTATTCCCCGCTCTGGCCAATCCCCTTTTGCGTTGAAAAACGCCTGGATCAAGCGAGATTACTTGGGCACGGGAGCAACTAACGTAGACCTTTACATGATGTATTTTGCCATCATCGTCTTCTTCGGAGAATTCTATGATAGCTACGAAAGCCCCGAAGCAACGCGAGACTTTCTCAGCCTTAGTGACTGGATGATAAAAATCCGCGAACGCCTTGACACCTTGAAAGAGCAAGGTCGAGAAAAGCTGGAAAACCTTGAAGGCGACACCGAATGGAACTGGCTTGCTGTGATTGATTACTGGGACAACTTAGACGACTTAAAAGAAAAGGCCAAGCGTCAAGATAGTCGTCAACAAAGTCGCCTAGGCTTTCTAAAAAAAGTAATTCGCTTTCTAGAAGACCAAGGACTTGCCCAAAGCCAGGGGCGAAACGAATTCTTTATCACGGAAAAAGCCAAAATTATCGTCCAGCGCTACTTTATGGACCGGGAACACAATCGCGATCTCCTGGCCTTTATGTACCAGTATGATCAGGCGAAAGGAGAGAATTCCCCTGCCAGCCATCTCCAAGATACGACTGACCAATCTTCAGTATGAACAAGGCAACAAGCGATACAACGACACCCTTTTCCGCTTTGAGGGCTACAACGGTGCCATCTTACTCGAAAACGGCGGCGGCAAATCCGTTCTCGTTCAAACGATTATCCAAGCCCTGCTTCCCAATGCACCTCTAGCCGATCGTAAAGTGCGCGATACCTTTGATGTAACAGGTTCCCCAGCCCACATTGCCGTTGAGTGGATTCTCACCGAAAGACCGCGCCGCTATGGCCTCACCTGTATCACCTTATACATGGGCAGAGAAGGCATAGAATACTTGCTTTATGCTTACGAATACGGCAGTGGTGATAAGAATTGCATAGAAAATCTTCCTTTTGTCCGCCCTGACGGCAAAAGCAAACGCCCTGCAGGCCGAGAAGAAATGAAGGAATATTACCAGGCCATGGTCTCTAACCACCCCCGCTTTGCCAAAACCTTTAGCACGCGCAAAGAATATCAAGCTTACATAGAAGAAAATTTTCAACTTGTCTCCTCAGAATGGGAAGCCATCGTTAAGATCAACAGCGCTGAAGGTGGCGTCGAAAAGTTTTTTGAACAATGTAGCAGTACCGTACAACTGGTTGACCGTCTGCTCATTCCTGTTGTAGAAAAAGGCCTTGCCGGTGAAGGTACCAAAGACTTTGCCCGTCTCTTTGATAACCATCGCCAACAATTTAAAGAATATTTAGAACTAGCAACACAACTTGAAGAAAACAAAGATTTGCTAGAGCAAGTCTTTCGCCTCGTAGAACAATACAAAGATTATGATCAAAAAGAAAAAACCTATAATAACTTACAATCTCGCGCCAAAGGCCTTGTAGAAAGAATTGAAAAGGAAATCGAAGAAGGCCAGGCGAAACTTGCCACCTTAGAACAAGAAAGAATCAATATCCTTCGCCAAAAAGAGTTATTACAGCAGCAAAAAATATCCCTCGACATCGCCTATCTGCAACAAGAACAAAAAGAGCAAGAAAAAACCCTCGACAAGTTGGCCATAGAATTAGAAGAAAAAGAAGAACAAATCAAGCAACTTCAACAAAAAATTGCAGAGCTCAAAATGGCAAGACTTCAGAAACAATACAAGGAAAAAAAAGAAAAGCAAGTTCTATACCAAAAAGAACTAGAAGAACTTGATCAGTCACCAGATATAGCAACATGGCAAGAATCCAAGCAAAAATTACTGCAACAAATGCGTTTTTGCTATGACCGAAAAGAAATCACTTACCAACAATATTATCAAGAAGCTCAAGAGCGACAAAAAGAACTAGAAGCAATTTGTCAAGAAAAGAAAAAAGCTCTCCAAGAAAAAGAGCAACAAAGCAGAAACGTTCAGTTTGAAATCGTAAAAAAACAAAGAGACATAGGCCACTATCAACAACAAATGGACGACATCGCCCAAGACATACTCAGCGATTGTCAAAAAGAACAAGTAGAAAAACAACTACCACTGTGGCAAGAACGCTCCCAAGAAGTAGGAACTTCTCTAACAAGATTACTAGAACAACTAAGTCAGTGGAAAGCGCAAGAAATTACTCTACAAGAAGACATAGAAAAAGCAAGGCAAGAACAAGTTCAGAAAGCAGAAAAGCAAAAAGAACTAGAAACAGAACTAAATCAGATTGACAATTTTGGCTTTCATTTGATAGAGAGACTTCATCAGCTTTCACCACAAGATAGCACCATTCACTCCATCTATCACCGTGAAAGCTCCCTACGCCATCGCCTCGAAGAAAAGCGCAAATATCTAGAAGAAGTAAAAGAAAAGTCCCTAGAACAAGAACGCACTTTCTTACGGTACTATGAGCTATACAAAGACAACCATACCTTTACTGCCGATCCCGCTTTAGAACAAGAAGCGCTTCTGTGGCGCCGTAACATTCCCTCTCTGCAAATGGGAACAGACTACGTTGAGATGGTCCTGCAAGAACATAAAGAAAGCACCATTAAGAAACTTTATCAAAACTTTCCCTTCTGGCCCCTGGCCTTGATTTGCACGACAGCTGATCGAGAAAAGCTCTATCGCCTCGTAGCCAAAAAAGGCTCTCACTGGACCCACCCTATTTATATCCTTAGTGACCAAGAAGCCCAAAAGACAATTACAGCGCCCTTTCATGAAGAAGAAGCGAGAAAAGTTGTCATCCCCACAGCCTGGCCTACCATGACCGATAGCCGGCAGTTTTATCAATGGTTACAAAGCAGCAGCCAAGAAGCGAATCGATTGGCACATCAACGTAAGGAAAAGGAAGAAAAAGCACGACAATGGCAAGCTCTTCAAGAAGACTTTCATCGCTTTTGGAATCAATATTCTTTCGAAAAAGTCTATCAACCCTTGAAAGAAGCCTTATCAACCACCCAAAAAGAACGTTTGCTGCTAGAGCAAGATCTGGAAGCAAAAAAGAAGCAGCTCAAAGCTCTTGAAAAATTCTATAACGAAGGAATGCGCAAAAAAAGTGATCTAGAATTAGAACAACAGGATTTATACCGTCGCTACCAACAAGGGCTAAAGTGGAAAGAACAACAAAGCAAAAAACAACAAGCACTTCTTGAAGTAGAGAGACTGGAAAAGGATAGCCTAGATTTAAAAGTAGAAGAAGAAAAAATTCGTTCCCAAAAAAACTTGCAAGAAAAATATTTGGAAGAGCAAAAAGAGCAAGTTCGTGACTACCAGAGCAGCCTTTCCAGTCTACAAAATGAAGAAGAATATGAACTCACAAGATCTATAAAAGCCCAACAAACAGACCAGGCTCTAGAAAGTATAAAAACACAATATAAAGAAATTGAAAAGAAACTACAAGGCCTACAAAGCAGTCGACTTCATTTAGAAGAAAGAGTCACTTCCCTCAAAAATGAAATAATTGAACTGAACAAGCAAATCGAAGAACTCTCTTTAGAATATAACGCTTTCAACATCGCCACCATTTCTTTTCCACCACAAGGAGAAAAAGAAATCAAAAAACTGGCGAAGTTGTTACAAGAAGATAATAAGTCTAAAGAACAACTTCTTGATGAACAGCGCTTTCAAAAGACACAGTGTGATCGCTTAGAAGCAACCATCGAAGAAAAAATAAAAAACTACCAAAAATTGTTTCCCCGCCAATCTCTTTATACCTTCAATAATGTATCGCTTCAGGTCGTGGAAAAAAATCTAAAAGAAGAAGAGCAAAGAAGCAGCCAAAAAGAACAATGGCTTACCCAGGAAGTAGCAAAGGCTAGCCAACATCTCAAAGAACTAGAGCGACTGGCACAAAAGCTTGCTATCGCCCAGGAACGCTATCACTTTCGACTAGAAAGCATTGCCCCAATCGCATTAAGTGCGCAAGAAGAACAAGACTATCCCTATCGAAGAGGGGCTTTTCTCGAAGCTCTTCTAGAAGAATTGGAGAAGGAAAAAAAATCCTTAGAAGAAGAACACCGTAAAGTAGAGAAACAAAGGCAACACTTCGAAGGCTATTGCCGCCGCCAGCTCAACGACGAAAAAACAAAACAGCAATCTCTTAAAGGCGTAGAGCAACGTAACAACTATAAAGAAATCAAAGAATGGAGTGATCGCTTACAAGAGCGAATCGAAGCAGCCAACCACATTGCCGAAGACAATATGCGCACCTTAGACGCGCAAGTACAGCAATTTATCAGTCATCTTCATACCCATCTCTTGCGTATCTGTGAAGAATTGCGGAGCATTCCCAAAATGACAGCTGTTCGTGTTGAAGATCGGCGACGAGAAATTTTTGACTTTTCCATTCCCAGTTGGGAAGAAACAGAAGGGAAAATGCGACTGCGCCAACATATAGAATGGATGCTACAAGAGTTAGAAAAAGAAAAGTTTCAAACTGACAAAGACCAGGAAGACAAAGCAAAAGTGCAAAGCCATATTGAATCGTGGCTTCACCCCAAGCAACTTTTACAAATTGTTGCCTCCAATCAAGAGATCAAAGTGCGTTGTCGCAAAGTTACGAATGACAACAAAGTAAGCGCCACCTTAACAGATTGGCCCACCAGTGAAAAATGGTCCGGTGGTGAAAAATGGAGCAAAAACATGACCCTTTTTCTCGGAATTCTCAACTATCTAGCTGAGAAACGGCAGCACATCAGCAAAGGCCAGGGCAACTACCGCGTTGTCATCTTAGATAACCCTTTCGGAAAAGCTTCAAGCAGCCACGTCTTAAGCCCCGTTTTCTACATAGCACGCCAATTGGGCTTTCAGATTGTAGCTTTAACAGCCCATGCCGAGGGAAAATTTTTACGCGATTACTTTCCCGTACTTTATAGTTGCCGCCTTCGCCCCACCAAGGATCCTTCTATCTCCATTGTAGAGACACAAAAAGATATTTTCTATGCTTTCTTCCAAGATCAGGCGCCTCATAGCATTGACCGTTTAGAAGAAACAGAGCAATTAACACTTTTATAATCATTTTTAAGCAGGATTTTATTAGAATAGATGGAATTTTCATTCATCAATCTCCAGTTTTTTAAGAAGACTTCTTTACCCAGAACCAATAAGTCTTAACGTGAAGCAAGGAGGCGTTGAACCCATGATCATTGACAAGCAAAGTGATTTTGATAGAAAAGAATTAACTTTTGCAGAGCTCGATGAAGGCTATAGCTTTCGACAAGCCATTGCTGAAGCAAAACGTTGCTTGAAGTGCCCTAAGCCGCTTTGTCGAGCGGCCTGCCCCATAGAACATGAAATTCCTCAGTTTATAGAAGCTTTGGCCAAAGGCAATATCGGCGAAGCGACTGCTATCATTGCCCGTCGCAGCAACTTACCCGCTGTCTGTGGAAGAGTTTGCCCCCATGAAAAGCAATGCGAAGGAAGTTGTATTTTAGGCAGAAAAGGAGAGTCCATCCACATTGGTAAGCTTGAACGTTTTATTGCTGACTTTGACGCTGAGATGGGATTAACGCAGCCTACAGTTTGCTCCGCGCCCAACAAAGGAAAAGTAGCTGTTATAGGTTCTGGTCCTGCTGGGCTCACCGTAGCCGGTGACTTGACCAAGCAATGTTATGATGTTACCGTTTTTGACGCCCAAGAAGAACCCGGTGGTATCTTACTCTACGGCATTCCAGAGTTTCGGCTCAACAAAGAAGTTGTGCGTCGCGAAATCAAGCGCATCGAAATGCTTGGCGTCACCTTTCGCAATGGTGTACTCGTCGGACAAGATGTCACTGTAGATCAGATGTTTGCTGAAGGCTACGATGCCATTTTTATTGGTACAGGCACAGCCATGCCTAAAAGCTTAGATTTACCAGGTTGCGATCTTGCTGGGATCATGCAAGCTTCATACTTTTTACGAGTCCTCGCCCTGGCCAATAGCGGCAGCTTAAGCCATCGCGAAATCCCTGTGAGCCCTGGTGACAAAGTTGCAATTATTGGCGCTGGTAATGTAGCCATGGACGCCGCCCGTACAGCCTTACGAGTTGGTGCTTCCGAAGTGACTGTAGTCTATCGACGAGACAAAGCGACGATGACGGCGCTTCAAAGTGAGTACGAACATGCCAGAGCCGAAGGTGTCACTTTCTGCTGGATGTCTTCACCTCTTCGCTACATTGGCGAAGAGAAAGTAGAAGCTCTAGAAATTGCCTCTATGGAAATGCAAGAAGACGGCACTGTCCTCGACAGCGGTCGAAGAGAACGTCTGCCTGTCGATAAAGTCATTTTAGCCATAGGACAACGACCTGCCGCACGTATTGTTTCCACAACGAGGGGCATTGAAGTCAATTCTCAGGGTTATGTCATAACGCGCGAAAAGCCTTATGGCATGACGACCCGACCTGGCGTTTTTGCCGGTGGCGATGTTGTTCATGAGCCAGCTACGGTCGTTCTTGCTATGAAAGAAGCTAAAAAAGTAGCCTTTGGTATGGCTCTGTACATTGAAGCGAAGAAGTTGATGGAGGAATGCAGCAAATAACAGAAGAGCAGTTAACACGAAAAAGCTACTCTGTGGTGGGGTCAGGCGTTATGAATTCCTTCCGATCAACGGGAGTGACAATTAGTAAAAAACCTTCTGGGACTGGGCATCACGCTTTCCGCAGCGGGACTTGGGACCTCAGCTGTCGCCAGCTTGCTGGCGGTAACAGCGTGGGACCAGTCCAGAGCGGAGGAAAGCGTGATGACCGGGCCCCTGCGAGCAGTAACCCCAACGTAATCAGGAAAAGCTTTTTTTCATCACTGGCTGTGCCCGACCGGGCATGGGGGGTTAACACGAAAAGCATGAAAGGTACCAAGAAGCCTACACATAAAAGCCCAGACTATTTACAGTCTGGGCTTTTATAACGTAATCATCACTTAAAACAACAGTGCCTCCAAAGAAAGCATGGTAATCACACCGAAAAGCAAAGCAAAAGTGGCTGTCTGTACATAACCGTGGCCATGGCTTTCTGGAATAAGTTCTTTCGAAGTTACATAAAGCATTGCGCCGCCTGCAAAGCCAAGGGCAAGAGGTAGCAAGCCTGAGACAACGTCAACAGCCCAAAAGCCAAATAAAGCTGCAATGGGTTCAACAAGTCCTGCAAAAGCTACAAGCAGTAAAATACGGCTGATGGGCACACCTTTTTGTCGTAAAGGCGCCGCAATAACAAGGCCTTCTGGTGCATTTTGAATTCCAATAGTTACTGCCATCAACAAGCCCAAGGCTTCGTCGCCACTGCCATAACCAACACCAACAACAAGGCCTTCTGGAATGTTGTGTAATGTAATCGCCGTAAAGGTAAGCCAGGCTAGCGTCAGCTCTCCTTTACCACTTTGCGGCAACTTTAAGAAACGCCCAAACAAATCGTCAGGCAAATAAGCGCCTAAGACAGCAACGAAAATAGCGCCCATCAAAAGTCCGCCAATTACTAAGAGGAAAGATCCTCCTATCTCCATGCCTTCGCCTAACAACGTAAAGCTCGCTGCGATCATGACACCGGCGGCAAAGCCCAAGAAAATATCCTGAGCTCTATGAGGAATTCGTCGTAAAAAAAGCAAAGGAATAGCTCCTAGTAGAGTCGCCGAACCAGCTAGGAGGCTCGCCAGAAAAACTTCACTCACAGGCAACTCCGTCCTTTTGGTACGATTTTCTTTTGTTTATGAGCAAATTAACCGCCACCTCGCAATGTTTTTTTACGAAATTCTAGCAAGAGCGGCTCTAGTACTTCTGTAGGACCTACAAATGTAACGGTCGTAGATTGCAAGGTCAGCGAACCTAGGGTAACTTTTGTTTCATCCGATACGTGCGCTTGCCACTGTTTGGCTTTTAAGATGCCTTCTTTGTCTTTCTCAGCGCCAAGCTGCTCTATGATTTGGCGAAGCTCCCACTGTGCAATCCCTTGAAGCTGTATTTTCTGCGTTTCTTGATTGTTAAGGTTGACCGATGACATAAAGAACATCTCCTATGAACTTTTGCTGTAAGAACTACCTTGCAAAACGATGATAAGCTTGAGAGGCTTTCCAAGTGTACGTTTTTTCGATACCTTCTTTCTCATAGACGATCAAAGCACCCATTTGTTCTTTGAAATTCCAGCCTTTAGAAAGCATATATCGATCAAAAGCGGCTTTGCCATGATCGGTAGCGTCAAGTTTTTCGGTAAAGACAACATAAGTAGGCAGAGGCATGTAGACTTTGACGACTTCTCTTTCTAAAAAGTGGACTGCAAAAAAAGCATAATTGGCATAGACGATTCCGAAGATAGCGAGTAATGCAAGTAGGCGTTTCATCATGTGGTTCATACTCCCTCAAAACTTTTTTCTCTATCCGAAGTCTAGGCGGGTCCAGACAACGAAAAATAGTTGGGCTAACAGCACAGAAAAAATCTTCCCCCGGTGCTCTTTATTGTAGCAGAAAAGTCTTTTTGTTTTCACCAATTCCGGATCATTCCAGTGAAAGCCCTTTCGATTCCTGTACACTTTTTCAGCATCCCCTCATAAGTATAGGTACGAATAAGGGGGTGTTATAGTATGATCATCCACACGATTCGCCCTGGCGAAAGTGTTTGGTCTATATCACAACAGTATGGTGTCAATCCTAACCGAATCGTTCAAATCAATCAACTTCCCGATCCGTCGCGACTCCTGATCGGGCAAAGCATTCTTATTCCACGAGATCGACCGCCCACTCACACTGTTCAGCCTGGTGAAAGTCTCTGGATTTTGGCACAACGGTTCGGCACCACTGTTGAAGCGATTGCCCAGGCCAATCAGATTATGGAGCCTGCTATGATCTTTCCAGGTATGGTGCTGACCATACCACCCAGACCGAGGCCCACGATTGAGACAAACGGTTATATACAGCGACTAGGCGATGTAGGCCTTGCCACAGTTCAGCAAGTGGGCAACTATTTGACCTATCTTAGCCTTTTCAGTTATGAAGTGCGCAGTGACGGTACCTTAGCGCCCTTAGACGATGAAGCCATTATTGCAGAAGCTCGAGCTAGAGGCGCTGCTCCGCTTATGGTCATTACCAATATTGTGGAAGGAGAAGATTTTAGCTCTGATCTAGCACGAGCCGTTTTAGCCAATCCTGAAGTGCAAGAAACCTTGATTACCAACATACTCTCTACCATGGGTGCCAAAGGCTTTACCGGATTGAACATTGATTTTGAGTACATCTATCCCGCCGATCGAGAGCTGTACAATCAATTCCTCCAGCGTGTTGTAGATCGACTGAGACCCCAAGGATTTTCTATTTCCAGCGCTGTAGCACCTAAAGTAAGTGCTGATCAAGTCGGCCTTTTATATGAAGCCCACGATTATCCCGTCCATGGCCAACTGCTCGACTTTGTCGTCATCATGACCTACGAATGGGGTTGGTCTGGTGGTCCTCCTATGGCAGTTGCGCCTGTGAATCAGGTGCGGCGTGTCTTAGACTATGCTGTCACAGCCATTCCCAGAGAAAAAATTATGATGGGCATGCCACTCTATGGATACGACTGGACTTTGCCTTTTGTCCGCGGTGAGACTTGGGCTGCTACCTTAAGTCCCCAAGGCGCTTTGCAACGAGCGATCCAATACAATACAATCATCGAATACGACCCTATTGCACAAGCTCCTTTTTATAGCTATTATGATCAACAAGGTCGTGAGCATATTGTCTGGTTTGAAGATGCACGGAGTGCCCAGGCGAAGTACGATCTTCTTCGAGAGTACAACTTGCGAGGTGTAAGCTATTGGGTCTTAGGTCTTGATTTCCCGCAAAATTGGCCTCTACTGGTTGACAATTTTGAAGTTCGGAAAATTATTGAATAAACAAGTACGAATAGGCGCAACAAACAAAAGAAGCCGCTTTGCCTTTTTATAAAAAAGGGCAAAGCGGCTTCTTTTTCTATATCAATACGGATAGATTCCAGCCTCTTTCTTATGAGACCTTATGCTGGGTTATAAAATTTTGTTATAACAAAGAACGAGTTCTTTTCTGTCAGCCATGGTAGAATTAAAGAGCATTTATCAAGAATGTAGAAAATAATCGGTACCCTTGATCAAAGCAATGAAAGGTGTGTTCTCTCTATGTTCAGGAAGTCCAAGCTTTTCACAGTCGCTACCTTATTCCTTGCCTTTTCTTTTCTACTTACCGCTTGTGGTGCCCAAGATGGAAAAGACTATACCATCTTAACAGGTGGTGAACAGGGAACATACTACCCCCTTGGTAGTGCCTTAGCCCAAGTCATCAACCGCAATGTTGATGAGATCTCGGCCACAGCGGTTGTTACAGGCGCTTCTGTCGTCAACGTGAACCAATTAAAAGATAAAAAAGGACAATTGGCTTTCGTCCAAAACGACATTGCCTACTATGCGACCGAAGGACTCGTGCAATTTAACGAAAAAATCGAATCTTTCTCCGCCATTGCCAGCCTCTATCCTGAAGTTGTACATATTGTTACCGCCGCCGATAGCGGAATTCAAAATGTTGAAGACTTACGAGGCAAGCGTGTTGCCGTTGGTGACCAAGGTTCTGGTGTAGAAGCAAACACCAAGCAAATCTTAGAAGTTCACGGAATTACCTATGCTGATATTCGTGTCGAATATATGGCCTTTGGTGATGCTGCCAACGGTATCCAAGACGGTAACATTGATGCTGCTTTTGTTACAGCCGGTACACCAACGGGTGCTATTGAAGCCCTGAAAGCCGTTAAGCCCGTTCGAATCGTTAGCATTCGCGCTGATAAAATCAAAGAGCTTACAGAGCGTTATCCTTATTACACCGCTTTTACAATGCCAAAAGAACTTTACGATCGCAATGAAGATGCCACAACTGTCGCTGTACAAGCCATGCTTGTCGTCAGTGATGAAGTCAGTGAAGATGATGCTTATGCTATCACCAAAGCACTCTTTGAGAATCTCGAGACTTTCGGCAACACCCACCAGCGAGGAAAAGATATAAGCCTAGAAAGCGCTTTAAATGGTGTCTCCATTAAGCTTCATCCCGGTGCCCAGCGTTACTATGACGAAGTACTGAAGTAAAAAAGTTCTAATTCTTCTTGATTATGAAAAGTACGAACAGCTCTAAGGGTAAGAAAAAGGCATTGCTCGTAGGCAGTGCCTTTTTCTGTCTTTTTCTTTTCTTATCTCTTTTTTGCTAGGATTCTTACTACCGTCACAACTCTATCTTGTCATAAAAGAAAAAGACAGAGGCAGCCTCCTCTTTTCTGTAGCCATTGAAAAAGGCGACTGGTTTTCCCACCGCTACATTCATTCGGTGGAACGGTCTGAAGTGATAGAAAAATTTAAGATTGATGAAAAAGGACAAATCCTAGCCATGGAAAGCTGGACAAGTTCTTTTGGTGCTGGCTTGCCTCATCTAAGCAAAGGGCAAAGCGCACTGATAGACGGATATTATGTCTTACAGGAAATTGAAGAACCTGTGTCATCACTGTACTTGCTTCCAGATGATCTCTTTCCTCATACGCTGCATGTCCATGATGAAACGATTCTATTATCAGCTTCCCCTTACGTTGGTGTTGTTATAAAAATCGATGTTATCAAGCTACCTTTTTGGTCATACTGGTACACCTTTGCAGATCCTCAAAAAATATAACAAGGACGTGATAGCTTGAACTCTAAAAAAATAGAGGATATGCAAGAGCAAATTCAAAAGCAAGCGATGGAGCTAGAATCAAGCGATCGCAATGTAGGCGGCATCTTGGCTCTAATGATCCTTCTCATTAGCATATCCATGTCACTGTATCACTTTGTTACCGCAGGCTTTGGCTTGCTTGTAGGATCTCGCAGTCATCTTATCTTGCACTTAACCATGGCCTTAACTTTAGTCTTTCTTATATATCCCATTAAAAAAGGGTTAAATCAGCGCACCATTCCCTGGTATGATCTTTTGCTCGCTCTTTTTGCTTCTTCCGTCGGCGCTTACATTATCTTTAATCAACAATCGCCGTCTATTTTAAGTGCCCGCATGACGACAATGGATCTGGCTGTAGCCATTTCTTTACTTTTTTTGGTCGTAGAAGCAACCCGCCGCGTCGTTGGCAAGCCCCTCGTCATTATTGCGGGTCTTTTTACGGCTTACTTTTTCCTAGGTGCTTACCTATTGCCACCTTTTCGCCATAGCCGTGCTGATTTTCATGACTTTTTCTACGAAATGGCCTTTACCACAACGGGGCTCTTTAGCACACCCATCTGGGTCTCGGCCAATTACGTTTTTATCTTTATCCTTTTTGGCGCTATCTTAGAAGCCACTGGCGCGGGGAAAATGTTTATCGATCTTGCTTTGCGTGCTTTTGGCAAATACCGTGGCGGCCCTGCCAAAGCGGCTGTCTTATCAAGCGGTATGCTCGGCAGTATCTCTGGAAGCTCTGTGGCCAATGCCGTAACAACAGGAACCTTTACCATTCCTTTGATGAAAAAAGTAGGCTTTAAGCCCCATGTAGCCGGTGGTATTGAGGTAGCCGCTTCTTCAAGTGGTCAACTACTCCCACCCATTATGGGTGCCGCTGCTTTTTTGATGATTGAGTATACGGGACACAGTTACATAGAAATCATTCGCAGTGCCGCCATACCTGCCATTCTCAGCTATACAGCGATTTTGTTGATGGTTCACTTTGAAGCAGCCAAAAATAACATCAGAGGCTTATCACCGCATGAACTCGTCTCAGCACGTAGCACTTTGTTGCAACAAGGTTACTTGCTCTTACCTTTGATGATTCTTGTCTTTTTCTTGGCCAAAGGACAAACCGTGCCGAACGCGGCCTTTTTCGCCATTATCATCTTGCTCTCCCTTGCTTTTTTCGCCAATCATTTTCGAGAGCGCTTTGGAGCAGGCATGGCCATCGCCGCGTCTCTCTTTCTTCTCTCCTATGGATTGCACTACTTTTTAAATTGGAAGATTGAGATTGCCGCAATGATCCTATTAGGCACCTTTATTGCTCTGCTCTTCATTTTACTCCAACGAAAGTACCAGATAGAAGGAAGCCCTGTCCGCTTTGGCTTGCGCGAATTGGCTGCAGGCTTTGAAATGGCCGCCCGCAACTCCCTTTCTGTTGTAGTTGCCTGTGCGACCGCCGGCATCCTTATTGGTGTTGTCAACTTAACAGGCTTATCGAGCAAACTGCCCCACATGATCGTTGGCTTTTCTGAAGATATTGTTGCTTTTGTACCCTTCTTTAGCGGTAGCGACATGCAGCTTTATATTGCTTTAATTCTTACCGTCATCGCTTGCCTGATTATGGGGCTCGGTCTTCCAACAACGGCCACTTACGTTGTTCTAGCATCCATGATCGCACCGGCTCTCGTGATGCTAGGCTTACCCATTATGGCGGCGCACCTTTTCGTTCTCTACTACGGCATCCTCGCAGACGATACACCACCGATTAACTTGCCTGCCTACGCCACTGCCGGCATAGCCAAAGCAGAACCGCTTCGTACAGGCATACAAGGCTTTAAATTCGACTCCGGCGCACTACTTCTGCCCTTCGTCTTTGCAACCAACCCCACAATCTTACTTCTTAATCCGGAAGCAACGTGGGTCCAAGTGACGCTGAATATCTTTACAGCCTTTATCGGCATCGTTGCCTTCTCATCCTTTATTCAACGCTGGCTTCTCTCAGAATACCGCTGGTACGAACGCCTTCTAGCCCTGGTTGCAGCCCTCGTTCTGGTTCACGGTAGCTTTATAACCGACACAGTCGGCATAGCCATCTTACTCTTTCTCTTTGTTAGTCAATACTATCGCAAGAAGAAAGGGCAACAGACGGTCCCTTCTCAAGAATTGCCCACAACAACACCCCATTAAAGTTTAGCAACGCAAGCTACAAGCTCATCGCCAAAAGCCTCGATTGAGCAAGCTTTTCCGAATCGAAACAGCTCCTTCCGGGCAAAGCTCATGACAACAAAGACAACCAAAGCATTTATCTCTTTCTAACTGAGGAATTTTCGCAAAGGTAAGAGCCTGAGAAGGGCAACTTTTTAAGCAAATGCGACAGCCGGTGCATTTTTCTTGATGAAATCGTGGCAAGGGACGTAAGCGGCGCGAGACGATCTGGGCCAGAGGTCGAGGCAAGTAATTTTCGGCAAAATTAACTTGTCGACTTTTGGCCGGTCGGAAAGGTACCTCTTGAATCGACTCGCCGCCGCTAAGGACCTCATAGGGTTGAAGTAAGCCACGCTGCTGTGCCAGCAGATTTGTCTCAATGCCCTGAAGTTTAATCAATTCTAGAACATAATGATCCAGCGCATAGGGAGACGTTGAAGCAAAAAGATAGCCGAAAGGCTTTGGCACACCGCCTGTAGGTCCGTCGCCTTCCATTCCAATCACGCCATCGGCGATATGCAGCATAGGCTTCAGCAACTCGTTCAAATCCAAAAGCAATTGCGCAAAGATAGCTCGATCTTGCAACCGAAAGTGATATTCTGCTTTACGTAAGCCCGCTATGGCGCCATATAAGTTTTTCACAGCGCCTGTGTACCCCGTCTGACCGTGTGTCTTAATTTTAGGAAAATTAATTAAGCCATCGGCTTCTACAATTGATTGTAAGAGATAGACTTTCTTAATGGGACTCTTTCCAGCCAAGGGTACTTCTACTTCCGACAGATCGAAGCACAGCTCGATGCCCAATCTTTGGGCAACTTCTTTCATGCCTGTTCTTTCATAGAGTGTCGCTAAAGCGCTTTGGCTGGCTGGTCCGCCTGGGCTATCAATCAGAAAAGGAATGGCTCCTTTTTCTAATAAGATACGTCCGATGGATTCGACGAGGGCAGGGTGGGTCGTTATAGCCCGCTCTGGTTCTTTGGCCATCACCAGATTGGGCTTTAGGGCAATTCTCATTCCTTTCTTGATAGCACTATCTGTGATTTGGAGCCTAGATAAAAGCCTTTCTACGGCTTTGTCAATTTGCAACTGTTCATAACTTGAGCAAGCTGTTACGGCAACAAAATCTTTTTTTGTAGCCATGGTATCACCTACTTTTTTAGCCAATTTCTACGCGAACTTGACTGCCTCCAAGGATCCCATCTTTTTGTGAGACGATCAACCGTCGATGAAGGCGCTGTTGTAATTCCTGGACATGACTGATCACCCCGATAGAGCGGTTGCCCAGTTGCAATCTTTCTAACGTTGCAATAACCACATCGAGAGACTCTGCATCCAGAGAGCCAAAGCCTTCATCGAGAAAGAAAAACTCGAGGGGATATCGACCTTGCAATTGGATCTGTGCTGATAAAGCGAGGGCCAAAGCAAGGGATGCTTGAAAAGTTTCTCCTCCCGACAAAGAAGCGACAGGACGCCTGACGCTGCCATTGGCATCATCTCGAATCACAAAACCACCGTCGGAAGAAATCTCTAAGGCATAACGGTTCTGCGTCATCATCTTCAGTTGCTCTGAAGCTTGCTGCGCTACAAATTCAATCTGCTCTTGGGCTAAAAATTCTACGAAACGATCTCCTCGAAGCAGTAGTTTGAGCCTTTCTAGCAGACGGTTTTCTTGCATCAAATTTTTATGACGATGAGAAAGCTCTTTCCAGCGTTGATGTTTCCTTTGTATTTCTTGGTGAGCTTGTTCAACGGCGCCTCTCTTTCTCGTAGCTTCTTCAAACTTTTTTTGTCCTTCTTGAAACAACTGCTCTTGATGGTTCACTTCTTCTCTCGTAATCTTTTTCCGATTCTCCAGTTGATTTTTTAAAGCTTTTATCTCTCGTTGCATCTCTTTGCTTTGATCTAAGTACGCTTCAATCCACTCTTTCTTCTTTTCCAACTCCTTTTCGTCTAGCAATGCATTCAAGAGATCGTCTCGCCTCAAAAACCCTTCTTTTTCCATTTCATCGATTGCCTTCTGCGTCCCTTGATCAAGCTCTTGTTGCGCCCTTTCCCAAGCACTTTCTATTTTCGTCAGCTTTTCTTTGCTCTGACGATGATCTTTTTCCCCTTCTTGATAAGTATCATAAGATTGCTTTTCTTCTACACGAATCGTAGCCAGCTTTTTTTTCATTTTTTCTGAGTAATTCTGTTGCAGAAACACCCTCTGTTATTTGATGAAGTTGCTTTTCTTGACTTTCTCTTTGCTCTTTTTTCTCTTTAAGTAGAGCTTCTCTTTGGATTACTTCCTGATGCGCTTTTATTTCTTCTTGACGATATTCTTCATATTTTTCGATTGATTGAGCGATTGCTTCATGGAGTGTAGCAATCGCTTTTTCTGTGGCTGCATAAAGTCTATCCTTTTCTTCTATTTCTGCTACCATTTTTTTGATTTTTTCCTGGGCTTCATCAAGAGTCATCTCTTGTGGCAACGATAGGGATAGAAGGCTATGACGAAACCATTCTTCGGCCTTTTCTCCTTCTTGTAAGGCTTCTAAATTTTTTTCCCTCGCTTTGTCCAATTCTATCTCAGCAGTTCTTACAAGTTCCTCTCCTGTTTCATAATCCGCTTGGGCTTTGGCCCGTTGCTCGTAACAGTGCTGTAGTCGCTTCTGGCTCTTTTCTCTTTCTTCTTTCCATTGTTGCAATTGTACTTTTTTGTTAGATAAAGCTTGACGGGCCCCTTCTATACGCTTTTCCATTAGCAAGGCAGAAGGACTATTTTCTTCAAGGGAAAGCTCTAGAGGCTTTTTTCCTGGCCATTTTTGATTGCATAAACGTCGCAGATGGCGCAATTCTTCACGAAGGATACCTTCTTTTTCTTTAGAAAAATCTTTAATCGTCTCTGCTCGATCTATGGAACGTTCTATCTGCTCGAGATTTTTTTTGATCTTCTCTTGTGCTTTTTCTGTCTCCGCAATTTTTCTTTCCAGCAGCTCTTTTTCTTCTTTGGTAGAACTATCTTGCTCTGTTGGTCTACTGTGTTGACGATGATCAAGAGAACCGCAGACCAAGCAGGGTTGACCAGGCTGTAAATCTTGGGCAAGTTGAATCGCCATCGCGATTTTATCTTGCCGGAGAAGCTGTTCTAGCTTTTCTTGTAGTGCCACCAAGGCTGCTGTTGCTTTTTGCAGCTTTGCTTCTTCTTTTCCTTTTTCTTGGCCAAGGGTTCCTACTGTTTCTTGATTTTTCTTTTGCTCTTCATTTAATTGCTTCCAAGCATTTTCTTGCTCTTGTAAGCTTTTGTGCAGTAGAGCCATTTCTCCAAGACGAATTTCAAAATCTGTTATAATTCTTTCTTGTATTGGTGGATCTGCCAGTTTTTCTTCTTGCGCTTTACGCTTCTCCCACTCTTTGTGCAAGTTATCAGCGAGTATACCTTTTTGCGTCCAGTGACCACGGCTCTCTTCAAGTTTCTTTTCTCTTCCTTTTACTTCGGTCTCAGCCT
Source organism: Heliorestis convoluta (assembly GCF_009649955.1). Classification (NCBI taxonomy): domain Bacteria; kingdom Bacillati; phylum Bacillota; class Clostridia; order Eubacteriales; family Heliobacteriaceae; genus Heliorestis; species Heliorestis convoluta. The sequence continues at coordinate 2,413,168 of NZ_CP045875.1, read as the reverse complement.
TTGCTATGATTTTTCTTTTTTGCTCAAGATTATCCCAGCGACGACAGCTTTCTATAACTGCGTTACGAGCACTACTTTCTACTCTATTTAGTACCAACTGCTCTTCTGCCTTGCTTAAATCAATTTGGTTAATCGTTCTTTGTTCCCGCCAATGCTTTTTAAGCAAGCTCGCTTTTTCGACTTCTTGCTGATACACCGACAGTTCTTCAAGAAGGCTTTCTATCTCAGCTAACTGCAGGGCTAGTCGTTTTTCTATTTTTAGCGCCTCTTCTAGTTGCGCTTTTTCTCTAATTAAGGGTGCTTCTTCTTCTTCTCTTCGCTTTTTGGCTTCTTCCCAGGTCTTTTGCGCTTCCAGTACTCTCTTCCAGAGATTTTGCACTTCTTTTTCTATTACGCTTTTTTCGTTGAGAAGACTTTGTTCATACTGGTGGACTTCTTCCTGTCGTTGCAAAAATGGATAGACTTTAGAGGCTCGCTCTGCTTTATGAACGGCCTCTTTTATTTTCTCTAAAAGATCAATCTGCTTTTGATGATCGTCATATTTTTTTTCTACGACCGCTATCTTTTCTTGAAGTTCATATCTCTTTTGAAATTCTTGCCATTTCTTTTGCACTTGTTGTAGAGCTTCTTTTGACTTTTTTTCTTCTTCTGTTGCTTTTGTTAAGGCTTCTATCACTTGTTGAAGGGCTTCTTCCGAAGCATCGCCTATGCCTTTGAGCTCACTTTCTACTTTGCCTTTTTCCTCATAGACGCTTTGGTAACGTTTGTTTGTCTTTTCTCCTAATATTCTTCCAAACTGCTCAAGCTTAAAAAGTCGCTGTAACATTTCACGACGTTCTCTACCGCCAAGATTTAAGAATTGGGCAAACCTTCCTTGGGGAAGGACCACCGCTCGCGTAAAGTCATCACAAGTCATACCTAAAAGATGAGCAATCGCTCTTGTTACTTCACGACTTCCTTCTTTGATAACTTCTTCCTCTTTCGTAGGAGCCATTAGTACCAATCGACTGACGCTGTTTCTAACTGCGTTCTCATCCACTCTGACATATCTACGCTCCACACGATAACGCTGCCGCTCCTGAGCTAGACCTAACTCGAAAGTAAAAGCAACATCTACACTTTTTTCTCCATGATTAACAATGCCCTGCGTGCCTCCTTTTGCTCGCAGAACTTCTCCGTAGAGTGCTAAGGTGATGGCATCAAGAAGGGTCGACTTACCACTGCCCGTCTTGCCAAAAATACCAAAGACGCCGGCTTCGGTAAGCACGCCAAAATCAATCTCTTGCTTCTGACGAAAACTGTTTAGTCCAGAAAGGGTCAGCTTTACTGGCTTCATAGCGCAATCACCTGCTCTCCTGCTTTCTGCTCTTTCAATACTTCTTCTGGCTCAGGGGTGCTCTCTTCGCTAGTCTCGCTTTGTTGCAAAAGCTCCAAAAAAAGCTCTACCAATTCTTCTTCTGGCGCTTCTTCCCCGGTCTGCTGCTGATAGAAACGAACAAAGCGCTGTTCCATCGAAAGTTGTTCTAGCTTTTCTTTTACTGAAGCTTTTTCTTCTTCTTGGCCTACAACAACTCGAATGTTAACAAAACCTTTATGTAGAGCTTTTATCCTTTGGATATCATCTAATGTAGGCTGTCTTTTTACATATAACTCTAGATCAATCCAAGCTTCGCTGTCTTCTCCCGATTCAACGCGCTCGTTCAACTCTTCCTCACCACCTCGTAGAACCCACTTCACCAGGGGCTTCCCCGAGGACAAAGGAATTTCAAAAAACTGCGCTTCTTGCCCAGGCAGTAGATCGACAATCGTTACGGACTTGGCTTGTCCAGCTTCAGAAAAACTGTAGGCTAAGGGAGAGCCTGCATAGCGAATGGGCATAGAAGCACCTCTTATGTTTTGAGGGCGATGGAGATGGCCTAAAGCAATGTATTGTGCTTTTTCTGGAAAAACCGTTGGATCAACAGCAAAGGCACCACCAATTTGTATATTGCTTTCTGAATCGGAAGCGGCTCCACCGCGAACATAGAGGTGACTCATCACCACATTGACCGTATCATCACGAAAATGACTTCCTAGTTCTTGAAATATTTGTTCTAGCCGCTCATTGTATCCTTTCCGCAAATCGTCTTCTTCCATGCTTTGAGCCAATAATTCACGCAAGCGCCCTTCTGACGGATAAGGCAAAGCCGCGATCACAATATTATGATCGCAACCAGGCACAGCTAGCTCTACCCAGGAAGCGCCCGCCTGAACACGTTGGACTTGCTGGGGCTGAGCGTTTGTATAGGGATGGATTACCTTTTTCGGCAAACCAAGTAAAGTAATGGCCCATTCATCGGCCAAAGGACTGGGGGCACAAAGCCGTTCTGGATTGTCATGATTGCCAGCAATCACGACCAGCCCTCGAGTACCCTGTCGAGTCAAACGCCCAAGGGCATTAAAAAAAAGTTCTTCCGAGGAAGCACTGGGGTTGGCATGTTGAAAGACGTCGCCAGCTAAAAGAATCACGTCGACGTTTTCACGATCGCAAATCTCGCAAATCTCATCAACAAACGTCACTTGTTCTATATAACGGCTTTGTCCTTCTAAAGTTTTTCCAAAATGCCAGTCTGATGTATGAAGCAGGCGCAAAAAAAGCACTCCTTCCTTGCTATCTATTCTTCTTTTTATTATATAACCAGGGCCCTTCTTCGCGAAGAGGAATTGCAAGATCCTGCACATAGCCTTTTTAAGGCAAGAAAAAAGACTTGCAATCATAGATACAGTGCAAGTCTTGCCTGACTTCTTCCTTATGAAAGAAATTTGCTACAAAATAGGTGATAAAAGTCTCGCCAATGACTCTTTCATACGAATGGTAAAAGGCTGATTGTCATATTCATCTAAAGTAACTTCTCCACAGTTTCTGGCATCTTGAAAGAAGATTTCATTTAGCTGCTTCGTCGTTGCTGAATCATAGATAAAAGCATTGATTTCAAAGTTAAGCTTAAAACTGCGAATATCAATATTGGCCGAACCGATGGAGCTTACTTTGCCATCAATGGTCATGACTTTAGCGTGAAGAAAGCCTTTCTCGTAAAGATAACACTTCACACCGCTTGCTAACAGTTCTCCTAGGTAAGAGTGGGAAGCCCAGTAGATCAGCATATGATCAGACTTACTCGGTAACATAATACGCACATCAACACCGGACAAAGCTGCAATTTTTAGCGCTGCTAGCAAGCTATCATCGGGAATAAAATACGGCGTCTGAATATAAATACTCTCTTTGGCGGAATGAATCATTTTCAGATAGCCATTCTTAATATGCTGCCATTCTGAAGTAGGTCCACTAGAAACAATCTGCATACCAATCGAGCCTGCTTTTTCAGGCTTGGGAAAGTAGGCGGGACTGAATTCAATGCGAGAAGGTGAGGAAAGATTCCAGTCTAAGATAAAGCGAGCTTGCATCATATGAACAGCACTGCCCGTTACTTTCAAGTGACTATCTCGCCAGTAACCCAAGTGCTTGTCAAGTCCTAGATATTCATCGCCAATGTTAAAGCCACCTACAAAGCCATGAACTCCATCGATGATGACAAGCTTGCGATGATTGCGATAATTCAGTCGTATGTTTACATAGGGAATGCGTGAAGGGAAAAAAGCCCTCACTTCACCGCCTGCTTCAATCAATTGATTGATAAAAGTTTTATGCAATCCAGAAGATCCCACATGATCATAAAGAACGCGTACCTGTACTCCCTCTTTTGCTTTTCTGATTAAAGCTTCTAAAATTTTTTTGCCAATAGAATCATTTCGTACAATATAGTAAAGCAAATGAATATGATCCTTTGCCTTTTCTATCGATTGTAACAACGAATGAAACTTGCTTTGTCCCTCTGTATAAATCTCTACAGAATTGTCTTGCGTATAAATGGCATAGTTGCTATTAAGATTCATAAAAATCATATCTTGATAGCAAAGCGTTTCCGGATCCTTGTAGGCCATCTCCCCTTGAAGCAACAAGCTTTTTTGTTTATCTACTCGCTTTTCAATGGCTTTGATTTCTTCTTCTTTGATCTTGAAAATTCTTCGTCTTCTCAAACTTTGTCCCAGGACCAAGTAAAGCAAAAAACCAATCCCAGGAAGAAAGAGAAGTACCATTAACCAGGCCCAGGTAGCTGCTACGTTTCTTCTCTCTAGAAAAATAACAACTATGGCCGAAATAATGTTTAAGGGGTATAAAAAAGTATTAAGCTCTTCCAGTGTTGTCAACAGGCGAACACCTCGGCTATATTACAGAATCAACATCATTGTAACCGACAGGAGTAAAGTTCGCAAAAAAAATCGATATTCTTCGAACTATCTAAAGGATTTCCAAGGCGCTACCTTCTTCTATTTATTGTAACCGAATCCAGTAAAGTTCTCTCTAGTAAATAATTAAAAGGTTCTTTTTCTTCTTTACGGGACTGGTTAAAAAGCCGAACGATTGCTAAAGGTATAATTTTAATTTATAATGTGTACAAGCGCAAGTCTATTATTAAATCGTTCAGAAGGTGCCCACATAAGTGATTATTACAACTAACCACAAGGAGGTTTCCTTATGAGTTTTTCAAAAAAGATGGCCTTGCGATTTATGGCAACATCGGGACTGGCCCATAAAGTTTACATAGCTCATTCCACAGCAAACAAATTAGAGGATAAGCTGGGTAACCTCTCGGCAACAGCAGAACAAATAATAAGTCGCAGTGATGATCCCCTTTCTCTCGTTGATTCTACGAACCAACTTGCAAAAGATCTTTCAAGGTCTATTAAGACAGTTGCTAAAAGCACCGATAAGCTAGCCAAGCAAGTAGAAGAAAGTGAGGCTTCTTTACGTTCCATTGTATCTGCCATTCAAGGTGTTGCAGGAAATAGTGACAGTGCTGCCCGTTCTGTAGAAGAAATTGCCGCCTCCTTCGAAGAAACAAGTCATTCCATTAAAGGCGTTACGACCAACGCAGAAAACCTCACCGCTTTGGCCGAAGAAACAAGCGCCGCCATTCAAGAAGTGGTTGCTTCCATTGGACAAGTTGCTGGCAATAGTGAAAGTACAGCTCGCTCTGTCGAAGAAATTTCTGCAGCCATTGAAGAAATGGGCGTTTCCTTAAAATCTTTAACGAGCAATGCCGATAGTTTGGCACACTCGGCCGAAGAAGCGACCGCTGCTATCCAGGAACTGGTTGCCTCCATTGGGCAAGTTGCTGGCAATAGTGAAAGCACCGCTCGATCTATCGAAGAAATCTCCGCAGCCATTGAAGAAATGGGACAATCCATTAAAGGTGTTGCTGCCAACACCGAGAACCTTACGGCTTCTACAGAAGAAGTTACAGCGGCTGTCCAAGAAGTTGTCGCTTCCATTCAACAAGTGGCGGGTAACGCAGAAAGCACCGCGAGTTCGGTAGAGCAGATCTCTTCTTCCATTGAACAAATGGGTATGTCGATCAAAGGCGTCGCTGGCAATGCCGAAAGCCTAAATAGTTCTGTGCAAGAATCGGCAGCAGCGATTCAAGAAATGGTTGCCTCGATTCAACAAGTGGCTGGCAATGCGGAAAGCACAGCGAGCTCCGTCGAACAAATTTCTTCTTCGATTGAACAAATGGGTTCTTCTATCAAAAGTGTAGCCAACAATTCAGAAAGCTTGAAAGGCTCTTCCGAAGAAGTGGCCGCAGCAGTACAAGAAATGGTCGTATCGATCCAGCAAGTTGCTGGCAACAGTGAAAGCACAGCAAAATCTGTTGAGGAAATTTCCGCATCTATCGAAGAAATGGGGAAATCGATTCAAAGCGTTGCTGGTAATGCAGAGCAATTGCAACGTTCTGCCAAAGACACATCGAATATTGTAGAAGAAATGGCAACATCAATCAATCTTGTAGCCGATAATGCTCAAAATATCAGTCAATTAAGCAATAAAGTACAGTCAGATGCTGTAGATGGCCAAAAAGCTGTAGGAAACACTTTATCGGCCATCCAAGAGATTTCTGAAGTCATTCACGGCGCTGAAACCGTTATGAACGGCTTGGGAAAAAGTTCTGAAAAGATTGGCAGTATCATAGAGGTAATTGACGATATTGCAGCACAAACGAACCTCTTAGCCTTAAACGCTGCTATCGAAGCAGCTAGAGCCGGTGAACATGGCAAAGGCTTTGCTGTAGTCGCTGACGAAGTACGAAAGCTTGCTGAAAGAACAGCGACAGCAACAAAAGAAATTTCTCAACTAATTAAAGGCATTCAAGGCGAAACATCGAGCGCCATTAAAGCCATTGAAGTCGGTACAGAAAAAGTAGAGCAAGGCTCACGCCTAAGTGATCAGGCAGGGAAAGCCATTGAGAAAATTGTAGATGGTATTGAAAAGGTAAGTACAGAAATTCGTCAAGTCACTTCTGCCACAGAAAATCAGCGAAAAGATAGCACTCGCATTATTGACGCTGTCAAAGCCGTAAACGATCAAGCTACGATGGTGACAGATGCTACGAGAGAGCAAGCAGTTGGCGTAGAAAGCATTGTTAAAGGTGTGGGCAACGCTCGGGAACAAGTACGTCAAATTACAGTGGCGACAAAAGAGCAAGCGAGTCAAGGACAGACCATTGTAGGTGCCGTTGAAAATGTAGCTCGCCAAGTTGCTCAAGTATCAGCGGCTGTTAAAGAGCAAGCTATCGGGGCTGAAGAAGTCATTAAAGGTGTAGGCAGTGCTCGGGAACAAGTACGACAAATTAATGTAGCTATGCAAGAGCAATCTCTCCAAGGTAAAAACATTGTTCACTCCGTAGAGATGATGCGCAACCAGACCACCCAGGTCACCCTTGCTATTAAAGAACAAGCTGCTGGTGCCGAAGAAGTGATCAAGGGTGTCGGCAATGCTCGCGAACAAGTGCGACAAATTACCGTAGCCATGCAAGAACAAGCCAAGGCAGGCAAAAACATTGCCCTTTCCATGGAAAATGTGAAAAACCAGACAGAACAAACGAGCCAGGTTACACTAGAACAAGCCAAAGGCGTTGAAGATATCATAGTAGGCGTCGTCAGTGCCAGAGAGCAAGTCCGACAAATTACGGTGGCCGTCAAAGAGCAAGCACAACAAGGCAAGCATATCGTTGATGCTGTCTCTTCTGTTACCAATCAAGTAAGACAAGTTCGCCAAGCCATTCAAGAGCAGACAGCTAGCGCTGCTGAAATCGTAGCAGGGATTAACAATGCTCGCGAACAAGTTCGTCAAATCACAACTGCTGTTAAAGAACAAGCCAAAGAAGGCCGCAATATTACAGGCGCCGCCGAAAAAGTAACGAACCAAGCTGCCGAAATTGCTGCTGCAACAGAAGAGCAAGCCAACGTAGTCACTACGAATGCGAAAGCCGTGGCAAACACGAAGGATCAAGTCCGCCAGATTACAGCAGCCATGAAAGAACAAGCGATGAAGATAGAAGATTTAACGCGTCACCTTGCAGGTTTGTCAGAACAAGTTGAAGATGTTCATAACACCATAGATAGCCAAGGGGCTGAGATAGATCAAGTAGGCACATTGCTTGCAGAGTTAAAAATGGCTGCAAAAAACAGCAAAGTATTAGAACAGAGCATTCTAGCCAGCAAAGAATTTATCCACTATACGAAAGAAATCAAAGAAGCTTTACATGCATTAGAAGGAAATGAAAACTAATTCATTACTATAAGGGTAGGTAGGTGTCGTTTATGGATCAAATAGGGCTGGCACATTTATCGAAAATGATCTATGAACACTGCGGCATCGATTACAGGAAGCAAGAAGCCACACTCTCTTCTAAGATTGCTAGTCGACTTCGAGAACTAGGTCTAACTAGCAGCGAATACGCAACCTATTTAAAAACCAAAGATACAGAATGGGATAAACTTATTGAGCTCATTACAGTCAATGAGACCTACTTTTTTCGAGAAGATAAAGTCTTAGAAGAATTTCAGAAGCTATTACTTCAGTATCAAAATCGAAGTGTTCATCAACCCCTTCGGATCTGGAGCGCTGCTTGTTCTAGCGGAGAAGAGCCCTATACCTTGGCCATGCTTATTAAAGAAAAAGCTCTTTTCCCACCGGGTGCCGTTCAAATTATTGCCTCTGATATTAATCCAAAAATTCTTCAAAAAGCAAAAAGTGGTCTTTACCACAAGAAATCTCTATCTTTTCGTAAGATGCCAGACACAATGCTTCGTAAATATTTTCTCCCACAAGAAGAAGAGTATCAAATTATTAACGAAGTAAAAGAAATGATTGAGTTTAGAAGACTCAACCTTTTCGACCCCTATCTTGTTGGAAAGATGGAAAAGATAGATATTCTCTTTTGCAGAAATGTATTAATCTACTTTGATGGAAAAGCGATTCAAAAAATTGTCAATTCTTTTGCAGACATTATGAAGCCAGGGGGCTATCTTTTTCTTGGACACGCTGAAACCATCACGGGTACAAGCAGAGCTTTTGAGACAATCTATCAATCCTCTGTCTTTTACTACCGTAGAAAAGGAGAGTGCCCGTGAAAAAATATGGCCTTCTGGTCGTTGACAACTCTTCTTTTATGCGTCGATGCATTAGCTTGATCATAGAAAAAGATCCCGCCTTGTTCGTAATTGCCATCGCTAGAAACGGCAGAGACGCTATTGAAAAAATTGAACGATTACAGCCTGATCTGGTAACCATGGACCTAGAAATGCCTGAAATGAACGGCTTAGAAGCCCTTGAAGTGATTATGAAAAAGTGCCCCGTGCCAGTTGTTATGCTAAGCAATCATACGGAAGAAGGAGCCCAGAGCACGATCAAAGCTTTAGAGCTCGGTGCTGTGGACGTCATTCTGAAAAGCCACTTGGTCAGTGATTGTGCCAATCCTGCTGTTATTGCAGACTTTCTCCATCGCATTAAGTCCCTGGCCAAAGAAGCTAGTATCAAAAAAGAAAAGCTTGCCTTGCAAGCGCAAGAAGAGTCCTTTGTAGAGCAGAAAAAAGTTGTAACGGTTCGAGAAAAACCATTCGTCAACGGCGCCTGCAAACTCCTTATTATTGGCTCTTCCACCGGTGGGCCCTCAGCCCTGCAATCGATTCTTCCTCGCTTTTCCAAAGATACAGCCATTCCTATCGTAGTCTTGCAACACATGCCAGAAGGGTTTACCAAAGCACTGGCTGAGCGATTTAATAATTTTTGTCAGCTTCCTGTAAAAGAAGCGGAAAAAGGTGAGTACTTACTACCCGGGCGCATCTATATTGGTCCTGCTGGCTTTCAGACCCGGCTACAGCAAGACCAAGATGGCTCTGTATATTTTCATGTTTACACAACAGAGTCAGAGTCTCATCTGTATAAGCCTTCCATTAACATTACATTGTTTTCGGCGGCTCCCATTTATCGTGAAAACTTATTAACGGTTATCTTAACAGGCATGGGGAACGATGGCATGGAAGGTTGCAAAAAAGTAAAGCACTATCAAGGCACTGTCATTGTGGAAGCAGAAGAATCTTGTATCGTCTATGGTATGCCAAAAGCAGTTCATGAAGCAGGTTATGCTGATATTAAAGTACCGCTACCCCATATTTATCAACAAGTTTTGCGCTTTATTTAAGATGCTTTCTTTGGAGCAGGCAAAGTTTATTTTGCTTGATGCAAAGAAAGGAATGACGTTTCATAGACTTTCATATGTAAAAGACCTGCAAAAGAGTTTCTCTTCTGCAGGTCTTTTTTACTGAACTATTTTCGTTTAAGGAAGATACGTTTCTCCCATCAGATAGCGATCACATTCCCGCGCTGCTTCTCTGCCTTCATGAATGGCCCAGACGACGAGACTTTGACCACGTCGCATATCACCGGCTGCGAAAATACCTTCTACATTGGTATTATAGGTACCATAAGGTGCTTTTGCATTGGAACGTTCGTCTCGCTCTATGCCAAGTTGATCGAGCAAGAGCTTCTCAGGTCCCGTAAAGCCCATTGCCAATAGAACAAGCTCTGTTGACCATACTTTTTCTGTCCCTGCAATTTCCTGTGGCATACATCGCCCCGTCTCTCCTTGGACCCACTCTACTTGTACGGTGTGAACCGCTTTTACTCGACCTTGTTCGTCACCTTCAAATTTTTTGGTCATTATACAGTATTGCCTTGGATCGGCACCGTAGAGAGCCGCTGCTTCTTCTTGGCCATAGTCAACTTTTAAGATGCGGGGAAACTCCGGCCAAGGATTGCTCTCCTTTCTAGCGGAAGGCAATTCTGGCATGATTTCGAATTGTAAAACGCTGCGACAGCGATGGCGCAGTGAAGTTGCCACACAATCAGTGCCTGTATCGCCGCCTCCGATGACGATAACATCTTTCTCTGCCGCTGAAATAAAGCGACCATCGCTATGATTCGAATCGAGGAGGCTGCGAGTATCGGCTGTGAGAAATTCCACAGCCGAATAAATTCCTTGTAGTTGTCGCCCTTCAACAGGTAAATCTCGAGGTTCCGTTGCACCACCACAAAGGACAATCGCATCAAAGTCTTCCTGAAGCTTTTTCGCTTCTATATCTCTTCCTACTTCTGTATTCGTAACAAAGACGATACCTTCTGCCTTCATAAGATCGGCACGGCGTTGCACCACTTTTTTGTCAAGCTTCATATTGGGAATGCCATAGGTGAGCAATCCACCAACACGATCAGACCGCTCAAAGACTGTTACGCTGTGGCCTGCTTTGTTTAATTGATCAGCACAGGCTAGTCCGGCAGGACCGGAGCCAACGACGGCTACTCTTTTGCCGCTGCGCTGTTGAGGTGGTTGAGGAACAACCCAACCTGCGTCAAAAGCTCTATCTATAATGGAACATTCAATATTCTTAATTGTAACGGCTTCTTCTACCAGGCCAGCTGTACAAGCGCCTTCACATAAAGCGGGGCAAACTCGACCTGTAAATTCGGGAAAGTTATTGGTACGTAGCAATCGTTGCAATGCTTCTTTCCATAAACCACGATAGACCAGATCGTTCCATTCAGGAATTAAGTTATGAATCGGACAACCTGAAGCACTACCATTGATCATGATCCCTGTATGACAGTAAGGGGTACCGCAGGCCATACAACGAGCGCCCTGTCTTTTCAGCTCTTCTTCTGAAAGTGACAGATGAAACTCCCGCCAGTCTTGAATGCGCTCTTGCGGAGACCGATCGGACGGCAATTCTCGTCGGTAGTCCATAAAACCGGTTGGTTTTCCCATCAGCTATTCCTCCAAACTTTCTAAATTACAGCATACAGCAGGTTATTAATTGCCGCCGATACGGGACAAGTCGCCCTTGTTTTCTTCAAAGGCAGCCATAATCGCTTCGTCGCCGCAATAACCAGCCTGACAGGCTCGCTCGATGGCTTCGAGCATTCGCTTGTAATCTTTCGGAATGACGCGTACAAAGGAAGGTAGCATCGCATTCCAATTTTGAAGGATTCTCTTCGCTACAGAGCTATCCGTATAGACTGCATGATTCTCGATCATATTCCGAACTTCTGTAATTTCTTGCTTATCAACAAGATCTTCTAACAAAACCATGTCTTGATTACAATGTCTAGCAAATTCACCGCTTTGATCAAGCACATAGGCAATTCCGCCAGACATGCCAGCTGCAAAGTTCCGGCCAGTCTCTCCCAGCACGACAACACGGCCTCCGGTCATATACTCACAACCGTGATCGCCCAGACCTTCTACAACCGCTTTTACACCGCTGTTGCGTACACAGAACCGTTCTCCTGCGATACCACGGATGTAAGCTTCTCCGGCTGTGGCACCGTAAAAAGCGACGTTGCCAATAATTATGTTATCTTCCGCTACAAATGAAGCTTCGCGAGGTGGATAGACGATAATCTTTCCGCCTGATAGCCCCTTGCCTACATAGTCGTTGGCATCTCCTTCCAGTTCCAGCGTCATACCAGGTGGTACAAAAGCGCCAAAACTTTGACCGGCCGAGCCAGTAAATTCTAATGAAATAGTATCTTCAGGCAGTCCATTGACGCCATAGCGCTCTGTTACTTGATGCCCGACCATGGTACCGACAACACGGTTGATATTGCAAATCGGCAAGCGAGCTTCCACTTTTTCTCCTTTTTCCAAAGCAGGGCGGCAAAGATCCATCAACTGTTGACGATCAAGGGCTTGATCAAGAGCGTGATCTTGTTCTACCTGACAATAAGAGCCTACATTTTCAGAAAGAGTAGGCTGATACAGTAAGGGCGTCAAATCAAGGGCCGTCGCTTTCCAGCGAGTCATTGCTTCGCCTACTTCCAGTTTATCAGTACGGCCAATCATTTCATTGACACTGCGAAAACCCAATTCTGCCATGATTTCGCGCATTTCTTGGGCAATAAAATGCATATAGTTAACCAGATGTTCTGGTTTCCCCTGAAAGTTTTTGCGTAGTTCGGGATTTTGTGTCGCCACACCGACGGGGCATGTGTCAAGCTGACAAACGCGCATCATGACACAACCTAAGACGACGAGAGCGGCTGTACCGAAAGCATACTCTTCGGCACCTAGCAATGCTGCAATGGCCAAATCGCGTCCTGTCATCAGCTTGCCATCGGTTTCAACAACAATCCGATTGCGGAGTGCGTCTCTGAAACGTTAAAAAACTAAGGTACCGTATAACGTTAGTTAAACCGTACGACTAGTTCTGGTTACCCCTGAAAGTTTTTGCGTAGTTCGGGATTTTGTGTCGCCACACCGACGGGGCATGTGTCAAGCTGACAAACGCGCATCATGACACAACCTAAGACGACGAGAGCGGCTGTACCGAAAGCATACTCTTCGGCACCTAGCAATGCTGCAATGGCCAAATCGCGTCCTGTCATCAGCTTGCCATCGGTTTCAACAACAATCCGATTGCGTAGATCATTCAGCACCAGCGTCTGGTGTGTCTCAGCCAGCCCCAATTCCCAAGGGAGTCCCGCATGCTTAATACTGGTTCGTGGCGAGGCACCGGTACCTCCGTCATAGCCGCTAATCAGAACAACGTCAGCTCGACCTTTGGCCACACCGGCGGCAATGGTACCAACACCCACTTCAGAAACAAGCTTTACGTTAATTCGCGCTTTCGGATTGGCATTTTTTAGATCGTGAATCAACTCGGCCAAATCTTCGATAGAGTAGATATCATGATGGGGTGGTGGAGATATGAGACCTACGCCTGGTGTAGAATTTCGGCAATTGGCTACCCAGGGATAGACTTTGCCACCAGGCAACTGGCCACCTTCACCCGGTTTTGCGCCTTGGGCCATTTTGATCTGAATTTCATCGGCATTGGCCAGATAATGAATGGTTACACCAAAGCGACCCGAAGCTACTTGCTTTATGGCACTGCGTCGGCTGTCTCCATTGGCATCGGCTGTAAAGCGATCTGCTTCTTCCCCACCTTCACCGGTATTGCTTTTTCCCCCAATGCGATTCATTGCAATTGCCATGGCTTCGTGCGCTTCTTTGCTGATCGAGCCGTAGGACATAGCACCGGTCTTAAAGCGGCGACAAATCGACTCGACAGACTCTACCTCGTCGATGGAAATAGAGGAACCTTTTTTGAACTGAAAAAAACCACGCAATTTACTTCGCCTTGTTGTTTCCTCGTCTAGGTATTGAGAGTATTTTTTGAAAAGTTGATAATCACCGTTGCGACAGGACTGTTGCAGCATTTGAATCGTTTCTGGATTAAAAAGGTGTTCTTCTCCATCATGGCGCCACTGTAGATCAGAGCCGGAGTCAAGGCTGCGTTCACAGCCTTTTACACTGACAAATGCACTTTGATGTCGCATCTCTACTTCTTGGGCAATCTCGTTGAGTCTAATACCGCCAATGCGAGAAGCCGTCCACGTAAAGTACTTATCAATGACGGTACTGTGAATGCCCAATGCTTCAAAAATCTGAGCACCACGGTAACTCTGAATGGTAGATATGCCCATCTTAGACAAGACTTTTACAACGCCTTTGGTGGCTGCTTTGATGTAGTTCTTCACCGCTTGTTCTGATGTCACACCCGTTAATAGGCCCTGCCTTACCATGTCTTCGATCGTTTCAAAAGCCAGATAAGGATTAATGGCACTGGCTCCGTAGCCGATAAGCACAGAGAAATGGTGTACTTCTCGAGGCTCTCCTGATTCTACAAGTAAGCCAACACGAGTGCGCGTTCCCTGACGAATTAAATGATGGTGCAATCCGCTTACGGCCAGCAAAGCAGGTATGGGTGACATTTGCTCATTGATAGCGCGATCGGAAAGAATAAGTAAGTTGGTTCCTTCATCAATTGCTCGATCGGCTGCTTGAAACAATGACTCTAGAGCTTCTTCTAAGCCCCTTCCACCACTACCAGCAGGGTAAAGAATTGGCAAAGTCAAAGCATGAAAACCGCTGCGATTGATATGGCGAAGTTTGGCCAATTCTGCATTGCTTAAAATGGGCGTTTGGAGGCTTATGTGGCGGCAGCTTTCTGGCTCTGGGTCAATCAAGTTCTTCTCAGAACCAATGGTCGTTATCGTAGAAGTAATCAACTCTTCTCGAATGGCATCAATTGGTGGATTGGTAACCTGAGCAAAAAGTTGCTTAAAGTAATCATAAAGTAGGCAAGATTTTTCAGACAAAACAGCAAGCGGCCCATCATAGCCCATGGAACCAACGGGATCAACGCCGTTTTTCGCCATAGGTTCTAAGACCTTTGTTAAAACTTCGTAGGTATAATTAAATACCTGTTGACGCGTCAAAATATCGAGACAAGAAGGTGTTTGACGATTATCAACATGCCTTTCTTCATAGAAAGAAGGCGCCTCCGGTAAATCTTTCAAGTCTATTAAGTGCTCTTGAAGCCATTGGCCATAGGGTTGGGCTGATGCATATTGATTCTTGATTTCCTCATCTGTAATAATCCGCCCTTGCTCTGTGTCTACAACAAGCATTCGCCCGGGATGTAAGCGTTCTTTACAAACGATTTTTTCAGGAGCAATATCGAGGACACCTACTTCAGAAGCAAGTACGATCAGATCATCGTCGGTTACATAATAGCGAGCAGGTCGCAAACCGTTGCGATCTAAAGAAGCTCCAATAACTTTTCCATCGGTGAATGCAATGGCTGCTGGGCCATCCCAAGGCTCCATAAGGCAACTATGATACTCATAAAAAGCGCGAATCTTTTCTGGCATGCTTTCATGATTGGCCCAAGGCTCTGGAATCATCATCATAGCCGCATGGGGCAATTCTCGTCCCGCAAGAACAAGCAGTTCAAAGCAGTTGTCAAACATGGCCGAATCACTGCCGTCGTTGTCAATGACTGGCAAAATTTTTGCCATATCATCACCGAATAGTTCAGAGCGACAGAGTGCTTGGCGGGCATGCATCCAGTTCACATTGCCCCGTAAGGTGTTAATTTCACCGTTGTGAATGATGTAGTGGTAAGGATGGGCTCTCTCCCAACTGGGAAAGGTATTGGTGCTAAAACGAGAATGGACAAGGGCAATGGCAGTCTCCAAAGAAGGATCTTGTAGTTCAAGGTAAAACCGATCCACTTGTTCTGGCGCCAACATTCCTTTATACACAATCGTTCGAGAAGAAAAGCTTGCTGCATAGAAAAATTCACCACCGGCCATGCCATCACGGCGAATCTCCTTTTCTGCTCGCTTGCGAATCACATAAAGTTTGCGCTCAAAAGTCAACGGATCGATACAAGGGTTAGCAGATTCAACAAAAACCTGGGCAATGTAAGGTTGCACCTCTTTGGCACAAGTCCCTAAGGTGCTATTATCGGTTGGCACAGCACGCCAACCTAGCAAGTGCTGCCCCTCTTCTTTGATAATACGTTCTAAAGCCTGCTGACATTGTTCACGTTCCTTCTGGTCCGGCGATAGAAAGAGCATGCCGATACCGTACTTACCAGGCTCAGGCAATTGAAAACCGAGTTGACTACAAGCTTCACGGAAAAAATCATGAGGGATCTGCATTAAAATTCCAGCACCATCGCCTGTGTTGGCATCGCTGCCACGAGCCCCTCGATGATCGAGATTGAGCAATACAGTGAGCGCTTGTTGAACAATGCTATGTGATTTTTTTCCTTTAATATGAGCAACCACCCCGATGCCACAGGCATCATGCTCAAATTGAGGGTCATATAGACCTTGCTTATTTGGATATCCCATTCGTCTCATTACACTGCAACCTCTCTCCCTATTTTTTATGCTTTCTTTTTATTATCCTTCTTTAAGGTTATATTTGTAAAGGCTTTTTGTATAATTAATTGCTAAAAGTTAGGCAAATATCATTCTTTTGGATATAGTATTTTGTATACGATATAAGTATCTGTAAAAGCCAAAGCTCACCCTGATCAGGGTGAGCTTTGGCTTCTTTTTTCTATTTTATTGTCTTCTGAATATTTTGGAAGAGGGCAACTTTCCGGTTTCCCTATGTAGTATCCTTGCGAATAGTTCACTTGTAACTGACGAACTCGTTCCTGGACCTCATCACAGTGCACATACTCAGCAACGGTCTTTATATTTAACTTATTGGCAAAGTCAACGATCGATTCTACAACTGCTTTTGCATTATCATCACAATGAAGATTTTTAATCAAAGTTCCATCAAGCTTCAAGTAGTCAACATCTAGCTGTATGACATGGTAGAAATTTGAATAGCCCGTGCCAAAGTCATCAACGCTAATCTTGCATCCTCTTTTTTTCACTTCTTCAATGAACTCGATCACTTGCTCGTAATTATCGATTCCTTCCGATTCAAGAATCTCAAATATCAGTCTCGGAGCTACATCCATATGGCTATCTATCTGCTGAAAAATATACTCACGCATCTCCTGGTTTAAAATATCTTCCACCGATAAGTTAATCGAGAAATCAGAAGTGCTGTCTCTAAAACATTGAAGGGCTTTTCGAATCACTTCTTTCATAATCAGCAAGTACGTCTTTGTCTTTTTCGCAATCGGCAAGAAGACATTGGGGCTATGAATAACCCCATCTTGATCACGGAGCCGAACGAGACATTCATATTTTGTAATTTGGCCGCTGGTATTGTCTACAATGGGCTGAAAGTACAAAAGAACGCCTTCATTTTGAATTGCTTCTTTGATCTTTTTTAACCAGTGAATATTGTTCTCATACTCTTTAAAAATACTGTGATTTTCTTTATAGATGGCCCATTTTTTATTGTCTGCTCTGGCTTGATTCAACGCAATATCAGCTTGCCGTAGGAGATCGGAGCTATCACCTTTGTCGTTCCAGGCAATACCGACCGTAAAGTTACGGAAGATCTCCCATCCTTCGATCTCAAAAGGCTCACTCTCTAATTTTTTTATAAGCTCTACCATTTCTTCAGCACAGGAATACACGGTAAAAGAATCACTTTCTTGATCTGTTTCTAACAAAATGACAAATTCGTCTCCCTGTAGGCTATAGCAGCTGTAGTTCTTATCGTCGACGTGCTTTTTAATGCGTCTGGCCATTTCACAAATCAATTTATCACCATTGGAAAAGCCATAGACATTGTTAACTTCTTTGAAAAAATCTATATTCAAAAGCATGAGAGCTAAAGGGTTCTTTTCCTCTAGATCTTGTGATAAGGCAAAACGATTGGGCAAGCCTGTTACGTTGTCTATGGACAGTTTGGCCAATTGTTTTAACTTTTTTTCTTTTTCTTGCTCAAGAATCACTTTATGTAGTACTTGCATAAGCTTATCTACGTTGACAGGCTTGATTATAAAGTCGTCCACACCTACTGTAATGGCTCTTAAAAGATTGTCACTATCATTGTGTGCTGAAATCATTATGACGGGCTGATCATAGCGGTTTTCTCCCATGGCCTGTATCATATCGAGACCATTCATATTAGGCATAGCAATATCGGTGAGAATTAGATCTATCTGCTTTGTCTTACTATTAAATAGTTCTAGGCCTTTCTCTCCATCTTCAGCAATATAGACTTTCTGAAAAAAGCGTTTCAAAATCCGCTCCATCTGCATTCTTATGTTTTCATCATCTTCTACAAGTAGAACAGAAAGCTTCTTCGCTTTTTCTTTTAACTCTTTAAGCATAGTCTTTATTCCCCTTCTTCTCCCTTGGTGTCTACTCTATGCTGTTAAGAAATCTCGATCCGTTGGCAGTTTAATCCGAAAGAAAGCACCCTCGCCTTCATTACATACGCTTATCTCACCACGTAAGCTGTCTTCGACAATGCTTTTGCAGATAGATAGGCCTAGCCCTGTGCCTTGCCCTTTTTCTTTTGTTGTAAAATAGGGGTTAAAAATTTTCTCGATTATCTCTTCTGGTATGCCACCGGCATTATCGCGCAGTTCGATAATGTAGCTGCCATCTTTATGAACCCGTGCTTCAACCCTTTTTTCTAGCAATGATCTATCCTTAAAAGCCTGAATGGAGTTTGTGATTAAGTTAAGCAGGATTTGCTGTAGTTCTTTTTTGTAGGTCACCATCCTAAGACCTGCTTCAACCTGCCAGGTAAACATAATATTATGACTAAACAATTGCGCTTGCAGCATCCCCGCAATATCTTGAAAAATATCTTCAATTAGTACTTCGCTTTTTTCCTTGTCATGACGGAAGAAGTCCATAAAGTCGGTAATCGTGTTAGACATATCTTCTGTAAGTTTTAAGATAAAATCGCAGGACTTCTTAATTTCTTCTGGATCTTCTTCTAATTCCAGATCGAGCAAAATGTTAGAAGCAGCCAAGCTAATGCTATTGAGCGGTTGTCTCCACTGGTGTGCAATTGAATTAATAATTTCTCCCATGGCTGCTTGTCGAGCATGTCTTTGTAATATAATATCTTTTTGTCGACTCCTTGTCACTTCCTGCTCAATCTTCTCTGCCAGTGTTTCATTCAAAGTCGATAGTTCCTGCTCTGCCTTTTTCCGCTCTGCAATTTCTATTACAAGCTTTTGGTGAGATAGGCAACCCTCTAGAGATATGGCAAACTTTTTCATCACTTTCTCCAGCTGGTTAATCTCTCGCTCTTCAAAAAAACGGAGCTGATTTTGCATGGTATAGAGCTTTAAGTAGCCAAGGTCAGCGAGCGGAAATATGACATAGGTCCCACCTTTAATATTATTTTCATGAACAAAGTGCCTAAAGTAGGGGTTGTCATAAGAAATGGGTAGATATTTTCTCCCTTGAAAAAAATCTCGTAATTGCTCACACTCATTGATAATACGTTCTCGAACAAAGTAGCGAGGCTTGCCATAGGTGAGAAGAAGATTGTTCTTTTCACCCTGGGGAATGATTTTGTCTTCTCGTATCCAAACGGAGGCAAAACTTAAATTTTTACGGGCCATTAAAATTTTCAAAAAGTTATCACAATTTTTTTCAAGATCTAAAGACTGCCCAATCGATAAGGCCATCTCATAAAGCACTGTTAGATCTTTGAAAATATTGTCATCCTTCATAAAGTATCCCTACTACCATTGTTTTGTTGAAAAACTCCAAAAACCCATCACCGTAGGAAGATATTTCTCCAAGCGTTAGGGCACCCACAGGAAGAGTCGATACCTCTTTTTGCACAATTTCTAATACACCAGACAACTCACGCTCAAAATCTTCTTCCATAAAAAGAACTCGGGAGATACAGTCGAAGATTAAACAGCCACTATAATGACTTTTTGGGTCTCGAAAACAGTCTGCTGCTGCTTGAGCAGCTGCATCAATGAGTTCTTTGTTTTCCCCTTTTAAGATATCTAAAGTGGCATCTTCAGGAACTTCTCCAACACAAATCAAGTGACCTTCTTCATTCACTGCAATGGGATCACGAACGATGCATTCTAGGTTTTCTTTCACCAAACCAAAAGGATATCCTTTCGCTACATCAAAAAAATTATCTTTCGTCAATGTAATGGCAGCATCTTTTTCTACCACTTTTTTGTAGACTTCAAAAGCATTTTCCCAGTTCAGTTGACATATCACATTTTTATGACTTTTCGTTGCCACAAGTAGGCCCTCAACCTTTCTCCAACCATGGCGAACACCTAAGCTAATTCTATGTCGTAAAAAAGCTACAATGGCAGCATCTTGATAAATACCATCTTCCGTAAACAAGCAAGGTTTTTGAACAAAAGACAAAGAACCAGCGCCGCCCCCTACATAATTTACACCGGGCCCAAAATGATCATAGAGAGCTGTCAAAAAGGAAGAGATATGAGAAGTAAGCCCATCAACAAGAACCAGGGCTGTACGATCGATCATTTTTTCTACAAATAACGGCTGGGTAAAAACTTCCGGTAAAACAGGGTCTTCACCATTTAAGCCTTCAACGATATAGGGCTTTTCTTCCAATTCTATTAAGGTAAGCACAGCGCTGTCGTCATACTTCTTATCTCCATAAATAACACTCGAAAAAAGAGCGCCGAAGAAAGGAACCCCTCTTGCTTTTAAGGCCTCCTTCATAGCAGGTAAATCATAAATACCTTTTTCACCGAGCAGCAAAAACAATGTTTTACCAGAAGGAATCGACAATTGATCTACAGCTTCTAGTACTTTCTCATTCGTAGCAGCTTTCACAAGCATGTTCAAGGCCTCTCTTTCGAAGGTTATGTACCTATTGTATCAAAAAGGAACTCTTTTTCCACCTATCTATCAAAGCTTCTTTGAATTATATTAAAAATAAATATTAATTTTAATAAAAACCCTAACTGTAATAAATTCCCTCTATATGATTGAAATCGAAATTTCTTTGTATTACCATGGTTTACTGTAATGCCCACAAAGAACCGAAGTTTTTCTTGGTTTCTAGTGTGGTAAATTGTAATGAAAAAGGGAGAGGACCATGAAGAAGTTATTACTGGTAGGTATACTAGGGCTTTCTTTAGTCTTAACCGCTTGCGGTGGACAAGCACAAGTGGAGGATACTTCCATGCCTGCTGAAGATGTAGAAGTGACACTGAGCAGTACGCCCCAATTAAAAACTTTCAACGATGCCCCTTATATTTATGCTTTTGGCAGTAAAGTCGCCATTGGCTATGATCAACTGATGGCCAACGATGGTATTACAGAAGAGACTTTTGCTGTTGATGGTTTTACCGTTAAAGGCGTCACCAGTGTAGGACCACCAGGACCACCCATCGGCATTAACGCTGACGAAGTCTTCTGGACAGTTCTAGAGCTTGGCGAAAGAGCAGAAGAAGGTACAACTGTATCTTTGGTTGGTGTACTAAAAGATCTTGAAGGTAACGAAATAGCAGGTGTTACTGGTAAAGTACAAAAAATCGAGCAAACATTGAGCCAAGGACTTGACGAAACCTACCCCGCTATCTGGAGCGATGTCGTCATTGACAAAGACTTTGACGGCGACAATTCTGAGCATTTTGATAGAAAAAAAGCAGAGTACACCGTGCTCAATGGTGATGTCGTTGTAACAGAGAAAGTCACCATTGAAAACGTTACCATTCGCGGTTGTGTAACTGTAAAAGATGATGTTACCCTGAAAAATGTAACCATTCAAGGCAACCTCATTGTGGAAGAAGGCGTCAACGTAACGGAAGAAAATGTAGAGCTTTTGGGCGAAAGACTCTAATAACAGAAAAAAACGAACATAAGAAGAATCTCAGACAGTGACCCTCTACTTGTCTGAGATTCTTCTTTGTATATTTTAGCCCAAACAGGTTGATACCATTGATTGAACCTTCTCTCCCTCTCTACCCTTTTAATAACCTTTGCATTTGTACGGACAATCTTTATGCAGAGCAGGGAAACCCTATCTATGTAGCGAAAGAATCTAAAAAATGATTGTTCTTTGCGCCTGCGCGTAGCAAGCAGTTAAGGAGGCGACTCGATTCATGGAATCTCAAAAAGAGTATGTTCATGAACATGAATGGAAAGCACTTGTACGAACCTATGAAGAGCTCATTCCTGATAAAGAAGTAAGAACAAAAATTGATGAAATAATAGAAGAATATAGCGAGCAACCAGGCCAACTGATTCGAGTGTTACAAAGAAGCCAGGAAATAGTAGGCTACTTGCCTGAAGAAGTTCAGTGCTATATTGCCGCTCGCATGGATCTGCCTGTCAGTGAAGTCGCTGGTGTCGTTAGCTTTTATAGCTTATTCTCTACAGAGCCTAAAGGCAAATTTACCATTTCTGTCTGTTTAGGTACGGCTTGCTATGTCAAAGGAGCGCAAGATATTGTTGATGCCATCAAAGAAAATTTATCCATTGACGTAAAAGAAACAACACCCGATGGCCTCTTTACTTTAGAAGGCAGCCGCTGCATTGGTGCCTGTGGCCTAGCGCCGGTACTATCGATCAATGAAAAAATCTATGGTCGCGTCAAAAAAGAAGATATTCCTACTATACTCGCTTCTTATAAAAAAACAGAACCAGAAGAGCCAAAAGAATAAAAGGGGTGTGCCTATGGCTTTGCAAAAAATTCAATCCTTAGAAGATTTGAATCAGATCAAAGAAAAAACACTACCTTTTCTATCGTTGCGCTTACAAAATCATTCTACCGTCCCAGCACCCTATAGCCATAGCATTATGGTCTGTGCAGGAACAGGCTGCTTGTCAAGCAACAGCCAAAAAGTAAAAGACCGCCTTGTCGAAGAAATAAAAAACCGCAAACTACAAGACAAAGTAGAAATCGTCAAAACAGGTTGCTTTGGCTTTTGTGAATTAGGGCCTGTCGTAGTTGTTCATCCCCAGGGCTATTTCTATTGCCGCGTACAGCCAGAAGATGTAACAGAACTTTTTGACAACCATATTGCCCAGGGCAAGCCTGTTCAGCGTCTTCTATATAAAAATCCATCGACCGGTGAAGTTACCGAAAAAATGGATGATAATAAATTTTTCCAACCTCAGACTCGTGTCTCTCTTCGAAACTGTGGCGTTATCAATCCAGAAGAGCTCAAAGAGTATATTGCTCGTGACGGTTATTATGCCTTGGCCAAAGCCTTGATGGAGATGACACCCGAAGAAGTGGTACAAGCTATCACTGCTTCAGAACTCCGCGGTCGTGGCGGTGCTGGCTTTCCTTCAGGCAAAAAGTGGGCTTTTACCGCTTCTGTGCAACAAGAAATGAAGTATGTTGTCTGTAACGCCGATGAAGGCGATCCTGGTGCCTTCATGGATCGCAGTATCTTAGAAGGCGATCCTCATTCTATCCTAGAAGCCATGGCCATTGCAGCCTATGCTGTTGGCGCCAAAGAAGGCTATATCTATGTACGAGCTGAATACCCTGTCGCCGTCGAAAGGCTAGAGCGAGCCATCGAGGACGCTTTGCAAACGGGCTTGCTCGGTGAAAATATTTTAGGAACAGGCTTTTCTTTTACCGTAGAAATTCGCTTAGGCGCCGGTGCTTTTGTCTGTGGCGAAGAAACGGCACTGCTCCGCTCTGTTACAGGCCAGCGCGGGGAACCACGCTCTCGCCCACCTTATCCCGCTGTGTCCGGCCTTTGGGAAAAACCAACGCTTCTTAATAATGTAGAGACCTATGCCAATATTCCTCAGATAATCTTGCAAGGACCTGCCTGGTTTGCCAGTATGGGAACGGAAGGTAGCAAGGGAACGAAGATTTTTTCCTTGGCCGGTAAAATTAATAATACTGGACTTATCGAAGTACCCATGGGCACCACCTTACGGACCATCGTCTATGACATCGGCGGCGGCATTCCTCAAGGTAAATCATTTAAAGCCATCCAAACAGGCGGTCCTTCTGGCGGTTGTTTGCCGACTGAACATCTTGATAAACCGATTGATTATGACAGCTTAACCGAAATTGGCTCCATGATGGGCTCTGGCGGTCTTATCGTCATGGATGAAAGTGACTGTATGGTCGACATTGCTCGCTTTTATCTAGAGTTTACACAAGACGAATCTTGTGGAAAGTGTACGCCTTGTCGCATAGGTACCAAGCGGTTGCTCGAAATAGTGACAGGAATTACAGAAGGGCGTGGTTCTTTATCCGATCTAGATATGCTCGTAGAGTTGGGTCATGACATTCAAGAAGCCTCTCTCTGTGGGCTAGGCCAAACAGCGCCGAACCCTGTATTAAGTACACTTGAGTATTTTCGAGACGAATATGAAGCTCATATCAAAGAAAAGCGTTGCCCTGCCGGTGTATGTAAAGCTTTGGCTCGTCATGAAATTGATCTAGAAAAATGCATCAGCTGTAGCATTTGCACCAAGCATTGCCCCGTACAGGCGATTTCAGGAGAACGTAAGATAAAACCTTTCACCATTAATCCTGACATTTGTACCAACTGTGGTATTTGTGTTGAAAAGTGTCCTCCGAAAGCCATTCTGCGTCGTTAATTTTTTTCAGAACCAGGAGGTTATTTATGCAGAAACGGAATAAGAATCGTCTTTTGACTGTGTCTGAGGAAGATTATGAAGGAGCAAAGACAATGGAAAAGCATGGCTCCCATCGTAATAGCACCAAAGATACTCATTCCAAGGCGACGGAAAAAGTAAAGCTACAAATCGATGGCATTGACGTAGAAGTGGATAAAGGCCTTTCCTTGTTAGAAGCAGCCCGCTCCATCGGTATCAACGTTCCCAGTCTCTGTTATTTGAAAGAAATCAACGAGATTGGCGCTTGTCGTGTGTGTCTCGTTGAAATTGAAGGACAAAGAACGTTGCAAGCCGCCTGTGTCTATCCATCAACAGAAGGCTGGTGGTGCGCACCAATACATCACGGGTTCGCAAGGCACGGCAAAGAACGGTAGAGCTGCTCTTGTCAAACCATCACCGTGAATGTACCACTTGCAACCGCAACCTTAACTGTGAACTGCAAAACGTTGCCGACGATCTGGCCATTCGAGACATTGAACCAACGGGAGAAGTGCGTCGCTACGAGATCCACGAGAACAATCCGGCCATAAAAAGAGACTACAACAAGTGTATTCACTGTCGTCGCTGTGAAAGTATTTGCTCTAAAATGCAAGAGTGTCATGTCTACTCCGCGCAGAATCGAGGTTTTGAAACAGTTATTGCCCCTTCCTTTATGCGCGATCTCGGCGAAGTGGCTTGCATTATGTGTGGTCAATGCGTAATAGCTTGTCCCGTCGGCTCTTTAACAGATAAAGAAAACATGAGCCCTGTCTGGAAAGTCTTGGAGGACCCGAGAAGTCATGTGGTGGTGCAGACAGCTCCTTCTATTCAAGTTACTTTGGGCGAAGAGTTTGGTCTGCCTGTTGGAACCGTCGTTACTGGTAAAATGGTGACGGCTTTGCGGCGACTGGGCTTTGATCAAGTCTTTGCCACTGATTTTGCAGCCGACTTGACAATTATGGAAGAAGCTTATGAGTTTATGGAGCGCTTAGAAGAAGGCAAGCTTCCCTTTCTGACCTCTTGCTGTCCTGGCTGGATCAAGTTTTGCGAACATTTTTATCCACAGTTTATCCCCAATCTATCCACATGCAAATCACCCATGTCCATGTTTGGCTCTTTAACTCGCTATTATCATGGTAAGAAAAGAGATATACCGCCAGAGAACTTGATTTCAGTGGCCATTATGCCTTGTACCGCTAAAAAGTATGAAGCAGCTCGGCCTGAACATAGCGATGGTACACGACCTCATATTGACTATGTTCTAACAACGAGAGAACTGGCCATGATGATTCGGCAAGCAGGCCTTGATTTTGTCAAACTGCCAGACAGTGACTATGATGCTGCTTTAGGCGAATACACCGGTGCTGGTACAATCTTTGGTGCTACTGGTGGTGTTATGGAAGCAGCCCTGCGTACGGCTTATTGGGCCATGAGCAGTGGCAGCAAAAAGATGGAAAATTCACCAGATGAGCAAGTCCGAGAGCAGACTGTAGAGTTTCGTGAGATTCGAGGACAGTCCGGCTTAAAAATATCATCGGTCCGATTGGGTGATCGAGAAATCAAAGTAGCTGTAGCCCACGGCACAGGCAATGCACGACAAATTCTGGATGCTATCATTGCTGGAGAAAAGGTGGATTACGTAGAAATCATGGCTTGTCCCGGTGGTTGTGTTGGCGGTGGCGGCCAACCTATCTTAGGAGGTCGTGATCACCGGAAAATATCTCTCGATTACCGCCATAACCGTTCCGATGCTCTCTACAATATTGACTACAGCAAAAAAATGCGCAACAGCCATGAAAATGCGACCGTAAAAAAACTTTACGACACCTACCTTGGTCACCCCGGCAGTGAAAAAGCCCGCGAAATCTTGCATACCCATTACAAAGCTCGAAATCTCTGGCGTTAGCCACAGTCACACAGTGGGGATGTTTGTCCCCACTGTGTCGTGTACCTTCTCAAGATATCTATCGGTTATTGGTAAGCTTGGTAAGAAATAGGATAAACCTTGTCTGATTATGTTGCAATAACAATTTCCCCAGTCTTTTTTTCATAGTTTTATTCAAAAATATTGTATTAGAACCCACAAAGTCTTTATAATGGACATAAAGTAATAGATGCAGTACTTATTATATATTTATTACTTCTACCAAATAAAGCATCTGCAAGGAGGACGTTTTTTTGATGCCAATCGAAACAAAGGCTTACATCGAAGAACTCTATGAAAAGGTAGAGAAACGCAATCCTTATGAACCTGAGTTTCAACAAGCCGTTAAAGAATTTTTATACTCCCTTGCACCTGTCCTATCTAAGCATCCAGAATACATAGAAGCTGCTATTCTCGAAAGAATGGTAGAGCCTGAAAGACTGATTCTATTTCGAGTACCCTGGGTAGATGATCAAGGTAAGGTACACGTAAACCGTGGCTATCGCGTTCAGTTTAACAGTGCTTTGGGTCCCTATAAAGGTGGAATTCGCTTTCATCCTTCCGTCAATAGCAGCATTATTAAATTTTTGGGCTTTGAGCAAATCTTCAAAAACGCTTTAACGGGGCAACCCATTGGCGGCGGTAAAGGCGGTTCTGATTTCGATCCCAAAGGCAAGTCCGATGGCGAGATTATGCGCTTTGTCCAAAGTTTCATGACGGAACTCTATCGCTACCTCGGTCCCGATGTCGATGTTCCTGCTGGTGATATTGGTGTCGGCGCCAAGGAAGTTGGCTATATGTTTGGTCAATACAAACGCATTCGCGGCGCCTATGAAAATGGCGTGTTAACAGGCAAGGGACTTACCTATGGTGGTAGTCTGGGACGCAAGGAAGCAACTGGCTACGGTACCGTCTACTTTGTGGAAGAAATGCTACGTTCTAAAGACATGAGCTTTGAAGGTCGCACTGTTGTTGTATCAGGCTCGGGGAACGTCGCCATCTATGCCATAGAGAAAGCGCAAGAAAAAGGTGCCAAAGTTGTTGCCTGTAGCGATTCTGGTGGCTATATCTACGATCCAGAAGGCATTAAGCTCGATACGGTCAAGCGTTTAAAAGAAGTTGAGAAAAAGCGTATTAGCGAATACGTCAAAGAACATCCCCAGGCGCAGTATCATCCAGGCTGCAGTGGTATTTGGTCCGTGCCTTGCCATATTGCCTTGCCTTGTGCAACGCAAAATGAAATTGATGAAGCGTCCGCCAAACTGCTTGTCGCCAACGGCCTAATAGCCCTTGGAGAAGGCGCCAATATGCCTTCCACACTAGAAGCCATGGAAGTATATCTCCAAAGTGGTATCTTATATGGTCCTGCCAAAGCAGCCAACGCTGGTGGTGTTGCTGTTTCCGCTTTAGAAATGGCTCAAAATAGCATGCGCTACGCCTGGACCTTCGAAGAAGTCGATCAAAAACTCCAAGTCATCATGAAAAACATTTATGAAAATAGCATGAAAGCGTCTGAAGAATTTGGCCATCCCGGCAACCTTGTTGTAGGCTCTAATATTGCAGGCTTTGTTAAAGTGGCTGATACGATGCTTGCCCAAGGTGTTGTCTAGGTTCAAATTGCTTAAATCGGACGATGTATTTCACATTTTGTGCTACGTCATTGTTGAATGAAAGAAAACAGACCCTGTTCTTATACAGGGTCTGTTTTTTCATCTTTATCTCATGGTTTTAATCACATTACTTTACTTCTTTGTAGCTTTTATAAGTTCTTCACAGATAGCCTTTCATGAGCTATGATCAATTCTTTCTAGGAAAACTTTCCAAGAAAGAAGGACTTTCTTGGAACTATATGGTAATATTGATGTAGATTCCAAGAGGAGGGACTTGTTATGACAAGAGCACGCAAGAGCTCTACGGCGTCCGTCACACCTGCCATTCCTATGGCAAACCGAATAGCTATCGATGTGGGATACCGACAAGT
The DNA here is from genome assembly GCF_009649955.1 of Heliorestis convoluta. Classification (NCBI taxonomy): domain Bacteria; kingdom Bacillati; phylum Bacillota; class Clostridia; order Eubacteriales; family Heliobacteriaceae; genus Heliorestis; species Heliorestis convoluta. The sequence goes on along the minus strand of NZ_CP045875.1, from coordinate 2,384,986 downwards.
AAAGGCAGTAAGCGCCCGTTCAAGAATTTCTTTTCCATCAAGCGTTGCACCGGCTCGTACTTTTTCCGCTTCCGGTATTGCCCGATTGGAAAACTATCAAGTTACCATCGATGGAGAGCCTTTTTTCGTAGGGGATTTGGCTGAACGAGAGGCGAGCAACAGTCTTATTGAGCAAACAGAACGGACGAAGCACCACAATCAAGAACACGATGTCTTGATCTTGACAGCGGCTCGCCTCCTTAATGCAGAACCAGGTTGTCATCTTGCTGTTGGCTTGCCCATTGCCTACTTTGCTGACCAAAGAGTGGATCTGCAGAGAAGTCTCACTCAGTTAGAAGCCGAAGTTTCTGTCGACGGCATGAAACCTCGAGAAATCTTCTTCGATAACATTATCGTCTATCCCCAGGGCGCTGCCGCTTTGCTTACACTGAAGAGTTTACCCCAAGAAGGAATGGTTTCTTTAATCGATATTGGCCAACGCACGACCGATTATATTACCGCTCGTATTCAAGATGGACGCGTAACGCCTGTCCTCAGTCAAACGGGAAGCATTGAGATTGGTGTTGCCGATTATTATCGAGCCATCGGAGAGATCTACCAGGCACATACTGGCGCTCCCGCCAATGGTAATCGCATCCAAGATGTAATCAAGCGGCAAGGTCGGATCGCCTACCGCAGGAAAATCATCGATTTATCCGATGATATGCTCAAAGCTCAAACCATGATTGCCAAAGCAATTGGAGACCGTATTAAAAAGTCACTGGCTGAAATCCATTACGATTTAGATGCCATATACATGGCCGGCGGCGGTTCTCATGTATTTCCCCGTCTGGTTGAGGACATGCAGGCGACAGTGATTGAAGACCCCGTCTGGGCCAATTCACTGGGATTTTTGAAGCTGCTAGAATAGCGATGACTCAAAAAGGCAAAGGGAAATATAAGCGTTATTATTTCAAAGTCCCTTCATCCTCTCCAGCTGGCCAGTGGCTTGAATCCTTACCTCCCGATTATCGCAATCTCGCTTTAGAAGTATTAATTAATAACGCCCTTTATCACCCTGATAAAGCCCGTTTATTCTCCATTTGTTCCGGCTTAATGGAGCAAGAGCAAGCGCCGTCAGCTCCGACTTCTTTCGTGAGTACCAAGGAAAAAGTAAAAAAAATTCCCGACAGTTCCACAAAGATTTCTTCAAAAGCCAATTCAAAAGGGGGCACATTGCCTGCAGATAAACCTTCTATTCCCTCTGAAGTACAGGACAACAATGGTATCACTTTTGACGTACAAGCATTCGCCTCTTTGGGAACATAAAAAAGAGAAAGGAAGAAGTAACGATAGTGTAGTCGCTAAAGTTACTTCTTCCTTTTTTTTGAGGCTATATGAAGCCTCTCATATTTGATTCTCTGAATCCGCCTTTTGGGAAATGAGCCCTTAATTGCTCAAAGACTCTTCCTCACTATAACTATGTACAGCATCGTAAGTAAATGCTTTTTCATGTAACAATAGGAGCAGATCTCCGCGAATAAAGCCTTTACTCCCCGTAGGCAAAATCACTTCGAACCAGATTTCTTGATCATCATTTTCAACAACATCTTCAATCACAACAATTTCGCCACTATGTACTAAGGTTAATTTATCACTGGTGATAGATGGACCCATACGAACATTGGTCGTTGCTGGGGTGACCTGGGCTTTATGCTGATAGAGCACCGTCGTTGGAAGAGATGATGTCTGCTCTATCTGTTCAGACTTGTCCACTTCTACACTATTCTTCTCCTTCGCACCAGAGCCACATCCTGTTAAAAATAGTAATAGCACTGCAAGAATCGCTCCGAGACTTACGTGTTTCCATCGCATCGGTAGAACCAACTCCTTTCGCTTTATCCTTTTTGCAAACTGTTTTACAAACTCTTTTAATGGTAATAAGAGTTTTCTTCATTGTCAATAAATCTTCAGACCTATTCAATAAAGGGCTAGATAAAAAATCTAACCCTTGCAGTCTCAACAAATCTTCTTAATATTCACAGCACAACTTTTTAACTCCGGAGTTTTAGAAGCTGGATCGAGAGCGTCATTCGTTAAAATGTTCGAAGGCGTTTCCGCATAATGAAAAGTCATAAAAACAACGCCTTCCGGCATTTTATCGCTACAACGAATCTTGGCTTTAATCTTACCACGTCGAGATTCTACCAAGACGATTTCGTCATTTTCCATAGCATAAGCAGCTACCGTATTCGGGTGAATCAAGATATGTTCTTCTGGCTGCAACAACTCTAGCTTTGACTTTCTGCTCATGGTTCCAGTGTGGTATTGATGAAGCATGCGCCCTGTTGTTAGAAGGAGAGGGTAGTCTTCACAAGGCTCTTCTGCTGCTGTTGAGATAAATTCCACAGCATGAAACTTTCCTTTTCCACGAACAAATTTTTCAGTATGTAGAATTGGTGTTTGCGTACCCGGGTAGTTCCAGTACACGGTGCCTGCTTCGATTTGGTCATAGGTAGCCTCACGGTAAAGAGGGCTGCATTGATTGATCTCATTCATAATATCTTCAGGGCTTTGATAAGACCAGAATTGTCCAAAACGCTTCGCCAGTTCAATGAAGATTTCCCAGTCTGCTCTTGCTTCTCCCGGTGGAGAAACGGCGCGATGAACTCTTTGAATCTTCCGCTCTGTATTAGTAAAGGTACCATCTTTTTCAGCAAAAGAAACGGCAGGAAGGACTACATCGGCTTGCTCTGCTGTTTCTGTTAAGAAGATATCTTGTACAACCAGAAAATCAATCTTATCAAAGCCTTCCTTAACGTGCTTGCCATTGGGCTCGGATAAGGAAGGGTTTTCACCTACAATATACAGGGCTTTGATCTGACCGTTATAGACGGCATGGGTAATTTCATTAAGCGTCATCCCCGGCTTTGCAGGCAAGGAGGTACCCCAAAAACTTTCAAAGAACTTTCTATTTTCTTCATTGATCGGTTGATAGGAAGGATACACATTGGGCAAAGCACCCATATCACAGGCACCTTGTACGTTATTTTGTCCGCGCAAGGGAGCTACGCCTGCACCTCTTTTGCCAATATTGCCTGTCAGCATCGCCAGATTGGCAATGGCGAGTACACCATTTGTTCCATGTATATGCTGTGTAATCCCCATGGCATAAAGAATCATCATCTTTTTGGCTTGTCCAATCATTCTGGCCATCGACACAATCTCTTCCGCATCGATGCCAGTGATTTCCGCTACATATGCAGGGCAATATTTTTCGATGGCCTTAGCCCATGATTCAAATTCTTCCGTTCGATTTGCGACGAATTCTTTGTTCCATAAACCTTCTTTATAAATTACATGGGCAATTCCATTGAGTAGCGCAATATCTGTTCCTGAGTTTTGCCGTACAAAAATGTCAGCATAAGAAGATAGCTCAATTTTTCGAGGATCGGCCACAACCAGCTTGGCACCTTTGCGAAGGGCTTCTTTGATTCGATAGCCAATGACAGGATGGGCTTCTGTTGGATTGGCACCAATTACAAAAAGAAGATCGGACTCTAGAATTTCATTGATGGTGTTGGTCATAGCCCCACTGCCAAAGCTCGCTTGCAGGCCTACGACGGAAGCAGCATGACACAAGCGCGCACAATGGTCGATGTGATTCGTTTTCAAAATGGAACGCATGAATTTTTGGAACAAATAGTTCTCTTCATTGGTGATTTTCGCAGAAGCAAGGCCTGCAATAGCTTCACTACCATAATGCTTTGAGATTTCACAGAACCGCTTCTGAATCAGATCGAAAGCTTCGTCCCAAGTTGCCTTTGTAAGGGTTCCATTCTTTTTAATCAATGGATGGGTTAAGCGCTTTTCAGTATGAATATATTCCCATCCGAATTGTCCTTTTGCACATAAATGCCCCTTATTGGAGCTCGATTTGTCAGATGTAACGCCGATAACTTGATTATCTTGAACTTTCAGTTGCAATTGACAACCCACGCCACAGTAAGAGCAGGTTGTTTTCACCAATTTATCTACCTTTTTATCAGCAGAAGATTTTTCTTGAATGGCTTTCACAGGGCAAACATTGATACACATGCCACAGTAGGTGCACTTGTCTTTATGATCGGGTTCATTAAAACGGTGGCTAACTTCTCTGCCTTTTGGTCCGTAGACAAGTTCATACATGGCAGCTCCATTAATTTCAGAGCAAACCTTAACGCATTTCCCACACTTAATACACAAAGAGTAATCACGAAAGAAAAAAGGGTTGTTAATGTCTATGTCAGCTTCTTTTTTGAATAACAATAGTGTTTCCATTGCAAGCGACCCCTTCTTCAGAAAATTGATAATATTGTCGAAATATCGCTACTGTCATTCTACTTTAAAAGGTCTGTAAGTTCAATTCACACTTCCCCATGAAAAAAAGGTCCTCCTTAATAAAGTGAGGACCATGAAAGTAAGATTCTTCATTTTGCTTCGCCTTGTCAGAGAATGACTTTGCTTGTAAAAAAACTATTAAGGGTAAATAGGCATAGGCTCTTGGCCAACAATCATGTATACTCGCTTTTCCACCATTGCCCCATCTTCTTTGGTTTTAGAAAAAGTGATCAAGTCTGTGCCATCGTCGGCTTTGCTTTGAGCAGTTTCATAGATATAGCGAATCCCTTCTTCTATTTCTTCTCTTGTACCAAGCCAGTAAGGGCAGTTATTGAGAAAAGAATCATGCTTGCTCAGCTCACTAAAAAGTTTGTTAGAAGCGGTAACATCAATTTCGGGCAGCTGTTTTTCTACATAATCGATTTGAACTTGAGCACTTCTACCTATATTTTGCAAATACACTTCTGCTTGTGCTTCTTGTTGACGGTCCAAGTCAGTCGTGTCAATGTTTCCAGAAAGTAGGGGTTTTTGTAAGCTTTCAGGAAAAAGCTTTTTAAGGGATGGTGCATATTCACTACCGTCCCTAGGCTCTTGATAATCTAGAAGCTCATATTCTCCCAACTCATTGTAGGTAAAGGTCATAACGGTAGGAATTGCACCAGTACCGCTTGTTTTGGTAAAGATAGCATTTTCAAAGCCAAACCAACCTGTACTGGCAATCGTATAGACGATAAGGTCCTTGTCTTTTTTCTCAAGACCTAAAATAATATGACCTTCTGTGAGATATTCTCCAGGGTAATAGCCTTTTCCTTGATTTTTAATGGCATCACTGATAGCACCTTCAAGACCTTGGGGATTCAGTACTGACAGTTGATTGTAGATTTCGCCCAGCTCATCCGCAGATAGAAGCACCGGGGCAGTACTCGCTGAGATTGAACTTTTAGTACTATCGTTGATTACTGTGTTTACGACGAATGCACCAATAATCATTAGAAATAATAGACCAAGAAGAGGCATTATGATAATTCTTCTTAAGTTCGCAGCATCTGTTTTCATCGTTATAAATCCTTTCATAACATAAGTAAGCGCCTTATTCGAGATCATTATCATGCTCTAAAAATAACGCTTTATCAACAAAGATTTTTGCACCTTCTCAGGTTACTATGACTGTGTAATATTTTCTAGAGCAAATTTGATAAATAAAGCTGTGACAAAAGACCTCGCCTTGATATAATAAAAAACGCTGGGCAGAATGAACTGTTATAGACAAGCAATCATGGAAGTGGGAGTGAAGATAATAGAATGAAAAAAGTAGCATCAACACCTGAAGAATCAAAGCAACGGCTCGTAGAAGGAAACAAGCGGTACGTAGAGAACCAGCTTGCAAGTAAAAACATCGGTGAAGAACGTCGGAAAGAACTGAACGAGCAAGGGCAAGCGCCTTTTGCTATCATTGTTGGTTGTTCTGATTCCAGGGTACCACCTGAAATTGTTTTTGATCAAGCCCTAGGCGACCTTTTCATTGTTCGAATGGCTGGCAACGTTGTTGATGCTGTTGCAATGGCTTCTGTGGAATATGCAGTAGAGCATCTACAAAGCCCCCTCGTTGTTGTATTAGGTCATGAAAAGTGTGGCGCTGTCAGAGCGGCTGTTGATACTTGCTGCACCGCAGGGGAAAGTCTCGGAGACAGCAATATGGCAAAACTACTTTCATTGATTCATCCATCAGTTCAAAAAGCGCAGAACGAAGGCTACGAAGAAACTTTACTGTATGAAGCAGCGACCGATAAAAATGTAGAAGCCGTCGTTGAAAAACTTATGAATAACGAAACTCTTCGTCCATTGGTAGAGCAAGGCAAAATATCTATTGTCGGTGCTAAGTATCTTTTACAGTCTGGCGAAGTTGTCTTTTTCGAATAACACTGGGGGGACGGTTCTAATTCCTCCTATGCTCATAACCCCATAAAAAGCCAGCTTTTTTTGTATCCCTTCGATACGAAAAGAGCTGGCTTTTTTATTATGCCTATAATCTCTAATTCCAGAGACCCTATGTACACTCAATGGCTCCGTACTCAAGTATCCCTGTATACTTTAAATACAGACTTTGACATTGCTACAGGGAAAATATATCATAAATAAAGACAACCTTTTTGAGAGAAGGAGTTTTTTGAAACTATGGTATTAATTAACGAGAATTATTTGAAGTTGCCTGGCAGCTACCTTTTTTCGGAGATTGCTCGCAGAGTGAATCAATTCAAAGCAGAGAACGCAGATGCAGATATCATTCGCTTAGGCATTGGTGATGTGACTCGACCCCTTTCACCAGCCATTGTCGACGCAATGAAAGCAGCTGTAGACGAGATGGGTCGTGCTGAATCTTTCAGAGGCTATGGACCAGAGCAAGGCTATGAATTTCTAAGCGAAAAAATTATCGAAAATGATTATAAACCCCTCGGTGTGGAATTGAACACCGATGAAGTCTTTATCAGCGACGGCGCCAAAACAGATACAGCCAACTTCCCTGATATTTTAGGCGTTACTAACATCATTGCCGTAACAGACCCCGTTTATCCTGTCTACGTAGACAGCAATGTTATGGCCGGTCGTACTGGTGCTTTCAATGCCAAAGGTCAATTCGATGGCATTGTCTATCTGCCTTGTACAGAAGAAAACGGCATGAAGCCCCAATTGCCCACAACCAAAGTAGACATGATCTATCTGTGCTTCCCGAACAACCCCACAGGCATGACCTTAACGAAAGATGAGCTGAAGCAATGGGTCGATTACGCGCGAGATAACAAAGCGCTCATTCTCTTTGACGCTGCCTATGAAGCATTTATCCAAGAAGAGAACATTCCTCGCAGCATCTACGAAATTGAAGGGGCTCGCGAAGTTGCTGTAGAGTTCCGCAGCTACTCTAAGACAGCTGGCTTTACAGGCACGCGCTGCGCCTACACCGTTGTACCCAAAGAAGTGAAAGCTTATGATTCACAAGGCAATGCCCACAGCTTGAACAGCTTCTGGCTGAGAAGACAGACAACAAAATTTAATGGTGTATCCTATCCTGTGCAAGCGGCCGCTGCAGCCATTTACTCTGAAGCAGGGCAAAAAGAAATCCAGGCCAACATCCGCTACTACATGGACAATGCTACAATCATTCGAGAAGGCTTGATCAACGCTGGCTACAAAGTCTTTGGCGGTGTCAACGCTCCCTACATCTGGCTGAAAACGCCTGACAATGTAAGCTCTTGGGACTTCTTCGATACGCTTTTGAACCAAGCCAATGTTGTCGGCACACCCGGTGCAGGCTTTGGTGCAAGCGGTGAAGGCTACTTCCGCCTGACAGCCTTTGGTACAAGAGAAAACACGGAAAAGGCGCTAGAAAGAATTCGGACTAGAATGTAAAGGAAAAAGCTTTATAAATCACCGTAAAGATTCACGTAAGAATTCAAAAACGACAAGAAGGCAGCTGTGCTTTCTTGTCGTTTTTTGAATATTTGAGGTACCTCGATAGATCAGACCAGAAGGATTCGTTTAAGAACTATCTAACCCTTGATTTTATTATGCATGGCGGAGAAAGTAGCAGGGGTTATATATTTCGCGTCGAAAAATATAGTCGATCCGAAGAAACTGAATATATGAATCCAAATATCAAAGCTCTTGTTCTGTCATGGACACAATGTGTAAAGGATCGGTGATATCAAAATGGATATGAATGCTTGTTCTATGCAGCTACAACAGGACTTAGAAAAGTTAAGACGAGTGCTGGACCAAATACTAGAACACCATGGTGGAAAGGCTTTATTGCAACAGATACATAAAATTAGAGAAATGACAGCAATGTTAGAAAGCAATAACTCTGAAAGCTTATACAAAGCATTAAAAGAGGAAATGATTCAACTAAAGCCTCCGTTACGACAGCAGGTAATTCGTGCTTTTGCGATCCATCTGCGTCTCATCAATATTGCTGAAGAATACCATCTCATTCGTAAAAATCGGGAACTGAGACTCCATGAGGAACTCGAAAGCCATCCTGATACGTTAGAGAGCGCTATTCTTACAATGAAGGAGAAGCAAATCTCTAAAGAAACCATTCAACAAGTATTAAATCGTTTATCATTCGAATTAGTGATTACGGCACATCCGACAGAAGCCTCAAGACGAACGGTGCTAGATATTAAGAAAAGGATTTTATCGCTCCTTCAACGCTTAGATCAACCGATGATACCGGCGAAAGATTTACGAAAATTGGATCAAAGTTTGTTTAACGAAATTGCTGCTTTATGGCAAACTGACGAACTTCATTGCCAAAAACCCACGGTCATGGATGAAGTAAGACAGGGTCTTCGTTATTTTGAAGAAACCTTATTTGATATATTGCCTGATGTTCATCAAGATTTAGAAAAAGAGCTCGAAGCCCTTTACGGGCGACAAGAAGTAAAAGTTCCTAACTTTTTACGTTTTGGTTCCTGGATTGGTGGTGACCGCGATGGAAATCCCAATGTAACCTCTGCCATTACAAGTCAAACTTTGTTAAAACAAAGAGAGCTGGTGCTAAAAAAATACGACAAAGCCTTGGTAGAGTTAATGAGAAGATTCAGTCACTCGACGAACCGTGTAGAGGTTAGCAATGCCTTTCAAGAGAAGGTACGGCAAGAGGAAGAGTTGTATGTAAAGGACAAGAAAAAATGGCCCGTGCCAACGGAAATCTATCGCCGGAAATTCGCCATTATGCTTGAAAGGCTTAGACATATCGGAGAACCCAGCAGGGGTTATCAGTCGCCAGATCAACTGTTAGAAGATTTATTGTCCATTCGGGAAAGTGTACAACAGCATCATCCAGTGGAATATGAAAAGAAAATGTTATCCAAAATCATTCGTCAAGTTCAGTTATTTGGCTTCCACCTTCTTTCGCTCGATGTGCGAAACCATAGCGGTGAGCATGAGGCAGCGATTACAGAATTGCTACAAAGAGTGGCGATCACGGAAAAATATGCAGACCTTACAGAGCATGAAAAGATCATACTATTACAAAAAGTTTTAAGGGATCCCCGATCTTTAGTCATCGTCCATGCCGAATATTCAGAAGCAACAGAAGAAATGTTAAATGTTTTTCGCATGATTCGCAGAGCCCATCAGACCTTTGGGAAACGTGCAATTGAAGTGTATCTGATTAGTAAAACGCAATCGGTTAGCGATATACTTGAAGTCTTAGTACTGGCGAAAGAAGCAGGGATTTATCGCGTCTTGCCAACGGGTCAAGTGGAAAGCGATATCAACGTTGCACCGCTCTTAGAAACGATCGATGATTTACTGGCAGGACCTGAGATGATGAAAACACTTTTTAGCATGGATATATATCGCCAGCAATTGCAAGCGCGCAATCATCACCAAGAAATCATGCTCGGCTATTCTGACGGTAGCAAAGATGGTGGTACCTTAACAGCTCATTGGCGACTCTACAAAGCGCAGCAAGAGATTGATCGAATTGCGAAAGAACAGGCTGTTTCTGTGAAATTTTTCCACGGTCGAGGCGGTACGTTAGGTCGAGGCGCCTTGCCTTTGAATAAAAGCATTATGTCTCAGCCGCCAGAAATCTTAGGAAACAGCGTGAAAATTACAGAACAGGGAGAAGTACTTTCTTCTCGTTATTTGCAACCCGATATTGCTTACTTGAACTTAGAGCAAGCTGCTACAGCCTTATTAAAGGGTGCAATCACAAAAGAGCAAAAAAATTGGGCTTTGCAAGCAGAGGCCTGGGAAATGGCAATGGAAAAAGTAACGAGAATATCCTTGAAAAAATATCAATCCCTCGTTTTCCATAATGAAAACTTTTTAAAATACTTTAAGCAAGCCACTCCATTAATGGAGCTCGGTGAATTAAAGATTGGCTCTCGTCCCATGGCTCGTAAAAACAGCACTCGCTTTGAAGATTTAAGGGCCATTCCCTGGGTTTTTTCTTGGACCCAAACTCGCCTATTTTTCGCTGCCTGGTACGCAGCAGGAACGGGATTATCAAGCTTTGCCGAAGAATCGGAAGCCAACATGAAGTTGTTAGAAGAAATGTATGAAAAGTGGCCCTTTTTCCGTGCAGTGATTCAAAATTTGCAAATTGCACTGACCAAAGCGGACATAACCATCGCGACGGAATACAAGAAATTGGTTCAAGATAAAAAGGTTGCCGATGAAGTTTTTAATGATATCGTAGCAGAATTTAGACGAACCGAAGAAATTGTAAAGAAAATTACGAAAGAGAAATGCCCTGAGCATTCCCCAAATATTGTTGATTGGGTTGAAAGAAGAAGCAGTTATATATGCCCCTTAAACTTTATACAAGTGGAATTGATTAAAGAAATGCGCGAGCATGTGGAAGATGATGATGATCTCTTTACAGATGTCTTGCTTACCATAAGTGGCATTGCAGCAGGAGTTGGTAATACGGGTTGATTAAATAAAGCAGAGCAAAGGATTGAAAAAGTTGATACGACCTGGTTACGCCTGTTTAAACACACAATTGCCTTCTCTAATGTCATGATTGAAGCAAAAATGAAAGCCTTGTTCCATTTGTTGAGAACTTTCACTGATCATTGAAACCACTTTCTTCACATTCGTCTGGGTTGCAACAATAAGGTCTGTAATTTCCTTCGTCGCCTCAGACGTTTGCTCGGCCAGCTTCTTAATTTCCTGGGCGACGACATATCCCTCACCGTCAATGATATAGGCATACCGCTCCTGCCCTTCAATTGTACGATCCACCAACTCCTGAAGAGACTCTAGTTTTAAATCGCTGCCAAAAATCCCGACAAGTTCGTTGTCCCGATAGATAGGCATAATAACGGACGATACAGCCATATTTCCGCTTATGGAGTAGTAGGATTTGCTAACAAAAGGTTTGTCTGGCCCATCCATGATCTTCTTAAACCACCAACGGTTTGCACGATCGCCAAGTTCTCCACTGCTACGAGCTGTCTGCATGCCGTCCGTTCCCTGAACAAAAAAGAGCTCAAAATAAGGATTGGCTTTTATGCTTTGAACCGATGTCAATCTGAAAAGCTTTGTTGATTTTTTTGTGGAAAAAAGAAAACCGTCCTACTCAATTCTGGTGGCAAAATAAAAAGGCAAGGCTTTGGGTGTAATACACCTTAAGCACTTGCCATCCTACTTTTGATTAAAGGCGATACCTTTCTGAAACAAGGCACCATTACTTTTCCCAATAACCGGACGCTCCATCAGTGTAAAGCCGCTTTCTTCACATAGAGTCATGCTATAAGCAAAGTCTTTTTCGCTCACATGTCCTTTGGGTTCAACGACCAGCAAAGTGCCCTTTGGTTTTAACACTTCGTAAAGCTCTTTATATAGGCGCTCCTTATCCTTAACTTCATGAATCATTGCAAAAGCCAAGACAAAATCGATCTCTTCTTTCATATCGCTTACTTTTAAGGAGTCATAACTGCAAACTCGGGTCTCGATTCGATGAAGTAGATCTTCTTTTGTAGCCCTTTTAACCAGTCTTTCGAGCATTTTATCCTGAAGATCAATGCAAATAACCTTGCCTTGATCTCCGACCATCTTTGCCATAGGCAAACTAAAGTATCCCATTGCGCATCCTACATCCATTGCTTTCATCCCGTGCTTTACCTGTTTGCCTAGAATTTTGTGAGGATCGTGAATTAGTTTTCGAAAAGGATTCAGTAGTAAATACCCCATCCACCAAGGACATACGAACGTAGACATTTGCTTACCTCTTTTCTCCTTCTGTATCTATTGGTTTTGTTTGGAGACTAAACTTTTCTACACAGATGGGGTAAAGTTCCTTTTTTTATTGTCTAAAAAAAGCAGTAGCCTTTTAGAATTCCACCAACTGACCATCCCGAATCTCATAGACAAGGTCACAATGCTCAATGGTACTCAAGCGGTGGGCAATGATGATCAAGGTTTTTTCTCCTCGCAACCCTTCAATGGCTTCCATGACGCCTTTTTCTGTCTCCTGATCCAAAGAAGAAGTCGCTTCATCGAGAAAAAGAATCTCTGGATTGTGATAAAGCGCTCTGGCAATACCGATACGCTGTCGCTGCCCACCTGATAAACGCACACCTCTTTCACCGACTAAGGTGTCCAGCCCCTGTGGTTGTTTTTCCACAAAGCTTTTTAGCTGGGCGGCATCTAAAGCTTGCCATACAGCTTCATCAGCAATTTGATCCCCATCATAGCCAAAAGCAACATTGTTACGAATTGTGTCATCAGAAAGATAGATAGACTGCGGTATGTAGCCAATCTTTTGTTGCCATCGTCTTAGATTTTGATAGATATCCATTCCATCAATGGTAACTTGACCTTTTTCAGGTTGGAGTAGACCTAGAATGATATCTACAAGTGTTGTTTTTCCAGCACCCGACGGACCGACAAAAGCCACCGATTGGCCAATGGGAATGGTCAGACTCACCTTTTGAAGGTTATATTCCTTTACATTGGGATAGCGGTAGTAAATATCTTTTACTTCAATGGCCTGGTGAAATTTATTGCTAGAGCCCTTTATGGCTTTGGCGCTAGGTAACTCATGCTCCCTTTCGCTTTTCTCATCTTCTAACTCCAAAAGCTCACTGTGTATTGTTTCTAATGAAGGCATGCCGTTTTTTATTTGTGTCATAGAACCGGCAATTTTTTGGATCGACGGCATAAGCCGAAAAGCGGCCATGCTATAGAGCGCTAACGTCGGTAAGAGGCTTTGCGAAGTATCACCTTGCAGAATGACCATAGCCGTAATCAGCAAGATGGTGACTACAACAAGAGACTCAATAAATAGTTTAGGCACTTCTCGAATCACTTGAAAATAACGGTTGATCTGTGCAAAAGGCATAGCCTGGTTCTGGAATGCTTCAATAAAAAACTTTTCTTTGCCATTTACTTTGATTTCTTTGCCTCCTTCAAAGCCTTGCTTGAGCCACTTTACTTTTTCTTTCCGCAAAGTCCGTTGTTTTTGAGCCAATTGAATCATTTTCTTACGTTGAAAGGTAAAGAAAAGCAAGACAAAGCCGCCAAGCACGACCATGGCAGTCGCAGTGATGACCGGTTCGATGGTAAGCAAAAAAATGGCAATGGCCAGTAAGACCAGTGTTTCTGTGGCAAGAATCAGAAAAGGTTGTACGACTCTTGTAAAAGCCAAGCCTACTTCCTCATTCGTATTGCGTAATAACTCGGCTGAGTTTCGATCTAAGTAAAAAGCATAAGGTCGCTTGAGGTAGGTGCTATACAAGCGGCTGGCGATAAGGGCTTGCTGATCGTTGGTCAAGCGATATTTAAAAGAGTACATAGAATAGAGAAAAAAGTTTTTGAAGATAAAAATGCTTAACAAAGCGAAGGTAGTCGTAACTAAAAAGGCTTGGTAAGATTCAAAACGCAAAAGTGCATAAAGCTGATATACCAAAGGCTGTTCTTCCATATAGGCAGGATTGATGACGAGACTGATAAAAGGAATGATCATGCTAAGTCCAAAAACCTCCAGTGCTGCAGCCATAAGCATAAGCAGAAATAAGAGGATGTATTTCTTTTTTTCTTGTCTATCTAATAAATCGTTCAGTTTTTTTATGATTTCCATGGTCGTTGCTTTCGTACTCCTATATTCATATTGTGGGCTTCTCACTTGCCCTGTAAAGGACGTAAGGTAAATAAGCAGCACAGTCACAAAGCATTGGGTTTCCAATTCTATGCAAAAAGCCTCTCCCGGCCATTTTTATGAGCACCGGGAAAGGCTTTTTATCTTCCTGCTATTTCATTATGCTACTTCTTCGACAGATTTTCTTTTCCTATCATCTTATCGTAGAATCACCCACCTAGGCACCAATTCTTAGCAGCAACCTTTACTATGAGGGCAAGAAGTTACTTCTTTGCCGCCGAGTATAGGAAGAATCTTATCTACATTGAAGTACACGAGGTATAGTTTTTCATCTTCTTGAATGTGAGTCTCTTTGCGACGAATTTCAAAGAGCAGTTCGCTGTCTACCTCTTCTTTTACTTTCGTCAGATACAAACGGTATCCACCGATTTTATGTGCTTCTTTGAAGAGATAGCATGCTTTGGGATTGGCTTGCACATTCTGATAGGTCAATCGCTCTCTCATGATAAAAGCAACGGTACCATCTTCCATGAAGTGAGGCGTGGCGTAGAGCGCTGCGTTAACATTCCCCTCACCATCAGCTGTAGAAAGAATGCCTGTACCTTGGGCTTTTTCAAAATACGCTTTCATCGTCATAGTCTCTTTCCGGTCTTCACAGAGAAAACCGGAATTCACCTCCTATTGGTATTCATAATTATTCTTGATATTATATTTAATTCTACGTAAAAAGAGTTATTCCTTCTAGTTCAAAAATTTTTTTCTGTATGATCTTAATGGCGAGGCGTTCCTATGAACCTACCTTTGTAAAACCCCTCAACGTTGTAGACCAGAGATATCTTCATAGAGAAAATAACTCACCGGAAACTGTTGATCCCCTAAGACTAGCAACTTCTCAAAATAGACTACCCCGATCCCCTCTCTAATTCTCCGTAACTCATAGTAGTCGCTACCATTTAAAGTATAACGAACCGTGTAAACTCTAGCCCCTCGATCTTCTTGAACATCTTCAATGATAGAGTCTAAAGCGAATGTTTGACCGGCTCGGTCTGTCACTTCTTGTCTCCAGCGATTTCCCTGCTGAAGAGGGAGTCGAATCAATTCTAACTGATCAAAGGGCGAATCCAACATTGCTTCTTCCCTTTTAATCTGAAACAACGATTCCCCGGTAATGACATATTGTAGGGCTAAACGAAAATCTCTTCCTACAGCTTCACCCTCAGAAGGATCATTGACTTCACCCGTCACGCGATACACATACCGATTCGGTTCCCTCTCGATCGACTGCAAGGTCATGACATGACCATATTCAGCAAAGCCTTCGTAGTACCAAGTAAAACCAGCTTGATTCGGCAGCAAGCTGGCCAGTTGATCCAAAGGCTCCAGCGGTTCTATGACTGGTTCAAATCGCGGAAGAATCAACCCGTATCCAGGATAGAGGGCGTCGGCTGAAAATCCTGGACGGTCTTGGTTTGCTCGAATCAATGCACCAACAGAAACAGCGCTTTGAGCTCCAATCTTATATAGAGAATCACTAGGAGATACGATATAAATCTGAGCAGGAAGTTGTACCAGTTCATTTGGGTAAATCAAGGCAGGATTATCAATCTGAGGATTTATTTGAATTAGATTTTCTACAGATGTAGAAAATTGCCTTGCGATGCGATAGAGACTATCGCCAGGTCTAACAAAAAGAAATGTCCCTGCGGCAAGATCACCATATCCATAAGGTACAATTAACAATTGACCGGGAAATATCAGCCCCGGATCGGTAAAAGGTGGGTACAATGCGTTTAACTGTTCCAGCTCTTCTACAGAGCTGCCAAATCTCCTTCCAATGGCATAAAGCGAATCACCCGGAAAGACCGTATATAAAAAATAAGTTCCTCGAGCAATCGACATCTACTTCTCCTCCTTACGATTCTATAGTATTCAGAAGAGGAGGAAGTGGGAAAAAACAGCAGCGTCGACCGATACAATTTAGCTGCTTTTACTTTGTTTGCCTTGTATAGCCAAGGTATTGCGCTCCCAGAAGACGCCATCTTGATATCCTTGTATCTCTTTATCTATCTCAGCCAACTCCAGCCTGCGCTCTGTTAACATGGCATATTCTTCGTCGAGTTCTATGCCTAGATAGCGTCGGCCTAATTTTTTCGCTACCACCGAAGTGGTGCCACTGCCTACAAAAGGATCAACAACGAGGTCACCAGGATTGCTGCTCGCAAGAATGATTTTCGCTAGCAATTTTTCACTTTTTTGTGTAGGATGATCAGTGTTTTCAGGCATGGACCAAAAGGGAATGGTAATGTCAGTCCACAGATTCGAAGGATGGGTATCGCGAAACTTTCCAGCCTCTGTATCTTGCCAATCTTTTGGTTTGCCGTTTTCTTTATAAGGCGCAATAACCTTGCGACGCAGTTTTACTTTATCTACATGAAAGGTGTAGCTTTTGGACTTGGTACAAAACCAAATGTCTTCACTGGAATTTTTCCAATTACCCAGTGCACCTCTTCCTTTTTCCCGCTCCCAGGTGATTCGATTCTGGACATGATAGTATTCTGACGCCACTTCAAAAATTGACGTCGATGTATACCAGTCTCCACAGATATAGATAGAGGCTGTTTCTTTAAGTAAAGGATCTAAGGTTTGTAGGACACCATCAAGCCACTGGGAGTATGTTTTTACATCTTTTTTGGTAAAGTTTCTACCATTAAAGTTTTTCGTTAAGTTATAGGGTGGATCTAAAAAAAGTAAGTCTATCGATGCAAGCGGCAATACTTGCGCCCATTGTAGACAGTCGCCATTGGCTGTGCCTTGAGGCATCTCTTTGAATCGCTCTAAGGGCATTTCTGTAATCAATTTTGGCTTTAGTCGAATTCTATCTTCTTCTGTCAGGAAGAGGGTACGATTTCTTCCGGCTCGTTTTTTTGTTGTTTCATTGCTTGATTTTGCTACCATGGTTTGTCTTACCTCTTCCCTCGATTATTAATCTTGATCTTGACGTGATTTTGATTTGCTTGTCTTTTCTTCC
This sequence comes from Heliorestis convoluta, assembly GCF_009649955.1. Taxonomy (NCBI): domain Bacteria; kingdom Bacillati; phylum Bacillota; class Clostridia; order Eubacteriales; family Heliobacteriaceae; genus Heliorestis; species Heliorestis convoluta. The sequence goes on along the minus strand of NZ_CP045875.1, from coordinate 2,367,986 downwards.
TACGCTGCTTATTGTAGCATTAATTTTCATCGATGAATATGCGTCATGAGCAACGTTGCCAACCACGCAAATCGATCGCTTTTCTAAGCCACCCTGGTAATCCTCGGCTCTGCAGGGCACAAAAAAAGTAGCCATTGGCTACTTTTCAAGGATTTGAACAGAAATATTTGGTTCTCTTCCTGCGCTTTTGGCCATACGCACTTGCTCTTTGAAAGTACGATGGGTGGAAGCTTTTTTCAAAGCTTCTTCTTCGTTGGCTACATTGGTTACAAACATCTTGGCGTTGTTGATCATAACTCGATAACGACTTTGTTCTGCTTTATGTTGTTGTCGACGCGTTGCTCGGTTGATCGCCCTTTTGATACGACGAGCCGCTTTGGCGTCGGCAATGAATTGTTCTTTTGCTTCTCCTTCTAGAAAAGCAGCTTTTTCTCTTTTCTTGGCAATTCTTTTCTTAATCATGCTACCACTACCTTACTTCAATTTTCTATGGTTATTGTTACTCGCTCTCGCACGAAAAGCACTTTGCGACTGGGCAACAAACCTCTTGGCATGCTTCTTACGATCTTGGGATGAGCGAATATTTTTCGCATGAAGCATTAGCTTATTCTTTAGCCTCATACCAAAACCTCCTTTCTATACATTCTATTGCTCTATATTTTTCATTAATTCAGCTTGTATTTGTGCTTACAATGATTACTTCTACATCAAAAAAAGAACCCCTTCTTTTTTTGATTATTTTTCCATGGAAAGAAGCAAGTACTGAAATCAAGGGGTTTGAGCACTCTCTTGCGTGGTCCCGCGCGCTTTGCCTTGCCGTCATCACGTTACCAACCACGCAAATCAATCGCTTTTCTTAGCCGCTTTCTCTCCCACCAAAAAATAGAACCGAGATAAGCAAGCTTTTAACAATGATTTCAGGAACTTCGATTCTGAAAGTTTCAATTACTTCAGGCAAAGAGTCTACCACTGTAAAGTACTCTATGCTTTCAACGAAAAATATTTGAAAACCCAACACATTCAAGCCGAAAAGCAATCCGAAGAGCAACAACCAACCATGATCTTTTTTTACAATAACCTTGTAAAATGGGTAGAGTAATAAAGCGATCAAAGCACCACGTGCAATCTGTCCTAATAAGGCAACTACAGCCGTAAGAAAATTGTCAAGGGGCCCATACTGTTTTATTACATCCATTGGAACCATTGCTTCTTCATAGCCTGTACCCTGATAAAAAAACATACCAGCAATCCCATAGATCAGGACATGTACGAGCGTATAACGCCCTATATAGCTCCCTAGGACCTTCGTCATGAAAGACACCTCCTGACAGAAAGAAAGATTCAGACCTCCTATACCTATGATTTCTTGTCACGAATACACCTACCATTCATCCTTATTCGAAAATGCTAAAAGAAGCACTCCTAGGCAACGGTTGACATTACCTGTTAGTCATTCATGACTTAGCGGGGTAGTGACAACTGTTGCCTTTCTTATGGAAAAAAAGTTGAGATTGACAGATTCAGTAGCTTCAGACTTATACCTTATGAATGGCAGTTCTTCTTTATTTGTATCAATAGGAAGCCATTTTGAATACTGTTAAGAAAGGTAAATAATGGTTCCGGAGAAATGGGTGACAAGCAAAATGAAAGCTACTGAATCTGTCGATATTTCCCATGATGCGATTGTAGGCGTTTTACTAACAAAAAGAAATATAAGATATCTGAAAAAAGGCCTTGCTAACAAGAGAATCCTTCTACTTCATCAAGCTAATAAAAAAGCAAAAACAACTATGTATTTTTTTTCTATAGATAACATTCGTTTACGTCACTTAACCATCGAAGGTTTCTATTACGATGATGAAAGCAAAAGATGGCTTAGTAAATCCTTTCCCTTTCCCACTGTTTTATATAAACGAGGTGGGGTTTTCAAAAGCGAAAAAAAAAATATAGTAGCTTTATCGAAGAGTTAGTGAAAAAAGGCGCAAGAAGCATAAATTATTGTAAAGGTTTTGATAAATGGGAAGTATATCGAGCTTTGAATGATTTGGACAATATACAACCCCATTTACCAATAACCATGAAATATCGAAGAGACAAAGATTTGATCGATATGCTCAAGAACCATCCTAGCCTTTATCTAAAAGCATGTCGAGGAAGAAGAGGCTATCATGTGATGAGAGTTGCAAGGTTTGACGATGCGAGCTATGAATACAGCTACTTCACAATGGACGACGGCGTAATGACGGGTAAAACAAATCTTCACTCCCTTCTCAAAGTAGTCCATAACTTTTTTCAAGGAAGTCCATTTATCATTCAGCAAGCAATTGATTTACACAGTATCGATAAAAAGATCATGGATATGCGGGCAGAGGTTCAGCGAAATGGTTACGGAGAATTAGAGTATACGTCGATTTCTGTCAGGATAAGCAAAAAAAATGCCCCCATCACGACCCATGGGGACTGCTATCGTCTCGAAGATTTTTTTACAAAGCATATGAATTATTCTCAAGAACAAATCATCGCTTTAAGAAATAGAGTAGAAGATTTTTTATCTGCCCTCTATAGAGGAATTGAAAAATCTTACGGTCCCACAGGTGAGATGGGCATTGACTTTGCATTAGATAAGAAAAACCATATTTGGTTCATTGAAAGCAACAACCAACCGACCAAGGCTTCTTTAATCAAAGCTTATGATAGGAAAACAATTGAAAAAGCCTTTTTAAACCCATTGGAATATGCTAAATACCTTGTCATGAAGATGGATTCACTTGCTAACCCGTTTAATCTTCCGGTGGCACGGGCCTTGGAATCTGCAACACCGCTTCTAACTTAAATTGCAAAAGCATCTCCTTTTTAATCAAAGTCTGCAGTGTACTTTTAACGCTTTTATTGATTGCCATAAGCTCGTCGAGTGTTGGGTTATTTACGGTCTGCCCTGGTAAGGTTCCTAAGATAGATTGAATTTTTTCGCCTTCAGCATTGATAATGTGCGCTAGGCTTATTTCTTCGAGAGCAATGGACGTTAAAAGCAGATTAATTGCGTCCTCTCGATCGATATTAATCTGAGGATCGATCGTAGGAATGGTCGGAGATGACATGAACAACTTTCCTTTCTTTATCATAATAGTTAGGTAAGTCGAAAAAACAACTTAACTAACTACAGGTTATGACAAGAAAAAAGTTTGGTTACTTTTTGTAAAAGGGTGGTTAACCATGCATATAGACATTATAAAATCGAGGGAGCTTAAGCAAGGGGTATGTTTAGTCGATCAAAAGATAATGGAAGAGCTTGGTGTGAAAGAAAATGAAAACTATATTTTAAAATGCGGGGCCTTAGAAGCAGAAGTTATAGTGATTCGAAAAGAAGCCAGGGGACGTGAACTTTTTATTTGCGAGGATAGTTTTAACAAACTTAAACTGATTAACAAAGTCACATTAAATATTTGGCGGAAAGACAAGGTGATTCAATTAGGACCCGTTCTAGGGGTTTTTCTCAATACAAAATACATGGATGTTATTGAAAAAGATCAAAGGGAGCCGATTCTCTATAATACGGTTATTGCAAATGAAGTGGCTCACTGTTTGCTCTATTTTTTTTCGATTGACCACATCAATTGGTTTGCTAGATCTATAAAAGGATATTGGTTTGACACTAAAGAAAATAAATGGAAACAAGATACCTTTCCCATGCCCGATGTAATCTATGATCGAGGCGCTAGCTTTTATCCAGAACAGAAAATACTGGTAAAGCATATTCGAGAGCAATTTAGAAAGCATTCAGATGTTACGTTTATTAACAGTCGCGACTATCTGGGAAAATGGCAATTATTTAAGCGGCTCAACAAAAACTCGCAAATTAGACCTTATTTACCAGATACAGTAGAGTACCGTGACTTTAAGGATTTAGAAGAAATGATAGAAAAGCATCGCTTTATTTTTCTAAAATCCTTTTATGGCAGCCGTGGACTTGAAGTAATGTCATTTGAAAAAGTAAATAACGAATATGTAGTTGTCTATTATAAAAATGGCCTCCTTCGAGAAGTCTATCAAGACTTAAGGGATACGCAAGATCTAGTGTCCGCTTTCGTAAATAACAAAAAGTTTATCCTCCAACAAGGCATCAAGATTATGAAGTATGAAGGAAGGAACTTTGATACTCGTGTCTTAATGCAAAAAAATCATTGTGGGAAATGGACGATAGCATACAACAGGGTAAGTATTGCAAAAAAAGACTATTCCATAACAACGATTGAAAGCGAAGAAATAGAATATGCAGATTTTTACCCACGCATGAAGGATAAAGATGTTTTTTTTCCAACAGACGCTGAAGTTCGAACTGTTAGCTTAGAAATTATGAAAGCCATTGAAAAAGAATTCGGTACTTTTGCTGAGATTGGCATGGATATTACTGTTGACACCCAAGGAAGAATATGGTTTATTGAGGCAAATACAAAGCCTGAAAAATATCCAACGGCGAGTGATCTATATATCGATGAGCCCAGTTATCCCTTTCTTTCGATACTGAATTATACCAAATACTTAATACAAGGAAATATGACCTCTGGTCGAAATACAACTGAAGTAAAACTATATCGTTCTTCTGAATTAAGACCCCACTGTATTACTGTACCTAGAAAAATTTTTGAAAGATTGGACATTCATCAGAATATCTCTGTACAAGTTGGATTATCTGAAGAAAATGTAACAGCAAATTTATGTGAAGAAAGCACCGGTGAAATTTACTTCTGTCCAGATCTCATGAATAAGCTTAGTCTTATCGAGGGAACAAGCTGTCAGCTTGTGGTAGAAGATAATAGCCTTCGTTTTGGACCGGTCATCGCTGCTTTTTTAAGCAATGGACATATTCGAAGAATGCATCGCCAAACACCTAAATTCAGGCATCGAGAATTTGCAATTGCTAATAAATATGAGAAAACAATCTTATACTTTTTTTCAATTAAAGATGTAGACTTTCTTAATCAAAAAATTAACGGAACCTACTACAATGAGATGTTAGACCGTTGGGAAAGAAGAAAGTTTCCTTTTCCTGATATTTTATATGACCGCGGCGGCGGTGTACTACCAAAACAAAAGATTAAGTCGCATTATATCCGAGAACAATTGGCTCTTTGTCCAGAGATCATTACATTGAATCCACAATACTTTTTTGATAAGTGGGATTTACATGAAAAATTATCAAAGCATGAAAAAATGCAACCTTATCTTCCCATTACAAATCTGTTTACAGATATTGCATCTATAGAAAAAATGTTCGATCTTTCTCATAAGCTTTATATAAAAGACTGTTTAGGTAGCAATGGTCGTGATATTTTCTATGTAGAGAAATTAAGAAATGGTAAATTTATTTACAGCTATTTCAAAGGGCAAGTTTTTTCAGAAGAACTAGAGACGGTCCATGAAGTTGCTGAAACTGTTAGACTATTTTTCGCAAATAAAAAAGTTCTGATACAACAAGCCATTCCTCTCATAACGATTGACGATAAAAAAATTGACCTAAGAGCGACTCTACAAAGAGATATAAATGGTGATTTGCAAATCCACTCTTATCCTGTAAGAATGGGTGTAAGAAAATCACCGATTACAAGTACGCAATCCGGTTCAAAAGTATTTGAGTTTGACGTTTTTTTTGCTGAGTACTTTAAACTATCAGATGATGAGCTAAAGAAACTAAAAGAAAAAGTTGAACGATTTTTACGCACTTGTTATGTTTATATCGAAAAAGAGTATGGTACCTTTGGGGAATTAGGCATAGATTTTGCTTTTGATGAAAATCTAAATTTATGGTTCATTGAATCAAATGCAAAACCTGGTTATGATGCTATGTACAAATCTTGTGATCGATCCATGATTGAAAAAGTTTTCCAGACACCACTTCAATACTGCAAACGAATTGGCGGATTTATTTAAAGGCCTGACGATTTTCTTTCAGCAGTTCAAAAAAGGGTTAGGCGAAAAGTCGTCTAGCCCTTTAAAATTAGAAACTGCTGCAGAAATAGTAATAACATTAGGAAAAATATGCAATATAAATCTATAGGACAACCATCCGCTCCATTTTTTTCTGCATATATCGTTGGTAAGGAGGTTTGCCTATGACGATGCCAACGATTCCTAAGCGAACTCGTGAAGAGGCTATTACCGATGTAATTGAATCCATTGCCTTGGAAGAAACAGCATTGGCCCATCTCATAAACGCAGAGGCTGATAAAATAGAGCATTATTTAAAGAGTAAAACTATTTGTCCGGATAAACTGATAGCATTAAACAAAACAGTTGAACAAGTTTTGAAAACCATTATAAAGAAAGAGATGCTACTTCAATTTAAGCTAGAAACAGCCATGGATACAAAGCCACCATGCCCACCCCCACCATGTCCTCCGAAACCTTTACTTTGTCCTCCTATAATTTATCCTCAACCAGTGGTGTGTAAAGCTGTAGCGAAAGTTCAAATAATCGGAAAGCCAGTTAAGCGTAAAAAGAAAAAAAGAAAAATCAAGAAGTGTTTCATAAAGTAGAATTTCTGTTTTCAAAAACTTCCTAAATTACTGGGCTGAATAGGCTAGGTTTTTGATGACCTTACCTCAAGTTACGACGCTATTACGGCTTATTCTTTGGTTTCTTTTGTTAAATACTGAATTGACAAGCCTATGAATACTGGCAATTAATTGCCCCTGAATAACCATACAGAGCACACTTTGTCAATAATCTGTAACCCCCTTACTTAAAAAGGTAAGGGGGTTTTATCTATGATATGAAAGTAAAGATTATGCAGGATATAAAGCTTTAGAACGGTATTGGCAAATCAAGGTTACGCACCCAACCCAGAATTCGATATTATTCGTCATTATTCCCCATGTAACATCAAGTTTCTGGAACTTTTTTCTATTTTTTTGAATAGTTTATTATTGAAGGCGGTCATCAAGGAGGGATTGGTATGAAAAAACTTTTAACGACTCTCATCACCGACGAATCTGGTCAGGGCATGATTGAATATGGACTTATACTCGCCCTCATCGCAGTTGTGCTTATCGGCGTAATCACCGCAATCGGTACAAAACTTGAAACAAAATACGAAGAAATCAACACCAGTCTTGATTAACCAGCCCTGACCCGCCTGAACCGAATAGGTCTGAGACCTATTCGGTTCTCTATACAAAAGGAGGAGAAACATGCTTCATACAATCATCTCCATCTTTTTGTCCATATTCATACTCATTGTCTGTTACACAGATATTCGTTACAAAAAAATTTACAATTGGACTACACTTTCATTTTTTATATCAGCTATGGCATTACATGGCTGGTTTGGGAGCTTTCATGGAATTTTTGATGCACTTTTAGGCGCCTTTTTGGGCTTAGGCTTACTGATTCTACCGTTTGTTTGGGGTTGGGTCGGTGGAGGCGATGTGAAGTTCTTGGCCACTTCTGGCGCATTCGTAGGCACTTCCATTGTCATGCATGGCACCCTATATGGTTTGATTCTATTTGGGTTGGTAGCACTAATTGTATTAGCACTGCAAGGAAAGCTGAAATATGTCTTTCGCAACATTGGATTTGCTTTGTTATATCGAAACTTTAGTACCATCTCGCCAACTGGTTCACTCCCACTCGGTGTTTTTTTAGGAATTGGTATTCTCCTTCGTTGGTACTGTTCATTGTTTCTGCCGGGATAAGGAGGTGAATCTTTGACTACAGTTAAGAAAAAAGCATTAATTCTATCTCTTGCCATCGCTATGACGATAACAGGTCTTTTGCTTTATTTTTTTCAGCAAAAAACCATAGAAACAGGTTCATTGATAAGTGTCATTGTAGCCAGTGAGAATATTCCCGCAAACACCTTGATCACCGAGAAGCATCTATCTAATTCCAAGGTTACTAGGCAACAAGTTGTAGAAGGCGCTCTGCAATCTAAGAGTCAGATTGTCGGAAAAATTACCAAAGAAAACATTTACAAAGGCGAACAAATCATCCTAGGGCGCATCGTACAGGGGAAACAAGATGGTCTAGCTTACTTAGTTCCTAAAGACCAACGAGCAATTACAATGAAAGTCGATTCAATCAGCGGTGTTGGAGGACAGATCCAAAATGGCGACCAAGTGGATATTCTCGTGTACTTGAAACCCCCTTACAGCCAGCAAGAAATAGTAAAAACCATTTTCCAAAATGTTTATGTTATTGATACAGGTCAAAATAAATCTGTCGAGTCCAATTATATTACTTTTCTAATGAGCCCTTTTGATGCAGAAAAGCTATTTTATTACAGCATACTTGGAGAAGTTCGGCTTACCTTACGTTCTCCCCTTGCGGATCAACAAGAAAGCCTTCAGAACAAGATAGCCTTTGCAGAGCAAGAAACAAGGGAAGTGCAACAAAAACTGGCAGAAGCAAAGATACAGTATGAAGAAAAAGAAAAAGAGCTTCTTGAAAGAGTAGCAATTGCTGAAAGCACTTTGGCGAAAGCCCAAGAGGAATTCAACCGACTGGCTCTGCTGGCAGAAAAAGCAGGACAGGAAACAGAGGGTAAAACCAAAGAGCTGCAAAGCAAAGTCGAAAGCCTACAAAGCAAAAGTGAAAGCTATGAAAGCGACAAAGGCACATGGCAAGAGCAGTTGCAGACAGAGCAACAAGAAAAAGCAATGCTGAAAGAGCATTTGTCCATATTGCAAAAAGAAGTAACAGACAAAGAAGCAGAGACAGAGCGGCAGATGCAACAAAAAGAGATTGAACATGAAAAAGCTCTGCAGGCTCTACGAGTAGAGCAAATGAACAAGGTGAATGATCTTCGAGAAAAACTAGACGATGCAAAAGAGCGTATTGCAGAGCTAGAGATTACCTCAGAAAATCACGATAGAGCTTTGAGCAATCTTCTCCGTGAACATCGTGACACATACACGAAAGAGCTTTTGCTTTTTGCTTGTGATCAGAAGGAAAATATAGAACCCGAAAAAGACAAAGAAAGATGGCAGTTTTATCATCGACTCTATCTTGATATTCTTGATTTTCTGCCTTGTCAAAGCCAGCCGGAAAAGCTACAAAGAAAATAGAGAATAACAAAGCCACATTCCTATACCTATACAGACCTTATGTTAGCGCTTCTGAAACTGAATTTGCAAAATGACTTGTTTGAGGGGGGGATAGAAGGATGAGAAAAAAAATACGAATATTGCTTGTCAATAACAATCCTACATCCATAAAAACGTTCAAGGCTTTAATAGAACCATTTGAAAATATTAAGGTCACAGGGGAAGCATTAACGGGTCAAGAAGCCCTTGAATTTATAGATAAATATCAGCCAGACGTAGCTATCATTGATGCAAACATGCCAGAGATGACAGGGTTTGAAACAACCCAGAAGATTAAAGAGCTCTACCCTTATATCGGTGTAATATTGATGGGTACTGCTGCTTCACTCGATGTCATTCGTAAAGCCATGCAGGCAGGTGCTAATGACTTCTTAGAGTTCCCTCTTACATCGTCTAAACTCCATCACTCCATTTTAGAAGTTCACGCATGGAAGCTGCAGCAAAAGCAAAAATTCCTCTCTAATCCGAAGCAAATTTCTAACCGAGAGCCGAATATCATTGTCGTTTTCAGCACCAAAGGTGGTGTAGGGAAAAGTATCTTAGCTATTAATCTAGCCGTTAGCTTGAAAGAAGAAACTCGAGAAGACGTCCTGTTGATCGATCTGGACTTACAGTTTGGTGATGTTGCTGACATGCTCAATCTAACACCCAAAAACACAATTGTTGACATTCCTACGGACCGAATGGGGCTAGAACCGAAAGACTTGCTTCAATACGTGACAATTCATCCAAGTGGCATTCACGTTCTTCCTGCACCCACTGAACCTGAGCAAGCAGAAATGATTAAGGCCCAAGATATTCAAGAAATAATTGACTTGTATACTCAAATTTATGACTATATCATCATTGATCTACCTCCACTCTTCAATCAAGTGGTTCTTGGTTCGATTGAAAGAGCCGATAAAATCTTACTTTTGGCAACCATGGAAATTCCAACTCTTAAAAATGTCAAAGGCGGTTTGGATACTCTTCAAAAACTAAATGTACCTGACGATAAAATAGAGTTGGTTTTAAACCGTTTTCAAACTTCTTGCGAATTGAAAGTAGATGACATCCAAGCGTTTCTAGGTAGAGTAAACTTGTTTCTCATTGATGATAATTCAGAATTGATCAGGTATTCCATCAATACAGGAGAACCTATTGTACTGCAGCATAAAGATTCAACTGTAGCAAAACAATTAATCACTTTGAGTCGTTCTTTGATTGAAACCACCTCTACTCCTTCCTCAAAACCAAAAACTTCCTTTTTAAAAAGGATTTTTGGTAGGGGGAGGGAATAGCAAATGGAATTTTCTAGTGGTAACCCCAATTTAAAGGACTCTCTAAATAATAAAACCAAAAAGAAAGACCAAGGAACCCAAGTAGAAGATATTCACAAAACGGTTACAGAAAATGTTTATCACAATTCTGCATTGGTTACTGTACAACGCAAGTTAATCAGTCAAATTGATGCAACACTTGTACCTACCTTGAAATCAGATACAGCGATAGGGGCCTACTTAGAAATGCTCCTAGATGACTTGGTTGCTAAAGAATTTCCTTCTCTTTCTCGACGAGAAAGAGAAGTGGTTCTTCATTCCGTACTCGATGAGTTACGAGGGTTTGGCCCATTAGAGCATGCCCTAATGGATGATTCCATCAGTGAAATTATGGTAAATGGACCGCATCAAGTTTATATAGAAAAAAAGGGCCGCCTTGAAGTATCTGAAATCAAGTTTCGTGATGACAAACATGTATTGCAAATCATCGATAAAATTGTTGCTCCCTTAGGAAGAAGAATTGACGAAAGCTCTCCCATGGTAGATGCCCGTTTACCAAATGGCTCAAGGGTCAATGCAGTGATCCCCCCCATTTCCTTAAAAGGCCCCTTATTAACAATTCGCAAGTTTTCATCCAAACCTATAACGATTGAAAAGTTAATTCAGTATGGTTCACTCAACGAAGCAATGTCCCTTTTTTTAAGCAAGGCTGTTAAGGCAAAAGCCAATATTATGGTGGCTGGCGGGACGGGAAGTGGAAAAAGCACCTTACTCAATACATTAAGTTCTTTTATTCCTGAGGGAGAAAGAATTATAACCATTGAAGATGCAGCCGAATTGAAACTATTACAGCCCCATGTCATATCTTTAGAAGCTCGTCCCCCGAATATTGAAGGTAAAGGTGCCATTACCATTAAAGATTTAGTTCGCAATAGCCTGCGAATGAGACCAGACCGAATTATCGTAGGCGAAGTAAGAGGGGCAGAGACTTTGGATATGTTGCAAGCGATGAATACAGGTCACAACGGTTCCTTGTCAACAGTACACGCCAATTCACCTCGCGATGCACTATCCCGGCTTGAAACCATGACCCTTTATGCGGGAATAGATCTTCCTCTTCGTGCCATCAGGGAACAGATTCATAGTGCTATCGATTTAATATGCTTCATTGAGCGCATGTCTGATGGAACTCGAAAGGTAACCCATATTACGGAGATTGCGGGCATGGGAGGAGACTCCATTTTACTTCAAGATCTGTACTATTTTAACAGCAAAGACCGTGCTAACGGAAAAGTCAGAGGAGAATTTGTTTCTACAGACTTACCAGCGAAGATAGAGATCCGCTTTAGAACCTTAGGTATTGAGATTAAGGGGTGATACAATTGCTTGTCCCATTACTCTTACTTGCTTTGGGGACAGTTCTGACCTTTTTTCTTTATTTACTCCTTAAAGGTTTATTTTTTCAACAGATGATGATAAAACGTCTTCGTAATGAAAAAAAAATTGACAACACCATCTCCAAAGAAGCAAAACTCCTCTTGAAAAAATCGTCAAATCAGAAGGCTACTTTTACATCCTGGCTTCAAACTGCACTAAATAAAGCCTCTGTAGAAATAGAAGTAACCAAATTCATGATCTATGTAAGTGCAGGATGGATTACAACGATTCTATTCACCGTCTTGCTTACAAGATCACTGCTAAGTAGCATCATCGTGACTGTCCTTTTCCCCTTAAGCGTTCATATTTTTCTTTCTTATTTGGCTAGAAAGAAAATTGAGTCCTTATCTCGTCAACTTCCTGATGTCGTTAACTTTCTTTGTAGTAGTTTACAGTCTGGTTATAGTTTTCAACATGCCTTAAAAATCGTCGCTGACGAAGCCCCTGCTCCTATGAAGCGAGAACTTCAGCTTGTATTTCAAGACATTCAGCTAGGAAAAAGTTACGAAGATTCCTTTTACCTTTTCTATCAACGCAATCCTACAGAAGATGTTGAAACGTTCACAACAGCCATCATGATTTCTAAGGAAACAGGAGGAAACCTGATAAAAATCCTTCAAACATTAGCGGAAACGATGGTAGAGAAACAGCGAATAAAAGGAGAAATAAAAAGCTTATCAGCGCAAGGAAAAATGTCGGGAATGATTCTTGTGTTATTGCCTATTGTAATATTTATCTTTCTCTATGTAATGAACCCCACTTACATCAGCATACTACTCACCCATAGCCTGGGCCAGCAATTGCTCCTTGCTGGCGTAGTAAGTCAAATCATTGGTGCTCTGCTGATCAAAAGAATCGTTTCGTTGAATTGGTGATGATCATGTTTACAATTCTTCAAAACTTCATTTGGTTACTACTTATATGTATCGGCCTGTTCATACTTCTTTTTCTATTTCTACAAGAAAAGCTTCTTCACCGTTCCATTCGCTCAAAGCTCTTATCACCCATGGACTCTTCAGAAAAATATTCCTTAAAAAATATTTCAACGGGCCTCAACGTTTTGTCAGAACAAGGAAAGAGAATCTTTCTTTTTTTACCTCTCTCATTGCAAGAAAGGTTGTCTAAGCTGGTCAAAGCATCAGGGTCTAACTGCAGCTCCGAATTAATCGTAGGATATAGCTTTCTTTTCTCAGTATTATTTAGCCTGACAGGTTATTTTCTCTTGGGAATGATTGCAGATGTAACATTCCAATGGGTCGGCACTTTGCTACTCTTTATACTCGGCTTTTTAACACCTATTCTGTATCTGAAAAAGAAAGTTGCCAAGCGGCAACAGGCGATTTATCGTTCTCTTCCTGCTTTCATTGATTACTTAATGATCAGTGTGGAAGCAGGCATAGGGCTTGATTTGGCCCTTACTCGTATCGTTACCTATCTTCAAGGTCCTGTTGCGGAAGAAGTAGCCTTAACGATGACTGATATAAAGTATGGAAAGGCCAAAAAGGAGGCCTTTCAAAATATGGCCAGCCGTATTTCCATACCTGAATTATCTAATTTTATTACAGCATTGTTAAGTGGGCAGCAAATGGGAGTCAGCTTAACGACGATTCTTAGAGCCCAGGGAGAACAGATTCGTCTCATGCGTAAACAAAAAGCCCAAGAAGCTGCCTACAAAATTCCTGTCAAGCTTCTTTTTCCTCTGGTCTTTTTTATCTTTCCACAACTTTTTATCATCTTACTGGGCCCAGCCATGATCAGTATGATAGAAAATTTCTTTTAAGAGGTGGTATTCCCTATGGACCCATCTATGAATGACCTTACCCGGCAGGAAGGGCAGGCATCGGATCATGAGCGTAAAAAAAGTATGGAGTAACCATAACAAGGGGCAGGGTTTGATTGAATTCGCTCTGATTTTACCAATATTTATAATGTTTTTCTTTTCAATTATCGATTTGGGACGACTCATGTATTACCATACAATGGTTGATAATGCTACCAGAGTTACCATGCGCATGATCTCTGTTGGAATATCTGAGGAAGAGATTGCTAACAATTTATCGTCAATCACAGCACCCTTGACTGGTACTACGACCGTCATCTCTTCAACTTCCACGGATGATCAAGGTGATTTATGCACCCAGTTTACACTAACACCTGCATCAGGCCATGTCATGATCGTGACGGTAACCCCGCCCTATGATACTTCTTTGACTATAGGAGAGCAGATAGGCGTTTCCATTCACTATAAGATGGACTTTCTAACGCCTATATCTACAATCTTTGGGGCAACAGCCGATATAAATGCCACCTATATCGGACGAGTAGAAAGCCCTCCACCGTAGCGTATTGTGACTCTGACAAGCATATCCTTCGCTTTTTTCACGGTCAGGGGGCTTTATAGAGGTGATTGGGGTGTTTCGATATTGTAATAATCAAAAAGGCATAATTGCTATTTTATTTGCTATTTTGATGCCTATTATTTTGATTTTGACAGGTTTAATATTGGATTTATCTCTACTGTTTTATAACAAAAATCGTATGCAAAATGCTGTGGATCTTGCAGCATTGTCTGCCGTTCAAGAGGTAGTGAAAAATAAAGGTCAAGTCACAAGTAAAGCCATAAACTTTGCAAAAATAAATGGTCTAGATGGAAGTGAAGTAACAGTGAATTATCCCTATAATGGAAGTGACTTAATGTTAGAAGTCGTTGGTAGTAGGACTGTAGACTTTGCTTTTCTAAAAATTATTGGTTTTGATAAGCATGTTATAACTGTACGGGCGGTAGCCCGAGCTCAGCAATCATCTCAAGCTATTGTCACACTTGAGCCACTTAATTACGCCCTTTTTGTTGGCAGTACAAAAGACTTTAACATTCAAGGGAATAATTTTGAAATACACGGTAATGTACACACCAATGGCAAGTTTGCAGTTAAAGGTGCGAATCGGTATATATATGGAAATTTATCTTGTCGAGGTTCTTCAGGAGATTTAAGCGGAATTACAGGAACAATTAATAAGAATTCACCTATTATCCCCTTCCCGGAGTTTGATTTTTATGGTATGGCTGCTGGCGCTACTGAGGTATATGGAGATGGCTCATCATTAACAGTTTTTAGTAATACAACAATCGCACCTAATAATGGTATCATCTATGTAGATGGAGACTTGGAATTAAGGGATAATTTATTTTCTGGCAGTGGTCAATTGCTGGTAGATGGTCTTTTATACATTAGTGGAAACAAATTAGAGTATACAAACGAAACGACTGATCTTATAGCCATGTATGCTACCCAAGGTATTTATATAAAGTCTAACAATTGTAGAATAAATGGTATTTTATATACCCCCGGCTTACTTACCCTCGACGGGAATAACAATACTTTTTACGGAGCTTTAATAGCGAATGAAATTTACTGGAAAAACAACAACGCAGAGATCATTGGTGCCTATGATATTAGAGCGCCTCAATCTTTTAACAGTGAACCCAAAACAATCTTTTTATTAATAGAGTAGGACCTAGATGTCATTGGTTACTGACTAGTGGAAAAGGGTATAAATGCTAAAATATCTCCAATATGAAGTTTCCCTTTGGTAACTGTCGGTGGAAGTTCAAGCACTGTTTTTGTTCCTGGTACCCCTACAAAAATTCTTCCTCGTTGAGCCTGCTGTATCAAAAAAAGAACTTGATTATTCTCTCCTAGGAAGACAACATCAATTTCATGCTTCAGGAAAAAGGTGTGAATGCTGTAACAGGGCGTTAATAAGAGCCCAAAATGAAGTTCCTTTTTTCCCATTAATCCTAACAATCTCTTCCAAAATCTATCAGCTTTTTGAATGGGTTGAAAAACTAACTCTTGTTTTGTTTGGTTTATCACTCGGAACTGTTGACTCATTGGATTCACAATTCACCCTTTCTAAATGATAGACTTTGTTAGCAAGAGATTTTTTACCTGTTTTTAAGGCTTCGGGAGTAAAGTGAGTTCCCTTTGTCGTTTACATTCAAAGCATAACTACATGGTATGCTTCTTACCTCTTACTGGGAATCTCTTTATTCATTTAGTTCAGAACAAAAAGCAACAGGAACACATTTTAGCAAGTGATGGGACAGGAAAGTACAAAGAAACCTCCCCGCAAACGCAAAAGGGAGGTTTTTTTAGTGTTATCAAAATGTTATCACGAAGAAAAAATGAGCCCTAAAATGCAGAAAGGGCTCTAAGGCAAAAAGCCCCAGAACCCTTGATATTATTATGTTTATGGCGGAGAGACAGGGATTCGAACCCTGGAGACGGGGTTACCGCCTACTCGATTTCGAGTCGAGCGCCTTCGACCAACTCAGCCATCTCTCCGTAATTAATGCAATATTCATATCCTACCATCGGGAAACAAATCGTCCTATACCGACATCACCAGTAGAAAAAGTTACTTCCCTCGCTTCTCCCGCAAAGAGCGAAAAAAACTCTGCATCAACGCTCGCGCTTCTTCTTCTCGAACGCCAGAAGTTACTTCAACACGATGATTCGTCCAAGGGCTTTCTAGAATATTAAAGCAGGTACCAGCAGCACCGCCTTTGGGATCCATAACAGCAAAAACCACTCTAGAAATACGAGCCAAGACAATGGCTCCTGCGCACATCGGACAAGGCTCCACAGTCACATAAAGAGTGCTGCCTGATAAGCGCCACCGCTCTAGCTTTTGCGCTGCCTCTTGAATAGCTAGAACTTCTGCATGGGCTACAGGATTGCGATCGCTTTCTCGCAAGTTATGGCCTCGACCAATGACTTGGCCATCTAAGACGATAACTGCACCAATCGGTACTTCCCCTTTGGACTGGGCTACTTTCCCTTCTTCCAAAGCAAGACCCATATACTTGTAATCGTCTGAGACGTAATCCATGCTACTAACTTCCTCAAACCAACACGATGTCTTCTTACATAAAGAAAAAGGTAAAAAACCATCTCAACAAATAAAAAATGGCGCGCCCGGAGAGATTCGAACTCCCGACCTGCTGATTCGTAGTCAGTTACTCTATCCAGCTGAGCTACGGGCGCATTGTTCCTATCTGTCAAGAAGACGAAACTAATTATATCTTATTCTTACAGTAGATGCAAGCGTAAGAATTTGGAAAAAACATTCCCTTGAAGTGGTCGGTTCTCAACAATGCAGTTTCTGAAAAATTCATGTAATAGAAAAAAAATATATATTTTGCACCAAAGAAACTCATTGGCTTGTCTTCTTATGCATATATCTTCCATAAGGAGGTATAGCAGATGACACCACCTACAGTACCAAAGCGGACTCGCGATGAAGCTTTGAATGATATTATCGAATCAATTGCACTTGAAGAAACGGCGCTGGCCCATCTGATCAATGCAGAAGCAGAAAAAGTTCAGCATGCCATAAAGACAGACTCTGTCTCCATTACAGAATTGGTCCAACTAAATCAAAGCGTAAAAGATTTAATGACCACAATCGTAAAGAAAGAAATGCTCCTCCACTTCAAACTAGAATTGGTTACACAACTGTTGCCAGCAAAACCGCCCACGCCACCAGATCCGCCAAAGCCACCGAAACCACCAAAGCCACCAAAACCACCTGAACCACCAAAGCCATCAGAGCCACCAAAACCGCCAGAGAAAAAAGAACCTGTTGTTCCTGAACGAATTTACTCGACTCGTACCATATCAACACCACAAATGGTACCAAAATATAGAGTAAAGTCTCGACAAAGCTATCGTCCGCTTAGGTAAAAAGACTCTTTGAAAAAAGAGTACATAGTCCTAAATCTAGAGAGCTATGAAAGTAACTTGACATGCCAACAATATGTGACCATCTTGCCTACTATGCGAATGAAGGTGACTATCTATGAAAAGAAGAGAACCCCTATCGCTTGGATCTCTCCAACAGTCTCAGACACTGCTTCGGATCTCACTTCGAAGAATGGAAGCCGTAAATAGAGAATTTCTTCAAAAAAATCTAGATCAGACTTTCGATTTTTCCTCGATTTATTCACTCCTTGAAGAACGCAACCATTGGCTTCAAGAAAAAGAAGGTGACCTAAGAATTACCATTTCTGAAAAAGTATAAAGCAAAACCGCCTCACATAAAGTTTACAGGGTTACAAAATTTCTTGTGTAGGAGGTATCTTCATGTCAACACCTACGTTTCCTGATAAATCAGAAAGAACACTTGAAGAAGCCAAAGCGGACATCATTGCAGCCATTGCCATAGAGCAAGTTGCTCTCGCCCACATTATCAACGCAGAAGGAGAAAAGATCCAAAAAGTTCTCGGTACATTAGACAGTACCACAGGTGGTATTGCAGAGCCAATAACTATTGGTAACTTGATCGATCTTGATAAGTCTGTGGCTGAAATGCTCAAAGTCATCATCAAAAAAGAAATGCTTTTACAGTTCAAGCTAGAACTGGCCCTTGATATCAAAGAGTAGCCCTGATACCCATTGGTTGTTAACTCCTTGAGAACCACAGAGCATTAACGTATTCTTCTATTAATACGTAAACATATCTTCACCATTCCAATTATAGCGAGATGGAATCATTACGATGCCTTAGTTGCATCTTTTGATTCCATCTCCTTTTTGTTTATGTGATTATGTGGTGATTTCTATTGCAAGGTCTCTATGTAGCCAAAAGTAAGTAGTTCTCTAAAACACACAAAAAAACAAAAAAGCCTCGCAAAAATGCGAGGCTTTATCATTTCTTAAAATGGCGCGCCCGGAGAGATTCGAACTCCCGACCTGCTGATTCGTAGTCAGTTACTCTATCCAGCTGAGCTACGGGCGCAAATTGTTCTTTTTTCAAAGACAAATAGTATTATACCCTATAATTTTATTTATTGCAACACATAAAATTCACCGAAAAAATAAAAAACCATAGCTACATACGCTATGGTCTCGTAGAAATAGTCTCTTCGATAAAAGCCTCTAGCTAGTTAAGGTTGCTTGACTCCATAGAAATACTGCACTTTTCCTCTGCTCTAGGAAGTAAGGCTAAGATATCGCTCCGCCGAAGCGGTCTTTTGAGAATTTCGCTCATTCTTCTGACTTGTTCTAAAAGAGCATTTAGCTCTTTTTCTGGTAGGCTTTTTCCTTGCTCTGCTAAAAAGGTCTCTAAGGCTTTTCGTCCACTGTATTTACCTAAAGCAATGCGATGGCGTCTTCCTACTTTCTCAGGCGGATAGCTTTCATAATTGGCTCTATCTTTTTGAAAGCCATCGACGTGAATCGAAGAGGAATGGGTAAAAGCATAACGACCGATAACAGGCTTGTGATAGGCAATGGGGCGACCTGTAATTTTACTAACTAGACGACAGAGAGAAGGCAGTTTTTCGAAGTTAATGCCACAGTCAATTTGACAGCTTTGGGCCAAAGCAATGGCAACTTCTTCGAGTGGAGCATTTCCTGTTCTTTCACCGAGACCACAGAGAGTAACACTGGCCGCTCTAGCACCACCTTGAATGGCAGCAACAGAATTGGCAGTTGCCATTCCAAGATCGTTATGACCATGAATTTCTAAAGGTATGGTCAACGCTTTGGAGAGTTGAGAGAAGATTTTATACGTTCCGATTGGTTCTAGAATTCCCAAGGTGTCAGCAAAGCGCATGCGATCGGCTTTCAATCGTTCTGCTTCTCTTCCAATGGCGATCAGGTGTTCGAAATCTGCTCGACTGGCATCTTCTAAGCCGACGGTTACATAGAGACCTCTATCTTTTGCCCAACGAATGGCCTGCCCTAACTTTTCTAGAGCCCATTCCCTTGATTGACAAAGCTTGCGAGCAATTTGCTGATCCGACGCTGGCATGGAGATGGCAACAGCATTTACACCACTGCGCAAGCTTGCTTCTAAGTCACTAATCACGGAACGATTCCAAGTAGAGACTCGTAAGGGAAGGTTGAGCTTGACGAGTGCTTTAACAGACTCCACTTCTTCTGGCCCCATCGCTGGAATGCCAACTTCGATTTCCTGTACGCCAATGTCAGCCAAAGCTCTCGCAATAATTTCTTTTTCTTTTCTGCGAAAGGCCACACCAGCCGCTTGATCGCCATCTCGCAAGGTTGTATCCATTAAGGCGATTTCTTGATTGTTTTGATTGCAATGCACTTTCTGCACCTCCTATCTACTAGATGAGCCCAATGGCATCGGCTCTACATTGGCGACAATGGGCAATCTGAGGAAGAATGGTGGCCACTTTTTGTCGATGTTGCGTCATTTCAGTAACCGTTGGAGGCTCTAAATGAGCAAATATTCCTTGGTTGATCAAAGGCATTAGATTTAAGACAGCTGCACCAAGGCTTTTCACTTTTTCTGCGATTTCCTCGATTTGCTCGTCATTGATACCAGGGATGACAACAGTGTTGACTTTAACAAGCAGACCGGCCTGCGCTGCTTTTTCAATTCCTTTTAATTGTTGTTCAATCAGTCGCTCTGCAGCAGCCAATCCAGTGAGCTTTTCTCCCTTCCAGTATACATAGGGATAAATGGCTGCACCTGTTTCTGGGCGCAGGCTATTTAAGGTTACGGTGATATGGCTAATGCCAATCTCTATAAGCTCTTCTACTTTTTCTGTAAGCAAAAGTCCGTTCGAGCTGACACAAAGCATCATATGAGGATACTTTTCTTTGACCAGGCGCAATGTTCTGAATGTATTGGGATTGGCCAATGGCTCTCCTGGGCCTGCAATGCCAACGACAGCCAGGTAAGGCCCCATAGAGCCAGCCAATGCTTTTTCGACACGCCAGAGTGCTTGTTCCGGGTTGATGACTCGACTGGTAACACCGGGTCTAGACTCGTTGGCGCAGTCAAATTTGCGTACGCAGTAACCACAAGAAATGTTACAACCTGGTGCTACGGGGAGGTGAATCCGTCCTGTTTTTCCGTGACCGTGAGGGGAAAAACAGGGATGATTCGCCAGCGACGATTTTTTTTCTGAACCACAGGAACCACCTTGACATCCCATGTTTTTCACCTCTTTCTTGAATCTAGGCCAACTTGGGCTCAAAGCGATGACAGTGTTTTACACAGACACGACCACAGGCTTGACAGCCTGAACAGCTGTCTTGGTTGGCTACAATGGCTACCATTCGTTGCATATCGTCTTCATCTTCAAACATGTCAATGCCCAAGCTTTTTTGTGCGCAAACTTTTACACAGCGTCCACAGCCCATGCATTTCATAGGATCCACTTCTGTGATGAATTGGGGGGTCCATTCTTGACCGCCATAAGTCAATCCGGTCACATACTTGCTCATCGCGCTTAGGCCTCCTTTTCTTGTTCTTTCTTTATTTTTTTTACCAGCCAAGGAGGTGGATTGGTAGCCAATAAGAGTTGCAGTCGCTCTAGCTCGTCTTGGATAGGTCTTCCTTCTGGTACTTTTAAGGGGTGTATGTTGGATTGCACCAACCGCGCTGCAGCAGGGCCTCCGATTTGCGTACAGTAGACAACAGAGCAGTTTTTCAGCAAGTTAAGCTTGCTTTCCACCTTGTCTTCGTCGCCAGCTTCTCCTTGCGGACAAGCTGTAACACCGAGTGACTCAATTTTTTCTGCTGTTACTTTATAGATAGCAAAAGACTCAGCAAGCCCAAAGTGAGAATCAATTGTTTTCATACTTTTTGAGGCAAAGGCTACAAGCATATAGTCCACCTCCACTCGTTTTTATTGAGATGACATGGTGTTAAGGACATCAAAGATAAATCGTTGTGTTCCTCGATAACCAATCCATACTTTTTGAGGGATGCCTGCTCTATCAAAGACAGGCAGGCCTGCTCGCAAGTGCGGTATTTTCCAGGGGACAGCAACTTGACGAGCGTTAGAGTTGGCTATAATTAAGTGGCTTCCGGCCGCTCTTTCTTCTAGATGTTCTAAGTCACCGACAGCAATGGGCAGATTTTCAGGAATGAATGCTTCCTGTAAGGGTGTGGCAGTGAGAGCTATGTTGATATGAGCGCCTACTTCTTGTAAGCAGCCACTTAAAGAGAGGAGTAAGTCAGACTCTAAAGCAATGGAAATTCGTTTTTCAGCCAGTGCATCGTGGTAATCGGCTAAAGTATCGAGCAAGCGACTGCGCTGGCGTAGCAGTTGTGTTGGAATTGGCTTTCCAGATATTTCAGAAAGCTTTAGATAAAAGTTATCGACGGCTTCTAAGCCTGTTAGCGATGGAATGTTGCAATGGGCAATTCCATGCATTTCTTGAAGCTTTTGGCCAACTACAGCCATGCTTGTGCCGAAAGAAAATGCTGCTACAGCGCCAGGAATTTTTTTGATTTCTTCTAGGGTAATTCCACCTTGCACAACGGGCGCCGGTTCCAATTCGGCGTGACCATCGAGGGAAGTGGAGATGTCTGGCAAGACAAGGCTTTTGAGCCCGAACAAGGTCAGAACTTCTTTTAATTCTTCTACGTCAGCCGGGGTGAAATGGGCACCTGGAAACAGAGCAACAGTCTGCCCTTCTTTTGGAACTTTTTCCACCGTTAGGGTTTTTAGCAGGGATAGTGTAGCCAACTGATACCCTTCCTGCAAAGAACCTACGTAATCGGCTGTTCGTGTCAGAACGACTGGAAGGTCCGCTAGGTCCGTTCTTTCTTGACGCATGGCCGCAAGAGCGCTTACCATGTCATCGCCAAAAGTTTCGGTGAGGCCTGAGCTCATAACGCCGATAATTTGTGGTTTGAACTTATCAGCACCTTTGGCAATTCCTTTTTTGAGATGATCCCAGCCACCGAAGATGGCTGTATCTTCTAATAGGGCTGTTGAATTCAATGGAATAGGCTCTTTGAAATGCCTTGAGAGCTGAAGTCGGATGAAAGTTGAACATCCTTGTGATCCGTGCAAGAGTGCTAAGAGACCGTCGACGCCCATATAGGCAATGGTAGCACCAAGAGCAGGACTGTTTTTTTGTGGATTACCACTATAGCTACGCTGTTTTAGCTTGATTGGAGCTTTCACCTTGCTTCACCTCCTGGTGGAAAAGATTGGCGGAGCTTTTCCCAGACGGGGCTGAATACAGTGCGGTGAACGGCTTCTGCGAAAGTGACCATGCCTCTATAACCTGCATAGGGCAAGCTACGGCCGTGATTAATATCTAAAAAGGGTGTTCTTGTCTTATGGGCCAGATATTTTGTTTTACCGCCAGCTACAATTAAGTCGGGCTTTTTCTCAGCGATCAGTGTTAAAAAGCCTGCCGCACTGGTGTCTTCGATAATCTGCGCTTCTGGATCCATGAGAGCTTTCATGCGCAGAAAATCTTCTGGCGTCGAGTTCTGCGTCCCACCGGCAAGAACTTCAATCCCCAGTTCTTTCAACGTTGTGACCATGGACCAAGTTTTTACGCCCCCTGTAAAGAGGACGGCTCTTTTCCCGGCTAACTTTTTCTTGTAGGGGTCAATAATTTGGCGTGTTTTTTCTTCTTGTTCAGCAATATGCTTTTCTGTTCTTTCGATCAGACTTTGATCTCCCAGCATCTGTGCTATCATTCGCAAGGTTTCGCTTGTGTCGTGAATCCCGTAAAAAGATCCTTCTATATAAGGCATGCCCCACTTTTGTTCCATCTTCTTTACCAAGTTGGTCAAACTTTTGGAACATACAAGGACATTCAGTTTGGCGCGATGAGCTTTTCTAATATCGTCAAAGCGGCCATCACCGCTGATAGATGAGAGAAGCTTGATTCCCAATGCATCAAGGGAAGGTAGAATACCCCAGAGATCCCCGGCAATGTTGTACTCACCGATAAAGTTGATAGCAAAAGGATGGTCTTCTTCTGGTTCGGCTGTACCAATAACTTGCTGTAATAGCACTTCACCAGAAACCCGGTTGCCGATGTTTTTGTCTCCCATAAAGCCTGGGGCATTTACAGGAATAACAGGTACGGAAACTTCTTTTTGTGCTTCTTGGCAAGCTTTATCGATATCGTCGCCAATGAGGGCAGATACACAGCTGGCATAGACAAAAATTGCTTTTGGCTGATGAGTGTAGGCTACTTCGACAATGGCTTTTTCTAATTTTTTCTCACCGCCGTAGACAACGTCCATTTCATGTAAGTCTGTAGTAAGACCTCGGCGGTACAGTTGTGGACCCGAAGAACGGGCACCTCTGTTGTCCCAAGAATTCCCGGCACAGGCAATGGGACCGTGAACGATGTGAGCGGCATCAGCAATCGGCATGAGAACAACTCTTGCGCCATCAAAAGCACAGCTTCTTTCAGCGCCTTCACCCGGCAGGGCTTTCATGCAGAGCTTGGGGGCTCCTTTGTCTTCGAGAGGACATTCTTCTTTGAGATGAAGTTTAGAGAGATTGACAAACATCGCTATCCCCCCTTTTTGTTTCTTCTTAACTGGGCTGGGGGACCGGGGCGACCAGCTGCCTTTCTCGCGCGGGTGCCGGGTTCCCTCACGGTAAAGGCAGTCTGGTCTGTGAGGTCCCTCTATCGAAATAGTAAGAGAGTGACAATTTTAGCGGAGCAATTCGAACCTTTCATCGGAGCAGGTTCTGTCTAGCTCTTCAATGAAGGTGTTGGCAATCAAGCTGATTAAGTTGATTGCACCCTGGTAACCAACAATCGGAGAGCGGTGTAAGTTGACACGGTCTGTTAAAGGGAAACCTACGCGAGCCAAAGGGATTCCGGCGTCTTTGGCTAGGTATTTTCCATGGGAGTCACCAATGAGCATGTCAACAGGTTCTGTCATTAAGAGAGAATGTAAGTGCCAGAGGTCTTTGCCAATGTATACTTTTCCTTCTGAGCCAAAAGGGCTGCTGGCTAAGAGGGCATCCATTTCTTTCTTGAATTTTGCGTTTCCGTTGGTGCATACGATATGAACTGGCATGCCGCCCATTTCGAGCAAGAATCCTACGAGTCCGATCAGCAAGTCCGGATCTCCAAAGAGTGCGAAACGGCGTCCGTGAATATATTGGTGCGCGTCTGTGGCAGCATCCACTGCACGACCACGCTCTCTTTCTAATTCAGCAGGTACAGCTTTGCCTGTCATTTCTGTCAGAGCCATCAAGAAGTTATCGGTGTTCTTAATACCAATTGGCATGGTGACAACTTCGGTGTTGATCTTCTGAACATTTTTGACAAACTTAAAGCTATTCTGGGTTGAATACTTCTGCATGAAGACGAAGCCAGAAGCGTTCAATGCATCGGCAAGCTCTGCCATGGGTGTGCCGCCTGGGTAAAGCTCGTATTCTCCCGTATGGGGCGCATCCATGGGTTCACTTGCATCAGGAAGGATGGTGACAGGAATGCCCATGGCATCTACGAGACGACGATATTCTCGCAAGTTGGCTGGATAAGCATCAAAGCCAGGTACCAGATAGAGTCTTCCGTTGGTCCATTTACCGTGGCGAGGATCGGCCAAGGATTGTAGCAATCCTTTGAACATGTTATCCCAGCCTGTAATGTGGGAACCCACAAAACTAGGTGTGTGAGCGAAGGCAATGGGAAAGTCTTCAGGAATGGCACCTTGGTTGCGGGCGTTGGTGATAAAAGCTTTCAAGTCATCGCCGATAACTTCAGCCATACAGGTGGTAAAGACAGCCATCATGGCAGGGTGGTAGAGTGCATGGGCGTTTTTTAGCCCATCTATCATGTTGGCCTGCCCTCCGAATACGGCAGCGTCTTCTGTCATGGAATCAGAGACGGTCGGAACAGGCTCACGGAGGTGGCGGCTCAAGTTATTCCGGAAGTAGGCGGCACAACCTTGAGAACCGTGTACAAAAGGAAGGCAGCCTTCGATGCCAAGGGCACAGAGCATCGCGCCTAGGGGTTGGCAAGCTTTGGACGGGTTGATCGTCAAGGCTTCACGGCTAAAGTTTTTCTCTTTGTACTCTTCTGACTTAATCCATTCGGAAATCGCTTGATTGTCACAGCTGTTGTTACAGCAAGTCGTATCGACGCTCATGGGCTACACCTCCTTCGCACTTTTTTTCCAGGGCGCTTGCGATAAAGCCCAGGTTGGACTGTTGATGGCCATATCCATGTCACGAGCGAAAATGGGGAATCCATCATAGCCATGGTAGGGACCGGAGTAATCCCAGGAGTGCATTTGACGGAAAGGAACGGCCATCTTTTCAAAGACATATTTTTCTTTGATACCAGAACCAATCAAGTCTGGCTTTAGCCGTTTTACAAACTCTTCGAATTCGTAGGCCGTTACGTCGTCATAAATAACAGTGGCATTGCCCATCTCGGGGATGGTGCGGTCGTAATCATCTTTGTGGGCAAATTCGTAACCTGTACCGATTACTTCCATACCCAGGTCTTCGTATGCTCCGATGATGTGACGTGGTCTCAAGCCACCGACATAGAGCATAACCTTTTTCCCTTCTAGGCGAGGGCGATACTGTTCGATTACTTTTTCCATTTGTGGCTTATACTTGGCAATAACGGCTTTGGCCTTTTTCATGATCTTTTCGTCAAAACGCTCGGCAATTTGAAGGACAGATTCTTCTATCTTAGTAGGACCAAAGAAGTTAAACTCCATCCAAGGAGTACCATATTCTTCTTCGAGGTGTTTGCAGATGTAGTTCATACTGCGGTAGCAGTGAATCAAGTTGAGCTTTGTTTGATGGGCTGTTTGCAACATTTCAGCGGTACCATCACCGGTCCAGATGTTGGTTACAGTAAGACCCATCTCTTCTAGAATTGTTTTCGTGGCCCAAGCGTCACCACCGATATTGTAGTCACCGATTAAAGCCACGTCGTAGGGACCGACATCGGCTCTTTCTTTTTTTCCGATCATATGGTCGCGGATGGCATCGTTGGCAATATGATGTCCTAAAGATTGGCTAATGCCACGGAAACCTTCACAACGAACAGGCACAATAGGCATATCTAGTTCTTTGCTCATCTTCCTAGCGACCGATTCTATGTCGTCACCGATCAAACCGACAGGACACTCTGACTGAATGGAGATGCCTTTGACTTTTGGGAAAAGTTCTTTGATCTCTCTGATTAGGGTTTCTAACTTTTTGTCACCGCCATAGACGATGTCATTTTCGGTGAAATCAGAGGTGAATTGGAAGGGGACGAAGTTATCGACCCCTCGTTCACCAGCAGCCAGGTTCCGTCGGGTGGACCAGGAATAGTAACCGCAACCAACAGGACCATGGGAGATATGAATCATATCTTTAACAGGACCAAAAACAACACCTTTTGATCCGGCGTAGGCACAACCGCGAGCCGTCATGACACCGGGAATCGTTTTGGAGTTGGACTTAATTGCACAGGTGGTGCAGCCTTCATCCTTAACGACGATGTGTTTGGCCCTCATTTTTCTGGCTTTTTCCGGGTAGGCCGATAAAATATCATCGACCATCTCCCGACTGACTTTTGGTTGTTCACTCACAGGCCACACCCCATTTCTTTATAATTATTGAAGGCTTTTTATTTAAGCTAGTTTCGCTGCCGCTGTTTCTTCGTCTTCTAAGATACCGTAGTCAAGAAGTAGATCTTCGAGCTCGTCAACGCTAAGTGGTGATGGGATAACTAGATTTTTGTTTTCGTCAATTTTTCTGGCGAGTGCTCTGTATTCGTCTGCTTGTGGATGCTCTGGGGAGTACTCGATAACAGTTTGACGACGAAGCTCCGCTCTTTGAACTTGGTTGTCACGTGGGAGGAAATGAATCATTTGGGTACCGAGACGTTTGGCTAGCTCATCAATAAGTTCATATTCTTTATCAACTTTTCGGCTGTTACAGATGAGACCGCCTAAACGAACTTTCCCGGAAGAAGCGTATTTCAAAATACCTTTGGAGATGTTGTTGGCCGCGTACATGGCCATCATTTCACCGGAGGTAACGATGTAAATTTCTTGCGCCTTGTTCTCACGGATGGGCATTGCGAAACCACCGCAAACAACATCACCTAAGACATCGTAGAATACATAGTCTAGATCAGGCGTGTAGGCACCGTTTTCTTCGAGGAAGTTAATGGCTGTGATAACACCACGTCCAGCACAACCAACACCCGGTTCTGGACCGCCTGATTCCGCACAACGGATACCCGCGTAACCTTGTAGTAAGACATCTTCTAACTCTAAGTCTTCGACGGTACCACGGTCACGAGCAAGATCCATAACAGTGGCCTGGGCTTTGGCATTCAGGATTAGCCTTGTCGAATCTGCCTTAGGGTCACAACCCACAATCATCACTTTTTTTCCCATCTCTGCCAGCGCAGAGACTGTGTTTTGGGTGGTGGTGGACTTACCAATTCCACCTTTACCGTAAATGGCTATTTGACGCATGGCCAATCCTCCTTTATGTCTTTCCGTTCTTTGTTAGCTAACCGCTTCGACACCACTTTCCTCCGTACGAACACGAAGGATTTCTTCCATTGAAGATACGAATATCTTGCCATCTCCAATATGGCCTGTTCGGTTGGCAGCCATGATGGCTGCAACAGCACTTTCCACTTGATCATCTTGTACGATGATGGTGAGCATTCTTTTGGGAATCCATTTTATTTCCGGTTCGCCTTGAAGTTGGAGGCCTGCTTCTACGGTGTTAAGCTCTGGGTCTATCTCAGCAGCCCAGCCGCCTATTCCTTTTTGCTTGCCTCGACCTTCAACACTCTGGATGGTCAAAGCGGCAAAACCGGCTTCTTCTAAAGCCTTCTTGGTTGCAGGAACCTGGTGGCGCCTGATGAAGG
Source organism: Heliorestis convoluta (assembly GCF_009649955.1). NCBI lineage: Bacteria > Bacillati > Bacillota > Clostridia > Eubacteriales > Heliobacteriaceae > Heliorestis > Heliorestis convoluta. The sequence goes on along the minus strand of NZ_CP045875.1, from coordinate 2,339,531 downwards.
CAGTTATTTCCTTCATGTTAGAGCCCCCTTTCCCCCGTTCTTACGGTGTATGCTTCTTCAACGGGAGTGATAAAGATTTTGCCATCTCCCATGGCACCTGTCTTTGAGATATTGACGATGGTTTCGATGGCTTTGTCAGCCATGCCATCTTCTACAACCATGAGCAGCATTACTTTGGGGAACTCATCATAGACAATGTCGCCAATGCGCATGCCTTTTGTCTTACCCCGCCCGAAGACGTGCATTTTCGTGAGAGAGTTCAAACCCTCTTCGGAAAGTGCCTCTGCTACAGCTTCTGCCCGTTCAGGCCTGATGATTGCTCGAATCATTTTCATAAGACCCTACTCCTCCTTATATCCTCTTTTTATATTTTTGGAGTGAACTTGCTCGTTCTTCTGACGAGTACGTGATTGGTTATATTTTACTGGGCACCACCCCCTTTTTAAGGTGTAAAAAAAACTCTTACGATCTGCTGCTTTAAGGCGCGCAGTGTACTGGCACCAATCCAGTGCACTGCTATGGCAGCATTGCCATCGTAAGAGTCTTTTACCGTTTCTTTTTACCAAAGAGATGGACGGTTGAAGAAACAAAAAAGCGCCATTTTGAAGTAAACTTTCACTTCAAAATGGCGCCTTTGCCATCTTTTTTATCGATTTCTTTCCGTCAACTTATGCTATTACGATACATCAATTTATTGATAAGGTCACTTCTTATAATCAGGAATCTCAGCCAATTATATCTATTGTAAACCATTTAATTCCGGTTATCTCTTGTTTTCTCAGTATTTCATTTTATTAAATGTTTTTTAAACCTAGAAACCTTTCTTTTCTGATACAAAAGCAAGAGTAGGTTTTGGCTCTTATGATTCTTCCTCTTTTTTCTCTCCTATGATTCTTTCCAGAAGTATGGTGATGTAGTAGAAAAGAGCTCCGAAGATGAGAGTTTTTGGGAAAATCCAAGAATAGGCAACTGCCCAACCAGCAAACAAAGGTGCTAAAACTCGCATACCCCATATCTGATAGATAAAGGGTTCTGTCGTTCCTAAGGCAAGCAAGGCTCCACAAGAGAAAGCAAGAATGATGCGAGAAGAACGATCCGTTGTAAAGAGCAGAAGCCAGAATATAGTAGCCGCTACTATGATTAACGACAGTATCTGGCCTAGTAACTCCACAATACACCCTCCTTATTTACAACTACTCGGAAAATGCTTTTTGTAGCTTGCCCCAAAAGGCACAAGCTCAACAAATTGAAAGTTTTAATTCGCTAAAACTACACGGTTTCGACCTTGGTTTTTCGCTTTATACAAGGCTTGATCTGCACTTAGGATTAGGTCATTCCAACTTGTAATTAACTGTGGTATTTTGGTAGCTACACCAACGCTGACTGTAACGACATTATGAATGGGAGAGCTATTGTGGAAAATCTTCCTTTGTTCGATAGATTTTCTTATGTTCTCAGCAAGCACTTCCGCGCCATGTAAGTTGGTTTCTGGTAGTACTATGGCAAATTCTTCTCCGCCATAGCGACAAACAAGATCTCCTGGACGACGCACTTTTTTATTCAATATTCTGGATATTTCTTTTAGACACTCATCTCCACCTAGATGGCCATAGCTGTCGTTATAGGCTTTGAAGTGGTCAATGTCTAGCATAATTAAGGAAATAGGTATGTTATTTCGGTACGCTCTTTTCCATTCTGTATGTAGGTATTCATCAAAGCGTCGCCGATTGGGTAATTCTGTTAATCCATCAAGAGAAGAGAGTGTCTTTAGTTTTTCGATTGCTTTTTCTAATAGTCCATTGACTGCGAGTAGTTCTGTTTCTCGCGCTTTGCGTTCGTCCATTTCTTTTTTTAGTGCGAGTGCTGAACGAATGCGCGCTAAGAGCTCCACCTTTTTGATCGGCTTGGTAATATAATCAATCGCACCTGCAGAGAAAGCGCGATCAAGCTCTTCCATGTCTTCTAAGTCTGTGACCATAATAATGGGTATGTGACGCCACTCTGGCATGGACTTGATCAACTGGCACGCTTCTAGTCCATTCATAGCTGGTAAAAGGACATCCATTAGAATGAGATCTACAGTGTTCTCTGATAATAAAGCAATTCCTTTCTGAGCTGATTCAACAACAATTACATCGTAATCTTCCCGACGAAGCATTTCTTGGAGAAGGCGTCGAACATCTTCTGAGTCATCAACAATTAGGATGCAGTTCTTTGCTCTGCCCATCTTATTACTTCCCCTTTCTTTCGTCGTTTTTTGTGCCATATCGATGCTAAATTTTTATCTCAGAAAAAAATTTTGGTCCTCCTTTTATGATCCTTCTATGTTTTTGATAAAACTTTTCAGTGATTACTATTCTATTGTAGTAGTGAAATTCCTTCTTCGTGATTCTTGCTGCGGCTTGTTCTTGTGCTTTTTGAAGCATCGCATCTTTTCGAAAAAAATAAAAAACCGTTGAACCTACAGCAGGCGCAGAGTGGCCTTTCTAGGTTCAACGGTTTACCGTCTTTTTTATCTAATTAATTGGTGTATCTTCTTTGGAACTTCAGACTACATAGTCGCTACAAACCGCTCTACACCAAGCTTTTCTTAAGTGGCGGAGAGGGTGGGATTCGAACCCACGGAACCCGCAAAGGTTCAACGGTTTTCAAGACCGCCTCCTTCAACCGCTCGGACACCTCTCCAATGTTACTGAACAAGAAGTTCCTCAAGTGAATTTCTTGCTAAGACTCAATTATTATAATACAATCATATTCCCTTTGCAAGTATTTCTCCGCTTATTTTTCGAGGAAAGTCATGGTAAATAAAAAAGCTTTAGCGTAGACTTTTTTCCTCGTAGCTGCTTTTCGGAACATCGATATAAAATGTACTGCCAACACCTACTTGACTTGCAACGCCCATAGAACCACCCATTAGTTCTATAATTGACTTTGCAATGGGCAATCCGATGCCCGTACCTTCTAAATGTGAATAGCTAAAATTAACCCGTTGAAAGGGGTCGAATATTTTTTCTTGATCTTCAACTGAAATGCCTGCTCCTGTATCGCTTATAGATACACGAATGAAAGTTTCATCTTTTTCTTCACAGTGAATATCTATCGTACCATTGATTCGGTTGTATTTGACTGCATTCGAAAGTAAGTTCACTAGAACTTGCTTCAAACGCCTTGGATCTACTTCTACATGCATACAATCATTGTTACGCGCACGAAGCTTCAATCCTTGCTGTTCCGCCATGGGCATAATGAGTTGAATGCTTTCTTGCAATGTTTTAGTCAGGTTTACCTTTTCTTTCGTTAGTACAACTTTGCCTGCTTCAATACTCGCTTGATCCAGAAGATCGTTGACCAATTTAAGTAAAAACTCACCTGCTTGCAATATTTCGTTAAGGCTTTCTTTCTGCACTTCGTTAAGTGGATGATCTAAATCCGACATAACCAAATCTGCGTAACCTATAATAGCATTTAATGGTGTCCGCAATTCATGGCTCATGGTAGAAAGAAATTTTGATTTAAACAAACTGGCTTTCTCAGCCGCTTCTTTCGCAATTCGCAGACTTTCTTCCATTTTTTTTCGTTCAGTAATATTTGTGACGAATGTGGCTTTGCGAGGCTGACCATCTATGTCATAAAAGAGAACTGCATCGGCTAAAATTGTTAATTCACTACCATCTTTTCTTACAACTTTCCATTCACCACGAACTTCTGACCCTATTTCTACGAATTCTCGATGCATATGGTTCATATAAGGGCGCAAATTCTCAGGTACGACAATGGTAAAATGTTGATGCAGAAGTTCTGCTTTCTCATAGCCATAGATTTTGCAGTAAGCAGGATTTACATATTCAAAAAATCCATTCTCATCCGTAATACAGACACCAACAGGTATCTTCTCTATAACGGCAAAAAAACGCTCTTCACTATTTCTTATAATACTATCAACGGAGATGTGTTTTTTGCTGTCCCTTCCTTCTATCTTTTCCTTCATCTTTTCACACCTCATCGTCTTTCATCTGGAAGCCTTCTATCTTTATAATTTTGCTTACATCTTCGCTTTCAATCATTAAAAGTCCTGCTATTACAAAAAAGAGCCTTGTCGAAGTAAGGCTCTTTTATCCTATTCATCCTATTCAGAATTATTTCAAATTATATTGTTTTTTATAAAAAAAAATTATTCCTCAAACCTATACCTATATTAGGCCATTGAAAAAACGCTTTATGGGGTTATAGAATTTTTTAAGGAACATCAATAGACGTCACGCCCATGTAGGGACGTAAAACTTCAGGTATGATAACAGAGCCATCAGGCTGTTGATAATTTTCTAAGATAGCGGCTACCGTTCGTCCAATGGCCAATCCAGAACCATTCAGTGTGTGAACATACTCTGGCTTGCTTTTCGGTGTTGTTCGATAACGAATGTTGGCCCGACGTGCCTGAAAGTCTTCGAAATTAGAGCAAGAAGAGATTTCTCGATAGGTCTGAAAGCTAGGGAGCCATACTTCAATGTCATAAGTCTTTGCTGCGGAAAAACCAAGATCACCGGAACAGAGCGCTACGACTCGATAGGGCAAGCCCAAGAGTTGTAATATATTTTCAGCATTTTGTGTAAGCTTTTCCAGTTCTTCATATGATTTTTCTGGCTCTGTAAACTTCACCAGTTCAACTTTGTTAAACTGATGTTGACGAATTAAGCCTCTTGTGTCTCGCCCAGCTGCGCCAGCTTCAGCTCGAAAACAGGCAGAATAAGCACAATGGTAGATAGGCAACTGTGCGCCATCGAGAATTTCATTGCTATAGAGATTTGTTACAGGTACTTCTGCCGTTGGTATTAAGTAATAATCGGTTCCTTCTAGATGAAACATGTCTTCTTCGAACTTAGGGAGCTGACCTGTCCCTAGCATAGACTGTCGATTGACGATGACAGGTGGCAAAACCTCTTCATAGTTTGCTTTAGCATGCTGATCGAGCATAAAACTGATTAAAGCTCTTTCTAAGCGTGCGCCCAATCCTTTGTAGACTGTGAAACGAGCCCCTGTAATTTTAGCGCCTCTTTGAAAATCTAGGATTTTCAAATCTTCACCAAGATCCCAGTGTGCTTTGACAGGAAAGTCGAAGCTAGTTGGTTCTCCCCAAGTACGTACCGTTACGTTATCATCTTCCGAAGAACCTTCTGGTACTGACTGGTGAGGCAGATTGGGAATAAAGTAGAGGATCTTTTTCATTTCCTCTTCAATTTGCCCAACTTGTTCATCGAGCTTTTTAATTTCTTCGCCAACTTGGCGCATGGCCAGAATCATTGCTTCTGCATTTTCTTTGGCTTTTTTCTTGCGGGCAATTTCTTCAGATACTTGATTGCGCTGCGATTTCAGTGCTTCTACTTCTACTAGCACTTTGCGGCGTTGCTTGTCCAATTCTAAAAAATCTTCTAGCGATAGTTGGGTACCTCTTCGATTTAGTGCTTGCTGAACAACTTCAGGGTAAGCACGTACATACTTTAGATCGAGCAATGGAGTGCTTGACCCCCTTTCGGTGGGATAGGCGTAGAGACGCTACCAACAGCGTCTCTACCCTCTGATTCCAGGAAAACACTTTACATGAAATAGCGGTGAATAAAAGAAATCAGGGGCTTACTGTAAGTTGACGTACTTCACATCAATAACGCCGTCAATTTCTTTCAGTTGATTCAAGGCAGCTTCTGGAACTGTGCCATCGATATTTAAGATGGCGATAGCAGGACCCCCTAGTTCTTTTCTTCCTAAGTGCATACCTGCGATATTTACATCATGTTCCCCAATGATCGTACCTGTTCGACCAATGATCCGAGGCTTATCAATATGAGGCATTACAAGCATATGCCCAATCGGCGCCATATCGAGACTGAAGTCATCAATGCGAACAAAGCGAGGCTCTTTCTGCATAATAGTGCCAGATACTTTTTTCGTTCCTTTGCTAGTAACCACTTCTAGAGTAATCAAGTTGGCATAGTCATCCATATCGACAGTCTTCGTTTCTGTTACTTTGATACCTCTCGCTTTAGCTACGAAAGGAGCGTTTACATAGTTCACAGCATCTTGTAAGGTAGGACGAAGCAATCCCTTGAGGATCGTTGTTGTCAGCGGATTGACATTGTATTGAGCCAGATCGCCAGCATAGGTTAGAGAAATTTTTTCGATATGACCGTCTGTAACTTGACCGATAAAACGGCCCAGTCTTTCTACTAGATCGAGATAAGGCTTGAAGATGGCCATTAACTCCGGTTTTACGGCAGGAATATTGACAGCAGCGCTAACGGCTTCACCACGAAGGACTTTAACAATATCATGAGCGACATCAACAGCAACGTTGACTTGTGCTTCTTTCGTGGATGCACCGAGGTGTGGTGTGACGAGCACTTGCTCTAAACCAAAAAGAGGGCTTTCGGTCATCGGTTCTTTTTCGAAAACGTCAAGACCGGCTCCAGCCACTTTGCCAGAAGTAACAGCTTCATAAAGCGCTTCTTCATCCACAATGCCACCACGAGCGCAGTTCACGATATAGACGCCATCTTTCATCATGGAAAACTTTTCAGCATTCAAAAGACGATAGGTGTCTTTCGTTTTGGGCATGTGAATGGAAATAATATCAGCTTCTCGAATCACTGTATCAAGGTCTTTAACTTGAACGCCAATGTTTCGAGCCCGCTCTTCTGATACGAAAGGATCATAGGCGTATACAATCATGTCAAAAGCTCTTGCTCTTTTGGCAACTTCAGATCCAATCTTACCCATTCCGAGTATGCCCAGCTTTTTGCCTTTTAATTCCAGTCCAACATACTTACTTCTTGCCCAAGTTCCACCTTTAAGAGCATCATTGGCAGGTGCAATATTACGAGCTAGAGCAATAATGTGTCCTAAGGTAAGTTCTGCTGCTGCAATGGTGTTGCCTTCTGGTGCATTGACCACAACAACCCCTTTTTGGGTGGCTGCTTCTACGTCAATGTTGTCTACGCCCACACCAGCCCGACCAATAACTTTTAGTTTGTCGGCTGCTTCAATAATTTTTTTCGTAATTTTTGTCTCTGAACGAACAATAATTCCTTCGTAATCAGCCACTATGTTGACAATCTCATCTTCAGTCTGCTTTAGTTTTACATCGACTTCAATGTTGCCAGCGGCCTGAAAAACTTCGATACCTTGCTGTGATATAGGGTCGCAAACAAGTACGCGCATAAGATCAAATGATCCCCTTTCTTGACATAATGACTTCTTGTACGGCTTTGGTACCTTGACCAAGTTCTACAGGGTAACCGAGCTCTTGGAGACACATTTCCAGCGCTCCGATGGTAGCAAGAATGTCTAGATGTTGTACATAGCCAAGATGACCGATGCGGAAGATTCTGTTCTCTAGTTGTTTTTGTCCACCGGCGAGAACGACATTATATTCTTCCCGCATTTTTTTATTAATTGCCTTGGCTTCAATGCCTTCCGGTGCCCATACAGCTGTAACAGCTGCAGAAGCAATGGCATCTTCGGCCAATGGCTTGAGACCTAAAGCTTTTACGGCAGCTCGAGTCATATCGCGCAAATAAAGTTGCTTGGCAAACATGAACTCCATGCCTTTTTCCTGGAAGATCTTAAGTGCTTCTCGAAGACCTGTATACTGAGGCAATGCTGGAGTTACTGGTGTCTGACCTTTGTCTAAAAATTTCTTCGCTGAACCAAGATCCCAGTAAAACTTAGGTGCTTTCGATTGCTCATAGGCTTCCCAGGCTCTTGGGCTTACGGAGATAAAGGCCAGACCTGGTGGAATCATAAACCCTTTCTGCGCTGCTGTTACAACGACATCAAGTCCCCACTCGTCCGGCCTTACATCCATTACACCAAGACCTGAAACAGAATCTACAAGTAATAAAGCCGGATGATTGCCTCTGATTTCTGCCAATCCTTTAAGATCGTTGCAAACGCCTGTAGATGTCTCATTATGAGTGACTAAAATGGCCTTGTATTCTTGCTTTACGTCAGCGGCCAGCTTTGCTTTTACCGCTTCTAAATCAATGGCAGTGCCCCATTCGAAGTCAACTTTATCAACGACACAACCATAATTCTTGGCAATGGTCGCATAGCGATCACCAAAGGCACCAATCGATAAAGCGAGTACCTTATCACCTGGTGAGAGAAAATTCACAATAGAAGCTTCCATGCCGCCAGTACCGGAAGCAGGGAGAACAAGAACATCGTACTTCGTCTGATAGACAAATTTGATGCCTTCAGTTACATCTTCAATCAGTTTTTTGAAAGCAGGACCTCTATGGTTGATCAGAGGTTCTGACAGAGCCCTCAATACGCGAGGCGGTACAGGTGTCGGCCCCGGTAACATGAGGTATTCTTTTTCATACATAATCTTATTCCTCCTTAGGATATCCAGGGGTCCTAATTCGTTTGTATACAGAGTCCTTGTATACAAAGTGGGCTGAAACATAAAAACCTCCCGTCACTGACACTATGGTCAGGGACGAGAGGCTACCCGCGTTACCACCCTGCTTGACTTCCTCTCGAAAGTCCACTCAACCATGCGTAACGGACATGACCGGACGATTCATCATCGCCAGCATCAGGGGTGGAAATTCACCAGTTATTAGGATTGGCTCGCATCGAACCCGCCAACTTTCTGCACCTATTCTCTGGTTACTGTTCCCCATCATCACTATAAATATAGGATTTGTGAGAATTCTACCATAGCTTTTCTTTGTTGGCAAGATCTATCTAGGGCTGACAAGCAGGCCAATTCACTGGCGGCAAAGCTGAGGCTTTGGGATTTTCTGCTGCTGGCTCTACAGGAGTAAAAACCGTCTTGTCTAAAAAATCCCGTAGCAGGCTATTTACTTTTTCCGGATTGTCAAGATTGGCTGCATGTCCTGCGTCGCTGACGAGACAGTGCACTGTTCCATCAATACATTCACAAATGTATCGATGCTGTCGACGCATCATCCACTCAGCATCGCCTTCAATCACCATGGTGGGGCAAGATACTTTAGGAAGGTCTTCCAAAAGCTCCATTCTTGACACCGTATTGAAAATGCGGATCCATTGTTCTTTCTTATGCTTTACAGTAACCTGATAAAAATATTCTCTTAACTGTGGGCTAATCATGCTTAAACCTTTCGCATGAAGCTTCGCCAGTGTTTCCATCGAAAGCATGCGCATCGATAAGCCATAGGCAAAAAAGGAAAAGGATTGCAGGGACATATCGACGATTTCCATCGTCATTTTGCGTATGGATCGTTCTTTAAAACAGCGTCCCAATCGATTATACCAGTTAAAAGCACTTGTCACAGGTGTCCCCATGGCAACAACAGCTGCGACTTTGTCAGGTCTTTCTACAGCAGCACGAAGAGAGATATGCCCTCCCATGGAGCAGCCAGCTAGAACTGCTTTTTCAATATCTAAATGGTCCAATAAATGGAGCAAATCCTGGCTAAATAACTTCCCTTCTAGGGCTTCATTAGAGCAGGAAGAGCGACCATGGCTGCGAATATCCCAGACAAGGACACGATAATCCTTAGAAAATTCTTTAATCTGTGGAGTCCACTGCTCATGATCCCATCCTGCTCCATGAGTAAAAACGAGGACAGGGGCATCATGAGGTCCATGGAGTTCATAGTATAATTCTACGCCATTTCCTCGATATATGCCCATTCGTTTCTTTCACCACCATAGAAGACGATCCATCTTTCTGTTCCCTTGGATAGAGACATAAAAAGATATATTCATTCTGTAAAAACTATGACTTTGTTTTTTCAAATTTTACAGGGATTGGTTCACCATGTCAAGAAAGTATTGATGCATACGACTGTCTGCAGTCAATTCAGGGTGAAATGCTGCAGCTAGGCAACAACCTTGGCGCACTGCAACAATTTTGTCCTGGTACGTTGCTAAGATTGATACATTGTCACTTTTCTCAGCAATATATGGAGCCCGGATGAAAACAGCAGGAAAAGGCTCTTGTCCGAGTTCTTCTATCTGAAGAGGCGCTTCAAAAGAATCGACTTGCCGACCGAAGGCATTGCGTCGAACTTTTAAGTCCATAAGACCCAGTCGTAGTTGATCAGAACCTTCAATTTCTTTTGCTAGCAAAATCATACCAGCGCAAGTTCCCCAGATCGGCATGCCGTTACGAACTCTTTCTGTAACGGCATCAACAAGACCAAACTGGTCCATGAGCTTTCCAATGGTCGTGCTTTCTCCACCGGGTATGATCAAACCGTCAACTTGACCAAGCTGTTCTGGCGTACGAACTTGTAGCGTTTCGCAATCGAGCTTTTGCATCACCTTCTCATGGTCTACAAAAGCACCTTGCATGGCCAATAAGCCGATTTTTCTTCTCATGGACTTCTACCAGCCTCGCTCTTGCATCCGTTGCTCAGCAGGAATGGTAGGAATCTCAATGCCCACCATGGGTTCGCCTAAGTCTTTGGAGACTTCTGCAATAATCTTGGGATCGTTGTAGTGGGTTGTAGCGGCTACAATGGCTTTGGCGCGACGAACGGGGTCGCCTGATTTGAAGATACCGGAGCCGACAAATACGCCATCTACACCGATTTGCATCATCAAAGCTGCATCGGCAGGCGTGGCAATACCACCTGCTGCAAAGTTGACAACAGGCAAACGACCTTCTTTCGCCACTTGGCGAAGCAGATCAAAAGGTGCTCCAATTTCTTTCGCAAATGTCATCATTTCTTCTTCTGGCATATTCACAAGCTTGCGAATATCGCTCAGAACTTGACGAGCATGACGAACGGCTTCTACAACGTTGCCTGTGCCAGGCTCACCTTTTGTTCGAATCATGGCGGCACCTTCACCAATACGACGAAGGGCTTCCCCTAAGTTGCGAGCTCCACAGACAAAAGGAACTTTGAAGTCATTCTTGTTGATATGATAGAGATCATCAGCTGGTGTAAGAACTTCTGATTCGTCAATGTAGTCTGCACCGAGTGACTCTAACACTTGTGCTTCTACAAAGTGACCAATCCGTGCTTTCGCCATGACTGGAATGGTAACAGCGTCCATAATACGTAGAACGACAGTCGGATCAGCCATGCGAGCGACGCCACCAGCGGCTCTGATATCAGCAGGCACCCTTTCTAAGGCCATTACGGCACAAGCGCCAGCTTCTTCTGCAATTTTTGCTTGCTCTGGCGTTGTAACATCCATGATCACGCCACCTTTGAGCATGTCAGCAAGACCTTTCTTTACAGTCCAAGTTCCCTTTTCTGCTTTTACGTCTGTCATTTATTTTCCTTCCTCCCCGTGCGATGTTCGGGCTCCCATCTGGCCTCCCGCGCCGGGAATGCCCTTTAGTGCTACTCAATCTAGTCTATCCACGACTACCTAAATATTCTACACTAACCTGCAAAACCTAACAAGGTCTGTCAAAAGCATAAGAAAAAGAGCCTCTCTTAATAGGCTCTTTTTCTCTTATAGTATTATTATTGAAAAAAATATATATTGGGAAAATTCTGTTTACTGTGGAAGTTATTTTTCTTAATGACGAAGCTCATCCCGTAAAAAAATAGATTGATCGACATCAATATAATCCATGGCCCATCGTTGCGCTTGATCAAAGCGTTCTTTCATGATCAAAGATGGGTTGGCATCGCCATAGATTTGCCATCCGCAGACGGTGGTGAGTGGTAAGGGCGCTAAGCCCATAAACCCTAGAATATCTTTGACAGGATAGCCAGCAGCGATTCCAATCTCATGAGGAATGGTCCCTTTGTGCTGCCACTTATGGCGTAACTGTTCTAAAAACTCTTTCCCCGTAATTTGTTGATCGTATTGCAAGCGCTCTAATAGAGGCGTCTTTCTCGCTTCATCTAAAGCATCTTCTAACCGCTGAGAGTCATAAAAAATAACATGGGCGCAGTTGTGACATTTTCGTAATACGAATACCTCAAGGCCCCATTGATGTGATAGTTTTTCTCCATCACGCAATGTTTCTAGCAAGCTTTTACGGAAAAAGGGTGCTTTAAAACGGATTAACTCACCTGTTTTTCCACCGATAATTACTTTTGATAAGTTAACAAAAAGCCATTTCTCAAATCTAACTTGCACGGACTCTTTCTGGTCAAGGCTCTTTTTCCAGTGAATTACAGTTGGAGCCATCGTGTAACCCTCCCCGTATTCTTTGTTATCGATATTGAATCTCAGTTTCATCTTTATTTTATGTCGTTCCTTTCGTCTTGTCAACGATATTATTTTCACTTTTTAGGATGGCATTGGAAATAAAAGGTTATGCGAAAAAATATTTTATGCTGCTCCTTCACAGCCTAGAATTTCTTTTTTTATTACGTTATATAAAAAATAGCTTATGTTCTCCTTGACGTATCTATGAAAAAACCCTCTTGCTTACCATGCAAGAGGGTTTTTTGTGGGTATTGTTACCAGTAGCGACGACGGCGTCGACGGGGATAGGTATAGAGAGTGGATAGTAACACAAGGGGAATCAGGAGTCGTGAAAAAGGTCCTCCAATAAATTGTTGGCTTTCTACTTCATCACCTTGACTGTATTGTTCTACTTGTGAGTATAGTCCACTTTCATCCATCGGACTTAATTGATCCATCGGTGCCATAGGTCCAACTGATTCTTCATATTGTCCTGATTCTAAAGGATAGAGGTGTTCTGGCTCATTTGGTATTGTTGATGACTCTACTTCATAGTATCTTGCTCTATCGTCTGCTTCACCTATTTCTAGCTCGATAAAGTCATCTCCTACTGCAACGAGTCGACCTGTGTAAGTGCGCATCCCACTGGGGTGTCTTACTTCAGCCCTCATGGTTTCACCAATCATGCCACGTAAGTGATCACACATCATCGGACGTTGCGCAGGCATCATCCACCAATCCAATGTACTTCACTCCTTATCAAGAGTTGGTCTTTATTTCAGTGGTAATGTATTCCTGATAAGACTTTTTGGTTCCACTGGATAGTAAAAAAGTTAATTTGATAAAAAATTTTGACAAGTTGAGGCCTTCATGTAGTTAAATAATTGGGCCTCTTTATGAAAAATTATTGTTATAACCCTTTTTTAGCAAAAAGGAGCCTTAATTGTGATGTTTTTTTCTGAAAACTTTTTTCTAAGATATTGAGCGAGTTCAACAGCTTTTTCATTATCACCATGAAGGCATAAGCTATCTGCTTCTAAGGATATCCACGTGCCTGTTGTAGTTTGTACTGCTTTTTTTTCGATAATTGATAATGCTTGTTGAAGCGCTTGATCTGCGTCGTGAATAAGGGCTTTTTCTTGCTGCCGCGGTGTTAAAGTGCCATCTTCCTGGTATGTTCGATCAACAAATGCTTCTCGCACTACTTTTAAACCTTGCCGTTGACCTGCCTTACATAGTTCTGAACCAGCTAGGCCGTAGAGAAAGAGTTGAGGATTCAATTTCTTGATAGCACTTGCAATCGCATCGGCCAAAGCAGGATCGATGGCTCCTTTGTTATACAAAGCACCATGTGGTTTAACGTGGTGTAGTTGTCCACCGGCTGCGCGTATAAATCCATCTAGTGCGCCAATTTGATAGATCATTACATTGATCACTTCCGATGGCGTCATTGCCATGTGGCGACGTCCGAAGCCCTGTAGATCAGGATAACCAGGATGAGCTCCGATTGCTTTTCCATGCTTTAAGGCCTTTTCTACTGTCTCTGCCATGGTATCTGCATCACCGCCGTGAAAGCCACAAGCAATGTTTACGGATGACACCAGTGGCATCATAGCTTCATCGGAACCTATCCTATAGATGCCGTAGCTTTCACCGAGGTCACAGTTTACGTCTATCTGCATAAGTTTTTGCCAGCCTTTCTATTAGATTTACTTTATAAAAGAACCAAGGTGAATCTTTCTATGTTAACTGTCTATTATTTCAGGATAAATAACAGCTTTTTGATGAAAAATATTTTTTGATTTTTTTTCGTTCCCTACATTTTCTTTTTCCCAGGTAATGCTGTAAATAATTTTTTCTTGACCTTTTCTTTTTTCAATTTGTGCAATCACTTTTCTTCGTTGCAGCAATGCTTGCTCTAACCAAGCTTCTTTGCCTTTGGCTCCTGTTATTATTTTTTCTTCAATCACTTTTTGTTGTTGTCTTGCCAATTGGTGAGCCCTAGAAAGATCCGTTTTTGCAAACTGAATAAGGCTGCCCGGTTGAGCCTGTGCGATTCTAGATATATGGGCAGAGATAACCGTTGCGATTTTGGGGTAACCACCTGTTGTTTGGCGATCGGCCATGAGAACGATAGGTTGTCCATTCGGAGGTACTTGAATTGCACCAACTGCTGTGGCATCAGAAATCATTTCTTTATTACTTTTGCGAGTGAGTAATTTTCCTTCTACTGGTTCTAAGGGATAGCCCATTCGGTTGGCTGCTGTGGTGAGGCGGTAGACTTGTCGATAAAAAGTTTGCCATGCTTCGTCTGTAAAATACTCTGCTTGCGGGCCTGCTATTACTGCAACTTTTATTTTATTGTTATATTGTGGTGTACGGTTTGGCTCGAGAGCTCGTAGTTCCATTTTTTTCTCTGCTTCTTGATTAACTTGATTCTGATTGAGGAGAAGAATATCGCCTCTTTTGATTACTCTTCCATGGTAGCCCCCGATAGCACCACGGACATAAGTAGATGTACTACCAAATTTTTCTGGAACTTTCCATCCTTTTGCCACAGCCAAATAGGTATGACAACCTTTTTGAGCATAACCAAATCGAAGGATACTTCCTTTAGGGATATAAAGGTTTACCCACAATGGCACTGGCTGGTCATTTAATGTTGGGGTCATATCAGCCCCAGTGATGGCAACCTCGCAGTCTTCTTCAAATAGCAATGTTGGACCTTGTAAGGTCATTTCTAATGCGCCTCTATTGGTTTCATTGCCCACGAGTCGATTGGCTACCTGTAGGGCAAAGGAGTCCATAGCACCTGATACAGGTATTCCTGCTGCCTGGTAGCCATAACGCCCTTTATCTTGTATGGTCGTATAAAGGCCTGATTCTAAAACTTCAACAGTCATAATGATTCTTGGCGCATTACCCTTTACCTAGGTGGTGTTTCTTATCCTTGATCCTTTTGGATAAATGCGCTTTATTGTTTTAACACTCCTTTCATTACGGGCCCTCTTTGATTTACTTTCCATTCATTAAATTCTTCTTCCGCGATAGCTCGAAATTTTATATAGTCTCCTGCTTGAACGAAAACGGGTTCACCATCTTCTGGGTTATACATTTTAATTGGCGTCCGACCGATAATTTGCCACCCCCCCGGTGCCTCTACTGGGTAAATGCCCGTTTGCTGGCCTGCAATGCCTACAGATCCTGCTGGTACTGCTTTTCGTGGTGTTGCCAGACGAGGTGATGCAATGCGCTCATCGACATCTCCGAGATAACAAAATCCCGGTATAAAACCGAGCATGTATACGATGTACTGCTTCTGCGTGTGCAATTTGATGATCTCGTCTTTCGTTAGTTTTTTTTCACGGCTTAAATTTTCTAGATCAAGTCCGTAAGATCCACCGTAGCAAACTGGAATCTCCCATTCTTTCTTTTCTTTTTTTTGTGTTTCTGTAAGATTCTTGAGTTGTTTTGCTATAATTTTTTTTACTTCTTCTCCATCAAATTGTAAGCAGTCATAGTATAGGGCGAGGGAAGAAAAAGTAGGTACAGCTTCGATTAGCCAGGGAGGATTCTCTTTCCTTATCTTTTCTGCTGCTTTTTGTACTTCCTCGTTAATAGTAGGTGATATTTTATCTGGCCAGTAAATGACCCATGCTGTATCACCCATCGGTACGATTTTTGTTTTCTCTTTCATTTCCTTGTTAATCATATTGATTTATTCCTTTTGCTTTCTTTTCCAGTACTCAATTTCTTTATGCTGAGCAAGAATTTCTCTAGAAAAAAAGACCTCACAGCTCTTATTCAGCTGTAAGGTCTTTTGCTTCTACTTATGATTATTAAATTCTCAGTTGCATTTTAATTGAATCAAAATTATACCTTGAAAGCTACACAGAGAAAAACTTGCGATGTAAAGAGTAGGTTAAGTCCTCGACCGATTCGTACTCGTCAACTACACGCCTCACGACGCTTCCATCTCGAGCCGATCAACCAGGTCATCTTCCTGGGGTCTTACCTACTTACGTAGTGGGAAGTCTCATCTTTGGGTCGGCTTCGCGCTTAGATGCTTTCAGCGCTTATCCGGTCCCGACTTGGCTACCCAGCGCTGCATTTGGCAACACAACTGGTACACCAGCGGTCGGTCCACCCCGGTCCTCTCGTACTAGGGGCAGCTCCCGTCAAACTTCCTTCGCCTGCGATGGATAGGGACCGAACTGTCTCACGACGTTCTGAACCCAGCTCACGTACCGCTTTAATGGGCGAACAGCCCAACCCTTGGGACCTACGTTCAGCCCCAGGATGCGATGAGCCGACATCGAGAATAGCCTTGCATCAAAGTAAAAAAATACAAAAAAATCTATTAGCAACCTGTGATTTTTTCGTTGGATACAAGTCGACCGAAGGAAGATATCCCTTCGGTCTTTTTTTCTCTAACGATAGGTCTGATTCAATACCACGAACTAAAGAAGAAAATGAGAATACTTTACTTTTAACCCTGTAAAATTTTTCTTTATTAATAAAAAGCCAATAACATATCAAAGCCCCTGGTTCCCATTTTTTGGTGTGTTGCCAAATGCAGCGCTGGGTAGCCAAGTCGGGACCGGATAAGCGCTGAAAGCATCTAAGCGCGAAGCCGACCCAAAGATGAGACTTCCCACTACGTAAGTAGGTAAGACCCCAGGAAGATGACCTGGTTGATCGGCTCGAGATGGAAGCGCTGTGAGGCGTGTAGTTGACGAGTACGAATCGGTCGAGGACTTAACCTACTCTTTACATCGCGAATATTTCTCTGTGTAGCTTTCAAGGTGCAAAATTCATGATATTTTTTGAAGAAATTATTGAATATAATGCATAAAAACTTTGTATCTTGCCTATACTATAAAAGTAGAACACAAAATGTCGCGGGGTGGAGCAGTTGGTAGCTCGTCGGGCTCATAACCCGAAGGCCACAGGTTCGAGTCCTGTCCCCGCAACCAAGATTTTTCAAACCGACTTACTATGTCGGTTTTTTATTTTTTATTCCTTTCTTTTACGAAAGCTTTCCGGATCTTCCAATTCGGAATAAAGAGGCGTAGGAAGAACGCCCATATTTGTTTTCGCAATGATTTCAGCATGATGTGCTGGGATGGCGTCGGAATTTTCTACCTGAACTGCCTGATCTCTTTGGAAAGCTTCTTTTACTGTCTCAGTTTCCTTGCCTGTATCAATGCTCTTTTTTCTTTTTACCATCTTAGTGACACCTCCTATGAACTCTCTGCGATACGTGAAAATTAAAGAATTTGCAAGCAAGTCCCTTAATGACGTTAGAACTTATGACGTCATTAAGGGACTTTTAATTTACTTTCTTAGTCTGTTTGGTTTTGTGGCAAGTTACGAACTTCAGGTTCACCAGGACTCACAGTGTTTACCTGTTTAGCTGGCTCTGTATTGTTACGGTTCTTTTTATTTTTTTTGTTTTTCACGACTTTCACCTCCCACGATAGATTGAGCGAAATCTAACACTATTATGTCCTGTCCGTTCAATCTCTTTACAAAAAAAAGCTTGAGCAACCTTTAGAGGCTACTCAAGCTTTTTTATTTTCTAGGTCATTCATCAATTCTAACCAACGCTGGAGATAGACAGGCGTGATAAAGTTTTGTCGCACATGCTCTTTTGCTTGTTGGCCCAATTGTTGTGCCAGTGAAGGGTTCTGCAAGAGCTCCAACAGGGCTTGTGTTAGCTCTTGAACGGAAGAAGCCATTAGACCTGTTTTACCAGGTATCACTTGCATGCGAATACCGCCAACAGGCGTTGAGACGACGGCCTTACCTTTCCACATGGCTTCTGTTACCGTCAAGCCAAAACCTTCACGACTGGAGTTTTGAACAACAACAGCAGCAGAACGCTGTAATACATTGATTTCTAGGTGACTCGTTGGTGATAAATTGAGTACTTGAATGGTACTATGATCTTTGGTCAGTTCTTTAAGCTCATTGTAGACTTCCAAACCTTCAGGATCATCGTCAGCGGCACCGCCAGCAAAAATAAGATCACAAGGAAAAACTTTGAGCAATTCAAGATAGGCATGCACAAGGCCAAAGGGATTTTTCAAGCGGTCATAGCGAGACACTTGAAGAACATAAGGTCTATCTGTTGATATTCCCAGAGATTGCAAGACCTTTTCACTTTCCTCTGACGTTACCTCACGATTTTTATCACTTAAAGGATCGATTGCCGGTGGCAAAATAAACTGCTTATGAGGAAGGTGCTTGGCATAATCATCGAGATGATAAATGGCAGCATCACATTGTCTAGCATAATGGCTCAGAAAGTTCCAGACTCTAGGGTCTACGTCAATGGGATCGATGTGACAATACCAGATCCAATGACCTTTTTGTCCTTTTTTGGCATTAACAAGTCCAAGGGGCTGTTGATCGTGAAGAATAACAAAGTCTGCATTTTTATCGATAATAGACAGGTTTCGCTGTAAAGTATCGTTGTAAATTTTTATCATTTCTTCACGAAAATGAATCTTTTCACCATGGAAAGCATTGTGAAAGGCCTTCGTTACTTCAAAAAAATCACTTTGCGCAGTTAAGACATCCCATTGAGCTTGTAAGCCGATTGATTTCATCAACGGAATCAAACTCTGTAAGATTTCGGCCACACCACCACCTACAAAGGTGGAATTAATGTGTTGTATTGTCTTGTTTTGCAGCGGTTTCGCAAGTTTTTCGATATTTACCAATTGTTCTGGAGAGACAAGATTCTGATAAGAAGCAAGGGTTCGAGAACGTTCACGGGGGGACGGCGGATTGAATTGAACCATCACTACACCTCATAGAAAGGATTTGTAAGAATTGAACTACTTCCTGGGAGTTTCTCATACGGTAAAAGGCATACGAGGGTTTTGGGTTTTCGGATATGAGAACAGTAGAACTGGTAAAGCCATAGCCTGCAATTGCCTTAAAAGCATCTTCGTCCGTCTTGTCGTCACCCATATAAAGAGGGCGATGTTGGGAGTAGCGATCCATAAGTTGTAATACAGCAGTTCCTTTGTTGATGTAAGCAGGGCGCACTTCTATCACTTTTTTACCTTCTACCATTTCTAGCTTCTCTATTTCAAGTATTCTTTGGATCTTTTTACGATATTGTTCTAAGACAACAGAAGCAATTGATGGACAGGCTAGACGGTAGTGGAATGCAAAGGAAGTTTTTTTTCTCTCTAGGAGAAAGCCTTCATGGGAGCCGATACATTGGCAAGCAATTTCTGCTAAGGACTCAATCCATTCTATTCTTTGGTTGACAAAATTGTATCGGTTTCCATGAAGATCTTCCATTTCTGCGCCGTGACCTCCCACGTAGTAAATCCCTTCTATGGCCAGAAAGCTTTTAAGCTCTCTAATATCTCGTCCTGATACAATAGCAATGATAAGATTTTGTTGCTTCGAAAGAGTTATAAGGCTTTCATAAAGAGGGGCAGAAGGTCGAGCAAGGTCTGGTTTGTCTTGGATCGGTACAAGGGTGCCATCATAATCAAGTAATAAAAGCAAAGGTTCTTCTGCCTGAATGACAAGTTGGGCCCAGAGCTGCTGTGCTGACTGTAAAGGTTGATTAGCTAATCGTTGGCTCATGCTTCGGATCCTCTGCTTTTGTCGTTTTTGGAACGGCTATGGTAGATCCAGTTAGCCAGGCCTGCTTAATGGCTTTCCACCACCAAGTAATATCCTGCTCTTTTACACCTTTATAGAGGCTATGGAGCCTTCTTTTCTTTTCGCCTTCAGACATTTGCAACCCTTTGATAATCTTTTGTGCCGTTTCTTGGGGCGAATAAGGATTGGCTTGTAAAGCCTCTTTTAACTGGTTGGCAGCACCGGCAAAAGGACTTAACAGCAAGGTGCCAGAATAATTACCATTGGTGGCTATATACTCTTTGGCCACCAAATTCAAGCCATCGCGCAGCGGTGTTACCAGGCACATATCAGCTGCAAGATAGTGAGCTACCAGATGGTCTTTGCGTAAAGGCTTAAAAAGATAGCGAATCGGAATATGGTGATCTTCTGTAAAGCGTCCGTTGATTCTTCCTACGCTTTCTTCTACTTCTCGGCGTAAATCCTGATAGGCTGTAACTTGGGTGCGACTGGGAACGGCTATTTGAATAAAAGTAACTTTACGTCTGTACTCAGGGTAGTTTTCGAAGAGCCACTCCATGGCTTTTAAGCGCTCTGGAATGCCTTTGGTATAATCAAGTCGATCTACACCGAGAATCAAGTAATCCCCACCAGCGGCTTGCTTTAACTGCTGTGCTTTCTGACGAATTTCTGGCTTCGTCGCGAAGGCCTCAAACTCTTTCCAGTCAACGCCAATTGGAAAGGCAGCCACCTTTACTTTGCGCCCCATCCAAAAGACGGAACCTGTCAAATGATCTACTTTGGCATCAAGCAACTCTTCCACCGTAATTAGGAAATTTCGCACATAACTTTCCGTGTGAAAGGCAATAAGATTACAATTGAGCATTCCACGCAGTAATTCTCTCGACCAGGGCAAAGTTGCAAAAATCTCAGGTGCTGGGAAAGGAATGTGCCAAAACAAAGATAGCTGGGCTTGTGGCCTTTCAGCTCGAACAAAGGTGGGAACGAGTGCTAGATGATAATCATGAATCCAAATTAAATCACGAGAGTTGCTTTTGCGCAGTAAAGTCTTGGCATATTTTGCATTGACGCTGCGATAGTTGGTCCACTGCTCTATATCGAAAATTGACTTTTCTACAAAGTTATGGCACAGGGGCCAGAGGCAACTGTTTGACAAGCCTTCATAAAAGGCCTCTACTTCTTCTTGTGTAAGAATGACTTCATGAAAGAAAGCATTGTTACGATTTGTAATAGGAAGGGTTCTCCCAAAGACGTCTTCTGGCTTACCTAAGCGACCACCCCAACCAACCCAAGCACCCCCTTCTTGATTGATAATAGGGGTAAGTGCTGAGACAAGACCACTTACGGAAGGAACAATATCGGTTCCTTTATCGCTGTCCTTCAAAGTAAAAGGTCCCCGATTGGAGACAACTACCAATCGCCTATCTAAGTTGGATAGTGGCTTAAGCAATCCCATATACAGCTCCTCCTTTTCCGAATAGGGCTCTATCACCAATCCTTTCTAAGTTGCTATCTTTCTTTCACAGAGTCCATTGAAATTAAAAACAATTTGCGATACGAAATAACAATAATCAATAAATACAAAAATAAATAAATAAGCCTGTAATGAGACACATGGAAGACAAAAAAGGAAACAATATTTTAGAAACCACATTGCGGAAGATTTAGGTGATAAAGTATAATAATTATTTCATAGCCAAAAAGAAATTGTCAACCTTAGTGATTCTTAAAGATTCCAATTGGATGGATTGACTGAAAAAACATTTTTTATCCAAAAAGGAGTTTGCAATAAAATATCTCAATAAAAAAAGAATTCCGCTTGTTATACTTTGAACTTTCAAGCTTTCTTCTAGAGCTCTTTCTACCAAGTCGATGCTTTTAGAGTCTTTATATGTTACAATGAAAGATGCAAAAATTATGAATTATTACTCAAGATGAATAAATAAGAGGATGAATAAAGGCAGGTGCTTCCATTATGCTGGAAAGAGATTTTCAATATGCCCTTCACGACTTCTATGAAACAATGATGCGAACCATGTCAAAAATGAGCCAGAAAACGCCTCTGACTCACACACAGTTTTTATTGATTCACCATATCAATCACCGTGGACTGGCGCTACAAAAAGACATGCGTAAACTGTTTCATCTTACACAAGGTGCACTGTCTACAGCCCTGAAAGATTTAGAGCAAAAAGGGCTCATTACAAGGACTCAAAGCCCTGTGGACCAGCGTGAATGGGTAATTGCGCTATCTTCAGAAGGAGAAAAACTTTTATCAAATGTAAGTGAATCGGCTTTGCTCTTAATTCGTGAACAGATACGCCATGAGCCAGAAAAGGCAGAAAAATTTATCGAAGCATTGCAATGGTTTGCAGAATGCTTCGATAAAGAAAAATAAGGTAAAAAGTAACACACTTTTCATTTATAACTTAATAAAAAGCAAAAAGTATTGTAAGCTTACAAGGGTGAAAACCAATTACTGGGAATTTTTGTTTTTAAATGTTTGGCAGCAAGTTTCGTCAGTGTTGCTAGCTGGTGTAGCTGCCAACTGGTTCAGACTAGAACTCGGTGAAAAGCCGCCTTGTTGGTCGTTTTGGACTACAATTTGCTTTGCTGTACACAAGTTTCCATTTTGCCAATAGTGACAGGTGTTTACAGTACAATTTACATCTGGCATGGTAGTACCTCCTTATCAACTTCTATTGAACGTTAGCCATTCTTAATTTGTTATAGAGGCAAAGAAATTATTCTACAAGAAAAGAAAAAAGCCGACTTTTTTCAGTCGGCTTTCTCTTTGATAAACTAATTTTTACATTCTCCATCGCCACTACAGGTTCCAAAACCGTGATCACAAGCCAAAGCTCCACAACCTGTGTTAAAAGAAGAGCGCACAACAAAGCCTACTTCATCATCGCTCTCCTCATAATCTACAGTCAGGCCTTGAAGATAATCTTTCGTAACATCATCGGCTACAAAAGAGATACCCTGTACTTCAACTACAAGGTCGCTCTTTTTAGGGCTCCACTCAAAAGCCAACTCATAAGCAGAGTGAGTACGGTCAAGTGCATAGATACGGATATGAGGCGCATTATTTTCAGCATCAACTCTTTTAACTTATCTCGAGCAATTTCGGATATGTTGATCAAAGAGACCACCTCCCACTTGATTGTACCTTTTGATACAGAAAAATCAAGTCTAAATCCTTTTATTGATCAAGTTGGCAAACAAAAAGATTACCAATCAACCGAAGAGCCTCCTTACCTTTAGTAAGGAGGCTCTTCGGTTGATAAAGGGAAAATGGTACCATCGTCGAGAAGAACGACCATTTCTTGCTTAGATTCGGTTTCTGGTATAGAAGATACCTCGCTGGACAATGTTGGAACTATATTGGCAGAATCACTCATAGAAAGCACTCCTTTTTATGCTTAGAGTGCTTATCAAGTCATCTGTTTATACATGGGTGAAGGCCGCCAACCCCAGCGCGATGATAAATAAAATCATAAGGGACAAGAGCTCCCTTTCATGATAAGATAGCTTTAACTTATTGCATAAGGATTTCAATCGGCTTCACCTCTCTTCCTATTCATGAAAGAATAAGGTACAATAAGAGTGATAGAGAATAAAGATTCAAAATACTGCCTTGTCTGGTTCTCAATGTCTATTACGATCTTAGACACATAAAAGGCAGAGAAAGTTTCGCTCAAGGAGGCAGTTTTTTGTGACAGAAAAACTCTGGGGTGGTCGTTTTCAGAAAGGGACAGACAAAGTGGTAGAAGATTTTCATTCTTCCATTCGCTTTGATCAGCGTCTGTACCGTCAAGATATCAAAGGCTCTATGGCCCATGCGAGAATGCTAGGTCGGCAAGGGATTATTACGCTAGAAGATGCGAACAAGATTCTCGAAGGTCTAGGTGCCATTCTAGCTGATATTGATGCAGGTACCGTTGAATTTGACGTAGCTGCTGAAGATATTCACATGAATATAGAAAAACTGCTCACAGAGAGAGTAGGAGAAGTTGGTAAGAAATTGCACACTGGTCGCAGTCGCAATGACCAAGTGGCATTAGATATACGACTTTATCTTCGCGACGAAATCGAAGAAACAATGATTCTTCTTCAAAGCTTGATCAAAACGCTTTTAGAACGAGCAGAAGAGAATATCGATACTATTATGCCAGGCTATACCCATCTGCAAAAAGCGCAACCGATAACATTGGCCCATCATTTGCTTGCTTATGTACAGATGTTTGAACGTGACCTGGGTAGATTAAAAGACTGTGCTCGCCGGATGAACCTTTCTCCTCTTGGCTCCGGTGCTTGGCAGGTACTACCTTTTCCCTGGACCGTGAAGGTGTTGCCGAGGAGCTTCTTTTTGATGGCATTACAGAAAACAGCTTAGATGCTGTTTCTGATCGTGACTTTGCCATTGAATTTTGCAGTGCCGCCTCCATGATCATGATGCATTTGTCTCGCTTTTGTGAAGAAATTATCCTTTGGAGCAGCCAAGAATTTTCTTTTATCGAGCTTGATGATGCCTACTCGACCGGTAGCTCTATGATGCCACAAAAGAAAAATCCGGATGTGGCAGAGTTAATTCGTGGAAAAACAGGTCGAGTCTACGGCTCTTTAATGGCATTGCTGACGGTCATGAAAGCTTTGCCACTAGCCTATAACAAAGACATGCAAGAAGATAAAGAATCGCTCTTTGATGCCATTGACACCGTGAAAGGATGCCTTACCGCCTTTACCCCCATGATCGCGACGATGACAGTACGGAAAGACCAGATGAAAGAAGGCGCAAAAGGTGGCTTTACCAATGCTACCGATGTAGCGACTATCTCGTGAAAAAAGGCCTCTCTTTCCGAGAAGCTCATGAAATTGTGGGTAAGATGGTTTTCTTGTGCCTGGAAAAAGGTCTTTCTCTTGATGAGCTCTCTCTTGAAGATTACCAGAGATGCTCTCCCGTTTTTGAAGAAGACGTATTTGAAGCCATTGACGTGGCTCGTTGTGTGAATGATCGCAAAGTACCGGGGGGACCGGCTGTAGAAGCTGTGCAAAAAGCAATTCAATCAGTGCAACAAAGATTAAATTTATAATTTTACGTAATTTATATATTGAAGCTTTTGTATTTCCATGATATTGTAAAGATGCACTGTCCTACGAAGTACTGGGAGGTGAATCGAGTTAATGGCTTATACAATTTCTGATGCTTGCGTTTCCTGTGGTGCTTGTTTGGATTCTTGTCCAGTCGATGCTATCAAAGAAGGAAACCCTTATACCATTGAGGATACTTGTATCGATTGCGGATCTTGCGAAGACACTTGCCCTGCTGGTGCAATCAGTGCAGGCTAACCTTTTTATGAACTGTCTACGTACTTATGAATTACCCTGAAAAGGCAGGTGAAAAGAAGAATGGCACATAAGATTTCTAGCGCTTGCACAGCTTGCGGACAATGTGTTGACTCCTGTTACGTTAACGCAATCGTTGCTGGCAACCCTTACAAAATCAATGATGACTGTGTAGACTGTGGCGTTTGCGCAGACGTATGTCCTGTTGGCGCTATTGAAGGCTAAGCGAAAACAACCTTTTGCAAGTGCACCTAACGATGTATTGTTAGGTGCACTTGCTTTTTTTCTACAAAAAATTATATTATCACTAGACGAAAGTGCATTTTTTGAATAATATATCTGTAGTGCTTTTCAGAGTATTCAAAAACAGAATGTTGGAAAAAAAGATAAGGTTTAACCAAGGTCCTCAGTTACTCGTAATAGGAAGGAACTGCAACCAAAGGAAGAGAAGATGTAGTACGGTGCCTGGGCTCAATGGTTCTGTAGAATGGGAGGATGGTAGAATATGATTCAATGGCTTATGCTGGGGCTTTTTGTAGCCCTCTTATTAGGCAGTGGCTATATCGCCATGCGCAAAACAAAGACTGTAAACGATTTTTTCTTGGGCAATCGTAATGTAGGTCCGTGGATGTCAGCTTTTGCTTTCGGCACGACCTATTTTTCGGCTGTCCTTTTTATTGGGTATGCTGGAAAGGTCGGCTGGGGCTTTGGACTATCCGCGCTTTGGATTGCCGTAGGCAATGCTTTGATCGGTTCCCTGTTAGCCTGGTGGATTCTAGCAAAAAGAACGCGTCGAATGACTGTGCGTTTGAATGCTCGCACAATGCCAGAATTTTTAGAAGCTCGCTATGGAAGTAGAAACTTAAAGCTCTATAGTGCTTTAATCATCTTTATCTTCTTAGTTCCTTACTCTGCTTCAGTTTACATGGGATTAAGCTATCTATTTCAGGAAGTTTTAGGCATGGAATACCTCATGGCCAACATTATGATGGCCGGTCTTACAGCGCTTTTTCTCGTCATGGGTGGCTATCTTGCGGTGGCTATTACAGACTTTATACAGGGGATTGTCATGCTCTTCGGTGTGGCTATGATGCTCTTTTTCGTCTTCAGTCATGAAAAAGTGGGCGGCCTGTCAGAAGCAATTGTTCGACTAGATGCCGTAAATCCAGCTCTTGCATTAGCAGCACCTACTTCTTTGCCTGCCATCATAGCCCTCGTTTCCTTGGTGCTACTCACATCTCTAGGGACCTGGGGACTTCCACAAATGGTGCAAAAATTTTACTCTATCAAAGATGAAGCTTCTATCAGTCGAGCGACCTGGGTATCGACAGTCTTTTGTATCATAATTGGAGCAGGTGCTTATGGTATCGGTGCTTTATCGCCGCTCTTTTTTGAACAGTTACCACTGCTTGATGGACAACCCAATCCAGACTTAATCATTCCACAGATTTTAACAGAAACGTTGCCACTCTTTGGACTTACGATTATTCTCTTGCTCGTTCTCTCTGCATCTATGTCAAGCCTTGCTTCGCTTGTTCTCGTATCAGCTTCTGCCATTGCCATAGACTTTGTTGGTATCGTTAAGCCTGATTGGGGCAAGAAGTATGGCGTTTTATTAATGAGAGCCCTTTGTATTATTTTTGTTCTTTTATCCTTGCTTATTGCTATCGCCAAACCAGCGATTATCTTAGATCTTATGGCCATCTCCTGGGGAACAGTAGCAGGAACTTTCTTGGCGCCTTATCTATACGGTCTTTTTTGGCGCAAGACGACCAAGGCCGGCGCCTGGGCTGGTGCTTTAACAGGCCTAACAATTTCCGTGGGGTTATCTTTTATTGCTCCTTTATTCGGTTTCACGTCCATTGGCGAAATTCGCTTGGATACGCCGTTGGTCGGAACGCTGGCCATGCTAACGTCTCTGCTAGTAGTGCCTGTTGTAAGTCTTTTAACAGCACCGCTACCAACAGACAGAGTGGACCAGGCTTTTGGCACGGAGGAGCAGGAAAAGTCCAAACAATATAATCCGTCGTCCATAAGGGAGGAGATAAATACGTGATATGGAACGCCGAGGCCGAATGTATGGAGCGGGAGGCCTTGCAGCGATTACAGCTACAGCGGTTGAAAGAAACGTTACAGAGGGTCTATAAGAAAGTACCGCATTATCGCCGTCGGTTTGATGAAGCCGGTGTACATCCCGATGATCTAAAAAGCATAGAAGATATAGGCCGCTTTCCTTTTACCACAAAGCATGATTTGCGAGATAACTACCCTTTTGGACTTTTTGCAGTGCCGAAAAAAGAGCTTGTCCGTCTCCATGCTTCTTCTGGAACAACAGGCAAGCCTGTAGTCGGTGGATATACCAAGAAAGACTTAGAAAACTGGTCGGAAATGGTAGCCCGCGTTGTGACCATGGCAGGCGTTACTGGTGAAGATACAGCACAAATTGCTTTTAACTACGGTCTTTTTACCGGAGGATTTGGGCTTCACTATGGCTTAGAAAAAGTGGGCTGTACCATTGTGCCAGCATCGGGTGGTAACACGCAAAAGCAGCTCATGCTCATGCAGGACTTTGAAACGACGGTACTCGTTTGCACGCCGAGCTATGCTCTTCACATGGCGGAAGAAGCAAGAACGATGGGCCTTGATCCGGCAGCATTGCCTTTGCGCATCGGCCTTTTTGGTTCTGAGCCTTGGTCAGAAGGCGTACGTCGACAGTTGGAAAAAGATTGGTCTCTTCGTGCCAGTGATAATTATGGCTTAACAGAGCTTATGGGGCCAGGCGTGGCCGGTGAATGTATTGTTGGCGATGGTCTACATATTCAAGAAGATCACTTTTTCGTCGAAGTGATCGATCCTGATACAGGAGAACCGAAAGGGTATGGAGAAGAAGGAGAGCTTGTCTTTACCACTTTAACCAAAGAAGGTTTTCCCGTCATCCGATATCGGACCAAAGATATCAGTATGCTCACCGCTGATGCTTGCAGTTGTGGCCGCAGTACCGTTAGGATGCGCCGTGTGACAGGCCGAACCGATGATATGTTAATCATTCGAGGCGTCAATGTCTTTCCTTCACAAATCGAGAGCGTACTTATGGAGACGGAAGGTGTAGCGCCTTACTATCAACTGGTCGTGGATAGACAAGGCTACATGGATACCTTAGAAGTGCATGTTGAATTGGCCGAAGAGTACTTCCAAGACCGATATCGTGAGTTGGAGTCTCTCACCAAAACAATCCATCAGCAACTGAAAAGTGTATTATCAATAACAGCCAAAGTACGTCTGGTAGAGCCACGGTCCCTAGAAAGAACAACAGGAAAATCCAAGAGAATTATTGACAACAGACCCAAAGATTAATGGATTTCAAGTGGAAACTTTTTTGGTAAAATCATGTTGGATTATGAATATATTTGCGAATGATGAAGGGCGGGGACTGGACTTGAAAGCTTTGCTAACCGGTAACGAAGCGATTGCTCGGGGCGCTTATGAGTATGGTATTTCTGTAGCTGCTGCATACCCTGGTACACCGAGTACTGAAATTCTAGAAAACATCTCAAAATATCCAGAAATCTATAGTCAGTGGTCCCCTAATGAGAAAGTCGCCATGGAAGTGGGCGTCGGTGCTTCTATTGCTGGTGCTCGTACATTGGTAGCCATGAAACATGTAGGCGTCAACGTAGCAGCTGATCCACTTTTTACAGCTGCCTATAGTGGGGTTCGCGGTGGTCTTATCTTAGTATCGGCTGACGATCCAGGCATGCATTCTTCTCAGAATGAGCAGGACAATCGTCATTACGCACCTTTTGCTAAAATACCGATGCTAGAACCTTCTGATTCGCAAGAAGCTAAAGATATGGTTAAGCTAGCGCTAGAAATTTCTGAAACTTTTGATACGCCTGTATTGCTGCGGATTACCACTCGCATTGCTCACTCCCAGAGCCTTGTAGAGCTTGGAGAACCCATGGAAAGAGAAATCAAGCCCTACACAAAAGATGCTAAAAAGTTTGTGATGATTCCAGCGCATGCTCGCACAAGGCGGGTTTTCTTAGAAGAACGGGATGCCCAGTTGGCCACTTTTTCAGAGCAATCAGCTGCGAATTTTGTGGAAATGAGACAGCAGTCTTTCGGCATAATCACTTCCGGTGTATCCTATCAGTATGTAAAAGAAGCGTTCCCGCAAGCTTCTGTATTACGCCTTGGTATAACTCATCCCATTCCAAAGCAAAAAATTATGGATTTTGCCAATGAAGTCGATACCTTGTTTGTCGTGGAGGAACTAGAACCATACTTAGAAAACCAGATTAAAGCTCTGGGCATCAAAGTAGTAGGAAAAGATCTATTGCCTCCTTATGGAGAGCTTTCTGTTTCTCTTTTACAGAAAAACTTAGGTGCTTACCTGAATGTAGCGAACCCTTCTGTTGCTGTTACAACAGAACAAAGCAATATAATGCAAGAGGTACAGCAACCCTTTACAGCACCTGTTCGTCCACCTGTTATGTGCCCCGGTTGCCCACACCGTGGTGTTTTCTATGTGATTAAGCAGCTTAAGCTAGTTGTATCAGGTGATATTGGTTGTTACACCTTAGGTACCATGCCACCTTTAGAAGCGATGGATACATGTATCTGTATGGGCGCTTCTATCTCCGCTGCTGTCGGTATGGAAAAAGCCAATCCCGAACTGGCTGGTAAGCTCGTAGCAGTCATTGGAGACTCCACCTTTATGCACTCTGGTGTTACCGGGTTAATGGATGTAGTCTATAACAAAACAGCTGCAACTATCATAATTTTGGACAACTCTATTACAGCCATGACAGGTCATCAATATCATCCTGGTACAGGTAAGACCTTGATGAATGAAGATTCACCCACTGTCGACTTTGCCGCTTTGGCTAAATCTTTAGGTGTTCGAAGAGTTGCTGAAGTAGACGCTTTTGACTTAGAAACAGTTAAGAAAGTGATTCAGGAAGAAGTGGCTGCGCCCGAACCATCGGTAATTATTGCTCGCCAACCTTGTGCACTGATGCTAAAAGGCCAGACAGAAGCTGTTGTTTGTGAAGATTGCAAAGCTTGTCGCGTCTGCTTGAGAATTGGCTGTCCTGCCCTATCTTTTGATGAAGAAGGTAAGACTGTCGTTGTGAACAAGCCGCTTTGTACAGGTTGCAATGTTTGTATTCAGATTTGTAAGTTTGGTGCACTGCGCAAGGGAGGGGCCTAAGATGTCAGGAGTCTTAAATATTCTCTTTGTAGGTGTTGGCGGTCAAGGTGCCATCTTGGCTTCAAAAATTTTATCTCATGTTGCTTTGAGCAAAGGATGGGATGTAAAACTTTCAGAGATTCATGGTATGGCACAACGGGGTGGATCTGTTGTGACCCAGGTCAGAATGGGTGAAATAGTTTTTTCACCGACCATTGAAGCTGGAGACGTCCATATTCTTGTTGCTTTCGAAAAGCTAGAAGCCTATCGTTGGGCTCACATGCTAAAAAAAGATGGCAAAGCAATTGTAAACGATCAGCGCATTGAACCGTTGCCTGTGCTTATTGGTGCTGCCAAGTATCCAGATAGCATACTGGACGACCTAAACAGCTCTATACAGAACGTAACGGTGATACCCGCCCTTGATTTGGCTACAGAAGCAGGGAATGCAAAAGCAACGAATGTCGTTTTAATGGGGATTCTAGCTGCTCATATGGATATCCCTCTTGAAAGATGGCAGGAAGCGCTAGAAGCCAAAGTACCTGCAAAATTATTAGAAGTGAATAAAAAAGCTTTCATGGCTGGCTATAACTTTGCTGTGAAGTAAAGCAAAAACAATGCGATTGTAACCTTATAGAAGGATTACAATCGCATTGTTTTTGTCAAGCATAGAGTGTAGGGTATGAGGTGATAGAACTGGCTTGGCTTTATCTTTTTATAGCAGGTCTTTTTGAAGTACTTTGGGCGATTGGGCTAAAATATTCCGAAGGCTTTAGTCGACTATGGCCTTCTATAGGTACCCTTTGCGCGATGGTTTTAAGCTTTTTCTTGCTTGCGCAAGCATTGAAGTCCTTGCCTTTAGGTACGGCCTATGCAGTGTGGACAGGTATTGGTGCGATAGGCACGGTCTTGCTGGGTATTGTACTTTTTGGGGAGTCAAGAGAACTATCTCGTCTTTTTTTTATTTTGCTCATTCTAATTGGAATTGTTGGCTTGAAGATTACATCTACAACATCTTGATGGAAGGTGATGGATGGTCTTTCTTTTGTACCTTCTTACATAGCATGAAACGAAACTTCCAAACAAAACGTGAATCCTAGGAGGTCTTCGTTGATGAAGAAAAAGAGGGTAACCTTTTCTTTGCGAGACTTGATCATTGCCACTTTCCCTAGGAAATCATCACAAGCCAAGTCCCGTCAATCCTTAGCAAAACAATCTCGCTATAATCGAGAAGCTGCCGTTGCCTATGCTTATCGACATTGGAACAACCCCAATCGAGCCTATCCCTTTTTTGGCGATCCCGGTGAAGGTGGAGACTGTACCAACTTTATCTCTCAATGCCTTTTTGCCGGAGGGATGCCTTGGGTGGAAGGACCCTTAGAACGTTTTACTTGGGCCACATACTGGTGGTGTAAGCCTGGCGCTACGGACCGAGACGGCGATCGCCGAATTACTTTAACCTGGAAAGTCGCTTCTGCTTTTCATAATCACTGGTCTAAGCGTGCCACAGACTACAGCATTCATAGCCCTGAAGAGATGATCGCACAGTGGCCGCAGTGGTTGGAAAAGTTGTGGAGAGGCGATGTGATTCAGCTAACACTGCCGGAAGGACGACCTTATCATACTTTACTTGTTGTTAAGAAGGTAGAGCAAGATTTTCATTTGGCTGCTCATACCTACGATACCATTGATCGTTCACTCTATGGTACAATTCAATCTTTTGTAGGGACAGGACGCAAGATAATGATTTACAGAATTTGATCGATATCTCACAGGAGAAGGGTTTTTTCCCATCGATGACGAAGATAGTGAAGAAAAGTGGACAAGCACCATTTTTTGGACTATCATTACTAGGGATGTATATTTTTGTAATGCAATCGCTGACAAGGAGGAAGAACATCGAATGGCTAAGTACCAATATGCACAAGTACCTGCGCAGGGTGAAGCAATTCAGTATGCAAATGGCTCTTTACAAGTACCTGATAAACCGGTTATTCCCTTCATTGAAGGTGATGGGACTGGTCCTGATATTTGGCGTGCTTCTCAGCAAGTCTTTGATGCTGCTGTAGAAAAAGCTATGGTGGCAAAAAATCCATTGCTTGGATGGAAGTCTATGCTGGTGAGAAAGCAAAAGACAAATGTGGCGAGTGGCTCCCTGAAGAGACGGTAGAAGCATTTAAAGAGTTTCGTGTCGGGATCAAGGGTCCTTTAACAACACCTGTAGGAGGCGGTTTTCGCTCCCTGAACGTGACACTTCGCCAAGTTCTTGATCTCTATGCTTGCGTCCGTCCTGTGCGCTATTTTGATGGTGTTCCCAGTCCTGTAAGAGAGCCTGAAAAAGTAAGCATGGTTATTTTCCGTGAAAATACAGAAGACGTTTATGCTGGTTTGGAGTGGCAAGCCGGTTCTGAAGAAGCTGAAAAAGCCGTTGAATTTTTCCGCAACGAACTAGGCGTTAAAATTTTACGGGACGGCACAGCTTTGGGATTAAAGCCCATGACTGACTTTGGAAGTAAACGCCTCATTCGCAAAGCAATTCAATACGCCATTCAGCATAAGCGCAAAAGCGTAACCCTAGTTCACAAAGGCAACATTATGAAATTTACAGAAGGTGCTTTTAAAGACTGGGGCTATGAATTGGCTAGAGATGAATTTGCTGATCAAGTGATTACAGAAGATGAGCTCTGGGCGAAGTATGAAGGCAAAGCGCCTGAAGGCAAGATTGTCTTAAAAGATCGCATTGCCGATAACATGTTCCAGCAAGCTTTAATCCGCCCTAACGAGTATGACGTACTTGCTTCTCCCAACTTAAATGGTGACTACTTATCTGACGCTCTAGCCGCTCAAGTAGGAGGCCTTGGTATGGCACCCGGCGGCAACCTTTCTGACGAATATGCTGTTTTTGAAGCAACCCATGGCACAGCACCGAAATATGCAGGTCTCGACAAAATTAACCCCAGTTCTGTCATTCTTTCCGGTGTCATGATGTTAGAGCACCTAGGGTGGCAAGAAGCGGCCGATCTCATCATTAAAGGGATTGAAAAAGCCATTCAGGACAAAGTGGTGACCTATGACCTGGCTCGCGGTATTGAAGGCGCCAATGAAGTAAAAACTTCTCAATTTGCACAAGCTGTAGTAGATCGGATGTAATTTATAGCTGTAAGTGAGAAGACGTACTCATACGTAAGGAGCAAGTAAGAGAAAGGGGACCAGAATCACAATGGCTCGCAAAAAGATTACCATCATCGGTGCCGGTAATGTAGGTGCTACATGCGCCCACTGGGCTGCTGCCAAAGAGCTTGGGGACATTGTTTTGCTCGATGTTGCAGAAGGCATCCCTCAAGGAAAAGGTCTCGATTTGATGCAGGCTTCTCCTGTAGAGGGCTTTGACTGCTACATTAAAGGTACCAATGATTATGCTGACACTGCCAACTCTGACGTAGTTGTTATTACAGCTGGTATTGCTCGTAAGCCAGGCATGAGCCGTGACGACCTCGTGGCAACAAACAGCAAGATTATGGCTGATTGTGCTAGCAAAGCAGCGCAGGTATCACCGAATGCCCATCTCATTGTAGTCTCTAACCCTCTTGATGCCATGACCTATGTGGCTTATAAATGCTCTGGCTTTCCAGCCAATCGCGTTTACGGCATGTCAGGCGTCTTAGACACAGCTCGCTTCAAAACCTTTATTGCCATGGAAGTGGGTTGTTCTGTGGAAGATGTAACGACTTTCGTTCTAGGTGGCCATGGTGATGACATGGTGCCTTTGGTAAGTTACACTTTTGTAGGAGGCATCCCCATTCGCCAGTTGCTTCCAGAAGAAAAAATTCAAGCCATGGTAGATCGAGCGCGCAAAGGCGGCGCTGAGATTGTCAACTATCTGAAGACCGGTTCCGCGTACTATGCACCAGCTGCATCAACCGTACAGATGGTCGAAGCCGTCTTAAAAGACAAAAAGCGAATCCTCCCCGTAGCAGCCTTGCTACAAGGTGACTATGGTTATGAAGGGCTCTTTACAAGCGTACCCGTTATGTTAGGAGCCAATGGTATAGAAAAGATTTTTGAGATTGAACTGACAGAAGAAGAAAAGGAGCTCTTTGCCAAATCAGTCCAATCTGTCAGAAGCGTTATGGCCATCACAGGCTATTAATCGGTAGAATAAAAAAGTGGACCCCTTCCGCAAGAAGAGGTCCACTTTTTTATATTTTATGGTTTCTCTTGGGACAAGAGAAGCTCACAATATGTATCATTGTTAGATTGTCTCGACAAAGTCGTCATTTGAACAGGTTCGAAAAAGCTTTCATAGAGACCTGCAATAATCGCTTGATGAAGCTTACAAGTTAGATGAGAATGTTCCAAAGCCAACTCCCGGAAAGGACAGTTTGTAAGGCGAATTACTTTCTGGGTACCTTCCTTGGTTATCATAAAACTTACACCTTGTGCAGAAAGAATCTGTATTAAATATTTTTTCTTTGTCTCTTCATCCATGGACTGAGACATTAAAAAGCTCTCCTGGGCAGTTACTTTTTGCGCTAGCTTTTTGCCGTATTGATAGCCAATTCGCTCTAAAACATCGGAAGCATCATCATAACTATAAAGACTTTCTAAAAGTAGATGGGACAGTAATTCGTACCTGCGTGGCGGGAAAGTAAGCGATAACGCTTTTGTACAAAGCTTATAGACCCGTCCAGGACGACCTGGTGTAGCCTGGTGATCCCAATCGGACTCTAGCAGACCGATTTCTTCTAGCTTTGATAAATGAAGGCGCGCTACATTGGGGTGAATCGAAAACTCTTTGGCAATCTCTTTTACGTTGCAAGTCTGCGTAGAAAGATTGACAATAAACTGGTAAATGGAAAAGCGAGTTCTATCGGCAAATACGGCACTTATTTTTTGAGCATCTTCAAACAAACATGATCACCTCGATTCTTCCTCAAGATAAGTTCCTTGCTTTTTTACACAAGTTCATGATGGCAAATGAAATAGTCATGAATATACCATTGCTATTATAAAGTAGAAGATAATAAGGTAAAAGCAATATCATAGTATTCGTAGTGAAAAATATTTTTTAGGGGACTTTCTCTTTCCATGCATAACCAGTGTTTTTTCTTTGTTTATACCTTATAATTAGTTAGAACAAGTTATTTATAGCATTCGTTATTTATAATGAAGGGGTGTCAACGTGGCTTTTGATGAGAAAGGTTTCTATAACATTAAAGCAGTAGAAAATATGACTGGTGTTGCAGCAGGTACCCTTAGAGTCTGGGAACAGCGTTATCAAGTTATCAGGCCAGAAAGAAATCGTGCTGGCTATCGTGTCTACTCTCAAGAAGACGTACAAACCATTCAATGGTTAGCACAGCAAGTAAAAAACGGTGTTACAATTGGCCAAGCCGTAAAAATGCTTCACCAGCGAGACAATCTTCTGCCGATTAGTCCGATCATGGATATGGGCAAAGATATTGTTGATGATATAAAAGATAGAATTATAAAAGCTTTAGATGACTACGATGAACAAAGTGCAGGATTTGCTCTCGAAGAAGCCTTAAGCCTCTTTAGCATGGAAAGAGTGTCCCTAGATATCATTTTGCCGATTCTTCACAATTTGGGCGATCGCTGGTCCAAGCAAGAAATCACAGTAGCCCAAGAGCACTTTTCTTCGAACTTCTTCCGGGCTCGTCTTGGAACCATGCTTAGCGCCTTGCCCTCTAACCGCGAGATGCCTATCGTAATGACAGGCTGTATCGCTGAAGAACAACATGAACTTGGGCTCTTGATTTTTTCGATTTACTTGCGAAGAAGAGGCTTTAGGGTCATTTACTTAGGTCAAAATGTGCCAATGGAAGATATGATGCAAGCTTTTACAGAACTGCGGCCTCGGATTGTTGCTTTTTCTGTGGGTACGGCTCAAGCGCTAACTACAATGGTTCAACTGAAAGAAAAACTAGAAAAACTCGCCGAGGAGATGGATATGAACCTAAAGCTGGCCATTGGAGGACGAGGTATCGACTTTTCTAAAGAAAAGCAAGAGGAAATCGGCGATGCCTACACAGGCAGAACGACAGAGAAGTGGGATGAATGGCTACGTAAGTTGAATAAAAAAGCAATAGACGCATCTGCTTGAATAACAACCTGAACCTTCACAGTGAGGAGAAAGGATGGATCCATTGGAAAAGAGAGAGGAAAGAGTTGCTCTTTTAGGTGCTGGACGACTGGGTGCTCTTATTGTAAAACGCCTACCCAAAGAAGTAGAGCTGCTTGTCATTGATAAAGAAGAAGAAGTCGCTCGTAATGTCGCCAGCATGACGGCTGCTTCTTATAGTACTTCGATAGAGGATGTACAAGAGGCAACAGTAGCCATTCTTACATTGCCAGCACCCATTGTCATCCCTGTATTACAGGAACTACAATCAAAAGGCATTGGCAACAACACCCTCTTTATCAATATGGCAACAACGATAACAGCAGAAAAAATAAAAAGTGCAGGCATTGATTTGCCCGTTGTCGGTGTAAAAGTCATCGGACACTTTCGTGAAATGGAATTAGGAGAAGAAGGACTGCTCGTCATAGATGCAACAGAAAAGGAAAGGTACCAGCGCATTGCAGAGCTACTCAAAGACCTTGCACCTTCTGTTCCGGGTCCTGCTGATCAAGTTGCCTTCGTGAACAGTGTAGCTGCCGAAGAAGGAATTCGGGCAGCACTTCGTGTTGAGAAGAGACTTCGTCAAGCAGGCGTTCCAGAAGAGTGGATTGCTGTAGCACTTCGAGTCCCTACAGCAGGCACCATGAAAGCATACTCTATCAATGATTTAGGCCCTTTTGCACGAGAACTGGTACAACGAATAGGCCCTTCTTTAAAAGAACTATAAGTAATCAAAAAAAAGACTACCGAAATCAGGTAGTCTTTTTTTGATCGCCTCGTGCTTGAGAACACAAGGTATTTTAATCCTGAAAAGGGATTTAAGCAGGAAAATGATAATAAATGGAGAATAGTAGTTGGGTTCGTAATAAAATTGTTATCCCAGCGAATCGAAGGGTGATTCAGAAGTTATCAAAAAAAGTGTGCTGAGGAGATAAGGAGCCAAGACAAAATGAAAAAAGCAGAAATTCTAGTTCTCGGTGCCGGGTATGGTGGCATAATGACCACACTGCACCTACAGAAAATGCTTGCCAGCGAAGAAGCGTCCATTACACTGGTCAATAAGCATCCTTACCATTACCAAACAACACTGCTTCATGAAAATGCAGCAGGAACAGCCCATCAGGATCAGAACCGTGTAAACATCGAAGAAGTGATTGATACGAAGCGTGTTACCTTTATTCAAGATGAAGTTACTACGATTCTAACGGAGAAAAAGCAAGTCCTCTTGAAAAACGGTAGAACCTTGTCATATGACTATCTCGTCGTCGCTTTAGGCTTTGAACCAGCTACTTTTGGCATACCAGGCTTGAAAGAGCACTCCTTTTGCATACGAAGTATTAACGAAGCACGCAAGATTCGTGAACATATTCAATGTACCTTTGCCAGATATCACCATGAAAAGCGCGATGAGATGCTCACGATTGTTGTAGGTGGCGCTGGCTTTACAGGTATAGAGTTTGTTGGTGAACTAGTAGAAAGAGTTCCTGTTCTATGCAAGGAATTTGATATTGATCCCCAAAAAGTTAGAATCATTAACGTTGAAGCAGGTCCCACGATTTTACCGGGCTTTGCACCGGAGTTGGTAGAATATGCATACAACTACTTGAAAAGTCGTGGTGTAGAGTTTTATCTGAAAAGTATGTTAAAAGCCTGTCATAGCGATGGTGTGACGATTGCACAAGGGGAACAAGAAGAAATAATTAAGGCCGATACAGTCGTCTGGACAGGCGGTGTTCAAGGCAACTCTTTGGTAAGTCAATCGGGCTTTCCTACACAGCGAGGTCGCGTAGAAGTGCGTAAAGACTTACGAGCACCTCATGACGATCATACTTTTGTAATTGGTGACTGTTCTGTCCTTTACGATCAAGAATCAGGACGTCCCTACCCCCCATCCGCACAAGTTACGATTCAACAAGCTGAAACCTGTGCCAACAATATCAAGGCGCTACTAAAAGGAGAAGCACTTCAAGACATAAAAATTGAAATCAAAGGAACGGTTGCATCTCTAGGAAGTGAAGAAGCAATTGGTGTCGTCTTCGGAAAAATGCTTGTAGGCAAAAAAGCCGTACTGATGAAAAAAATCATCGACAATCGCTACCTTTTTATGCTTGGTGGCTTAGGCTTGCTCTTAAAAAAGGGCAAACTAAAACTATTCTAAGAAAAGAAGCTGCAGGGACCCTTCGTTGTGGGTCAATGCAGCTTCACGTCGTTTTTTTGGGCCCAATCTTTTGCCAAAGTTTCGAGCTGGGCGTTTACTTTCTCAGGACTATCTTCTTCTTTGATTTCTAGCTCAGGTAAAGGTGCAGGCAACTTCCAAGAATCAGGAGGCCAGACACCGCGTCGAATCGCTTCTTTTATCTCGGATAGATAAAAAACAGCCATTGAACACCTCCGAAAAAATTTTGCTGCTAATCATCGTACCCCATTAAACTGCCGTCGATGCAGATGAAGCGATTGAAGTAGCAAGAAGAAGCTAAAAAGCAGTAGGAAAGCCTACTGCTTTTTAATACCATCAACATTGGTGTTGGGAGAATTGCCTGCCACGAAAGATTTACAGCAGGTTGACATACAAGTATTTACCGGCGTGGGGTTAAGATTTTGTGCTGTCGTTGCATCAATCCGATCCGGTTGATCGGCACCCAATTGATCAGAAGCTACGAGAATTTCATTGGCCACACACTTGTTACCTTGGGCCCAGTAATGACAATTATCAACAGTGCAATGGATGTGTTGTTGTGTCATTGACGGAGAAACCTCCTTGTCCTATCAGATAACTTCCATCATAGGATGCATCAGCTCTTGTTTTTTTACCCTCGATTCAAGAAAAAAACAGCACTTACTAACAAAGAGATTCCGATTAGAGTGTTCCAACTCGGTTGCTGTGCTAGAATGAAGTAGCCAAACAGGGCGATTGCCAGCATGTAGATGGCGATTTGCATGCCCACAACAACAGCTAAAGAACCAAAAATAGCTTGCCCTTTCGTAAAAGCAATAAAAAGCATTGTATTGGCTACGAACATAAAGGGGAAAGTATAGAGATTATATTTGGCCACTTCCAACAAAGTAGGGTCTATATATTTCGTCTGGAACGTTACAACAAGAGCAATCAGCAAACTGCCGATTAGTAACATCAGAAGAATCGGTGCCAAAAAGCAACACCTCACAGTATTCATTCGTTCATCAGTATGTCATTATTCGATTTTTATAAGCCCCAGATATCTGGAAATTTCTGAAAAAAACGACCCAATAGGCCATGTGGATAAGGGGATAGCAGTATTGTGGATAATGTGGATAAAGCTGTGGAAAGGTTGAAATAGCAGGCTTTCTTGGTGTGGACAAGGTTGTAGATAACTTGCGACGCCAATCGACAACAACCCCGTTAAAACGAACAATTACTACGCTTTTCCAGATATGATTCGACGAAAAAAGCAAAACCTCCTTGTCTTAGAGCCCAACAAGGAGGTCGTTGCTGTTTAAGCGAGAGGCATTTTCCGAAAAGAAAGCTCTTCTTCTGAGGACTTTTCCACATGGACTGTTGTAGTGGGGAAAGCTACCGATACATTGTTCTCTTCAAGAATTTCCATAATCTTAAGATTTACATCTTGCTTTACAGCTAAGAACTCGCCCCAAACTGTGGTCTTTGTAAAGAAATAAAGGAAGATATCGAGGCTACTATCATTGTATTTGTCAAAGACAACGAAGATAGTCTCGGGGTGAACCTCAGGATGATTGACAAGCATATCCTTGATAGAAGCGACCGTTTTTTCCATTTGTTCACGCGTCGTATCATATGTAACACCGACATGGAAAGCAATTTGCCGTTTTCCCATCCGTGACCAATTCGTAATCGCTTCATTGGCCAGCGTAGAATTGGGTACCGTGACAAGAGCCTGGGCAAAAGTTCGAACCTTGGTGCTGCGAAAACTAATATCCTCTACAGTACCTTCCACACTGGGCGTTTTAATCCAATCACCGATGGAAAAAGGCCTGTCCATGATAATGACTACGCCACCAAAAATGTTGGACAAGGTATTCTGAGCGGCCAGTGCAAAAGCCAAGCCACCTAAACCTAGACCGGCAACAAGCCCTTCTACTCGATAGCCCCACTCTTGGGCAATAATACTAGCAGCAAACAAAACAACGATCACTCGAAGTACCTTAGAGAAAAAAGAAACTAAAATCTCATTAAACTCTACACTGAGCCGCTTCTCTAGAGTGCTGAAAATGCCCGTATAAACATCACTAAGGTTATAAAGCCCCCAGGCGATTAAAGCAATCAGGGCAGAGCGGAAGAATTTCAGAGATAGATCTTGATAGTAAGGCGATAAGTCAACGTATTTCAGTGAAACGTAAATACCGATAAATATAAAGAAAAACTGCGAAGGTTTTTCAAAAGCAAGGAAAATGCGAGTGATAAACTCCGTTTCCGTCTTGTGAAGGATTCTTAGGATCAACTGATAAACGTAACGAGTAAAAATTTTGCGAAGTAAAAGGAAGAAAAAGAATATGGTTGTCGCTATCACAAGATCTTTAAAAAGTGTATCCAGGTATAATAGGTTTTCCACAGTACAAAAGTACGCCCCTTTCGTAAAAAGTCTGGATAAGAAAGTCTTCTTTACGGTATAGTAACACAAAAATCAATCTTATGCTGGGTCAAGCTATGAAAAAGAGTCTCCTTGTAAATTTTACCAAAAAACTAGATGAAATAAAACTTAAAAAAATATCAAATATATGGTATAATACCTATCGGTGCCCGATGCGAGAGATAATTTTCGATTATGAAAAAGGAGGTTGTGGTGGATGTTCAAACGTATCGGTTTGTTCTTACTCGTTAACTTTCTAGTTCTATTAACCATTGTAATTATGACTAGTTTGCTGGGCGTTGGAGGATACATCACTGCCTATGGCATTGATTATGGAAGCCTCCTCGTTTTTGCAGCCATTGTAGGCTTCTCCGGTTCATTTATCTCTTTGGCCCTTTCTCGCTGGATGGCCAAGAAAATGATGAACGTTCGCGTTCTCGATCCCAATGGGAATTTAACATCCGAAGAATATCGAATTGTTCAACTTGTCCATAATATGTCTCGCCAATCGGGAATTACGAAAATGCCAGAAGTCGGTATCTATGATTCCCCTGAGGTGAATGCCTTTGCCACAGGAGCAACGAAAAACAGTTCTCTTGTTGCTGTATCAACAGGCTTACTCAATCGTATGGATGATGCGGCTGTTGAAGGTGTTCTCGCTCATGAAGTAGCTCATATTGCCAATGGCGATATGGTGACGATGGCACTGATCCAAGGCGTTGTTAACACCTTTGTAGTCTTTATTTCCCGTATTCTAGCTTACGCAGTTTCTACCTTTGTTCGTGAAGAGTATGCTACTATCGTTCACTTTGCTTCGATTATCTTCTTCCAGATCTTCTTCTCTATCCTCGGCAGTATTGCTGTCATGGCCTTCTCGCGCTATCGTGAATTCCATGCCGACCGCGGTGGCGCTATGCTAGCGGGCAAAGAGAAGATGATTCATGCCTTACAATCTCTGAAGCAAAATGTACAACTTGTCGATACAGATCAGCAAGCTTTACAGACCATGAAGATCAACGGTGGCGCCAGCAAGTGGACCAAGCTATTCTCCAGTCACCCCGATCTTGACGATCGCATTCGTAGCTTACAGTCTCTATAAAGACGGCTATCTTCTTACAAAAGAAATCACCTCAGCAGAGTGAAGCCTTATCCTCTCTGCGAGGTGATTTCTTTATGTATATATGAAATGCAGGTAACTACAATCACAAGGAGAGATTCAACCCAATGAAGAAGCACCCTATCTACGTTGCCCTTATTACAGCCCTTTTGCTGCTGTTCCTAACAGGCTGTATGAACAAGACAGTTTTCATGGGCGATACGGTAATTGTTGTTAGAGAAGTTCCTGAACAGACCGTTACGGTACAAGTGGTCCGAGTGGTTGATGGTGACACGGCTGTTATTTTAATTGACGGAAAACAAGAACGACTTCGCTTTATTGGCATAGATACACCTGAAACAGTTCACCCTACCATCGGTGAAGAGCCTTATGGCCGAGAAGCGAGTGATTATACAAAGCAAAGGCTCGAAGGGCGTACCTTTCAACTGGAGTTTGACGTACAAGAGCGAGATCGCTACGGAAGATTGTTAGGCTACATTTGGCTTGAGGAAGAACTTTTTAACGAAACCTTGGTGAGAAATGGTTTTGCGGAAGTAACTACCTTTCCTCCCAATGTAAAATACGTTGACATTTTCAAAGCAGCCCAAGAAGAAGCACGGAAAGAAAAGAGAGGTATTTGGGGCTTATAAATTTAGATGCTAAAGATTAGAGGCTTTCTGGTTTGCACAGTTGTTTATCTTTCTTTGCCACTCGGCCACACTTTTTACAATAGTAGCCCGCCTTAGAGACGATCTCTTTAAAAGAACTTAGATCTTTTTTGATCAGATCTTTTTCAATAAGCTTACAAAGCGGTTTTTTCTTATCGCTCACACCAACAATCCCCCTTTCGCTCTATAGTTTTCTACTACTCCCCTCGCTTTTCACGAAATACTGGAGATGATTGGAACAATTTTCGATAGGATAAGAAGGAAGATAAAAGCGCAAAGTCGAATAGAATAGACAATGTGCACACATGCGCAAGAAAACAGGTCAACCTATCGTTGTTGTTACAGCTACCTTTCCAAAGGGGGGAAGCAGAAATGGGAAAAAAGGGGTGGTGGGTTCTCCTTGCACTGTTGCTCACAGGGTCTCTTATCTCGGGCTGCACGATGCAATTGATAGCAAGCGAGACGAGCTGGGAGAATCGGAATCAGGAAGCAATAGAAGAACAAGATAGCATACAAGAAGAACCATCTGAAAGTGTAGAAGTTGAAACAGAAGATACAATAACACCAGAGCAAGAGAACCTAGTACGTAGCACGAGAGGCTCAGAAGGCCAAAATGCAAAAAATCATGACAACAACGTTTCATCAGAAGAGATAGAAACAAATTATAAAGAGACGCAGAGAGAAGAAGGAAAAGAACCAAGTAAGGAACAGGACGTACCGAAAGAGCAAGAGGCGAATACGAAGGACGAAGATAACATTGTTTCCCCTGCTACCTATGTTGGCATCATTCAATATTACTATGCTTTACCCTGTCAAGAATGCGAAGAACAAAAAAGAGAGTTCCAAAAATGGCTTACCCAACGAAAGGATATATTACAACAAGTTATGATTG
The DNA here is from genome assembly GCF_009649955.1 of Heliorestis convoluta. Classification (NCBI taxonomy): domain Bacteria; kingdom Bacillati; phylum Bacillota; class Clostridia; order Eubacteriales; family Heliobacteriaceae; genus Heliorestis; species Heliorestis convoluta. The sequence continues at coordinate 2,295,837 of NZ_CP045875.1, read as the reverse complement.
AAATGGTCGATGTAGGACGCAATGATCCTCGCATTGCCAGTGGTGAATTGAAAGTAGAAGGCCTTCCTTTTTTCATCTTATTGGATGAAGAAGGCAACCTGGCGACAACAGCCTCTGGTACTATGAAGGCACCAGAGCTCGATCAGCTTCTACAGTACCTAGTAGTAGAGGCTGAATCGCCATAGAAGAGAAAAGGAAAAAAACTCTATCTAAAAAAATACAAAACCGAGGGCAGATGCAGACAAAAACACGATGACAATAACGAAAAATATAGTAGAACATAGAGAACAACATTTAATAAAATTTAAGTAAGACTGAAAAGAATCAATGATAGCAGGTGCTAGAAAGGACTGTGGCATCCTTTCTCACTGGTTCAAATCCAGTTCATTGATTGGCTCGTTACCACCTTCATAGGAAGGTGGTTTTTCTTTTTTACGAGTCCATCGCTCTTTATCACGATGATTATACTTTTCCATTGTTTTTTGAAAAATCTCGTTCAGATCGTAACCTTGTCGATTGGCTAGACATATAAGGACAAAAAAGAGATCGCCCATCTCTAATTCCATATCGCCTTCTTCTTCACCAGGCTTTTTCTTTTTCGGCCCATAGCGGTGAGAGACAACTCTCGAAAGTTCTCCCAATTCTTCACAAAAACGAAGAATTAAAGTAGGTGGATCGAAATAACCTTCTTCAAACTGAGAGATATAGTCATCGACTTGCTTTTGCACTTCTTCTAAGGTCATATTTTCCATAAGATGCTTCACCTCACTCTTTACCATAGCGAGGAAAAGAGAATTTGTCTAGATAGTACTAAAGTCTATGGTTTCAGCATTTGCTTAAACCAAGCCTGGTAAAGCGCGTAGATAGTTGACCCGATAAGAAGTAGCGCGATTACAATGGCTACAACTTTTTCACCAGACATGGCAGGCTCCTTCCTAGAAAAAAGAAAAAAAGAAAAAAACAATAAAAAAGACCTGTCTTCGCTAAGAAAGCCATAAGTATAAGAATAGGCACTTTTTAGCGCTTCCACTTTATATGCTACCCTGAATTTGGATGTGATGAAAAGTGTTTCAACCAGATTCTCGCGCATAAGGTAGAAGTAACCAGCTTCTGGTTAGCCAGCAGGAGGGAGAGAAAGAATGGGATTTCTAGACAAGCTAGAAACATTTCGTCAACGGGAAAAAGACTTGGTCTGGGAAGGTACCTTTCGAGACTACTTAAAACTGGTGAAAGAAAAACCTGAGATTACGCAGCTGTCACACTCGAGGATCTATAACATGATTGTTTCAGAAGGCGTCGAGGAAGTAAACGGTGTCAAACGCTATAAGTTTTTTTCTTCAGAGATTTTTGGACTGGATCGCACTTTGGAAACGTTGGTGGAAGAATATTTTCACTCCTCCGCTCGTCGCACCGAAGTACGAAAAAGGATACTTCTCTTAATGGGCCCAGTATCAGGGGGAAAATCAACCATTGTTATGATGCTAAAGCGTGGCTTAGAAAACTTTAGCCGCACGGACTTCGGCGCAATCTATGCAATCAAAGGTTGCCCTATGCATGAAGAACCTTTACACCTTATACCGAAGGAATTACGAGAAGAGTTCCAGCGTGAGTACAACGTCTACATCGAAGGAAACTTATGCCCTCATTGTAGAATGCGCCTTAACACAGAATGGGGTGGCAAAATTGAAGAGGTACCTCTAGAAAGACTCTTCATATCAGAAGAAGACCGCATTGGTATCGGAACTTTCAGCCCCTCTGATCCCAAAAGCCAGGACATTGCTGATCTAACAGGCTCCATTGACTTTTCTACCATCTCAGAATATGGATCAGAGTCAGACCCTCGAGCTTATCGTTTTGACGGCGAACTGAACAAAGCCAACCGAGGCATGATGGAATTCCAAGAAATGCTCAAATCGGATGAGAAATTCCTCTGGCACTTGCTGTCGCTATCGCAGGAAGGCAACTTCAAAGCAGGGCGATTTGCCTTGATTAGTGCTGATGAGCTTATTGTGGCCCATACGAACGAAAATGAATACAAATCTTTTGTCTCTAACAAAAAGAACGAAGCCCTAATTTCACGGATGATTATTGTTAAAGTGCCTTATAACTTAAAAGTAACAGAAGAAGTAAAAATTTACGAAAAACTAATTGCTCAATCTGATCTCAAACATATCCATATAGCACCTCATGCCTTGCGCGTTGCAGCCATTTTCTCGATACTTTCCCGCCTGAAAGAATCAAAAAAGCAAGGCATGGATCTTGTCAAAAAAATGCGCCTTTATGATGGAGAAGACGTAGAAGGATTTAAAGAAAAAGATCTGATTGAGCTACAAAATGAGACCAGTGATGAAGGCATGAGCGGTGTAGATCCTCGCTACGTTATCAACCGGCTTTCTTCTGCCTTTATTCGCAAAGACACCATTTGCATTAATCCCCTAGACGTTCTCAGAGCCTTAAAAGATGGCCTTGATCAGCACCCTTCGATTTCAAAAGAAGAAAAAGAACGATATCTGAACTTTATCGCGACAGCAAGACGTGAATACGATGAGCTGGCCAAAAAAGAAGTGCAAAAAGCTTTCGTCTACGCCTACGAAGAATCAGCTCGTACCATTCTTAACAACTATTTAGACAATGTGGAAGCCTATTGCAATGGCGTAAAACTAAAAGACCCGATTACCGATGAAGAACTCGATCCCGATGAAAAGCTGATGCGCTCCATTGAAGAGCAGATTGGAATTTCTGAAAATGCGAAAAAAGCGTTTCGTGAAGAGATTCTAATTCGCCTTTCAAGCTATGCAAGACGTGGAAAAGCTTTTGATTATACTTCTCATGAGCGCCTAAAAGAAGCGATTGAGAAAAAATTATTCTCAGACCTCAAAGATGTCGTCAAGATTACCACGTCAACGCGAACGCCCAATGCAGAGCAATTAAAGCGTATGAACGAAGTGACAGCCCGACTCATGGAAGATCATGGCTACTGCCCAGTCTGCGCCAATGAGTTGCTTCGCTACACAGGCTCATTGTTAAATCGCTAAGGGGGCCTTCAGTCATGACAGATGATTTTATCTTGTCGAGAGAAGACTGGTCTTTGCATCGCAAAGGCCAGATCGACCAGGCTCGTCACCAGGAGAAAGTTCGAGAAGCCATTAAGAAAAACTTGCCCCAGATCATTTCGGAAGAAGCCATTATTTTAAGTGATGGACGAAAAACGGTGAAAGTGCCCATTCGCTCTTTAGAAGAGTACCGCATTCGCTATGACTTTAACAAACAAAAACAAGTTGGCCAAGGCAATGGCAAGACCAAAGTAGGGGATGTGCTAGGGCGAGATGGCAGTCCTTCCTCCGGAACAGGCAAAGGGCCTGGCGCAGGTGAGCAGCCCGGTGTCGACTACTATGAAGCAGAAGTAGAGATTGAAGAAATCCAAAAACTTCTCTTTGCAGACTTAAGCTTGCCCAATATGGAAGAAAAGCGGGTGCCCGAACTAGAAACAGAATCCTATCGATTTAATGAAGTACGCAAAAAAGGCTTGCAAGGCAATATAGACCGCAAGCGCACTCTATTAGAAGCGTTAAAGCGCAACGCGAGACAGGGGAATCCAGGCTTTTATCCCGTTCTTCCCGATGACATGCGCTATAAGACCTGGGAAATCCACAATGAACGGCACTCCAATGCGGTTGTTTTAGCTCTTATGGATACCTCAGGTTCCATGGGCAACTTTGAAAAGTATATTGCGCGCACCTTTTTCTACTGGATGACGCGCTTTTTAAGGACCAAGTATCATGCTGTAAAACTCGTTTTTATCTCCCATCATACAGAAGCAAAAGAAGTGACAGAAGAAGAATTTTTTACAAAAGGTGAATCAGGAGGGACTCGCTGCTCCTCAGCCTACCAGTTGGCTCTTAACATTATTAACGAGCGCTTTCCACCACAAGACTACAACACCTACGCTTTCCACTTTTCCGACGGTGACAATCTATCTAGCGATAACGAAAACTGCCTCCGCCTTGTCAATCAATTACTAGAAAGAACGAACCTTTTTGGTTACGGCGAGATTGTACGCTCTCACTTTTCTAGCACCTTAATGAACGCCTTGCGAAAAATACAAAACGACAAATTCTCATCTGTAACGATTCGAGATAGAAGCGAAGTCTACGATGCCTTGAAGACCTTTTTCAAAACGAATGAAGCCCATTAAGATCTTCCATCTTATGATTTAGCTAGAATCGCAAATAATAAGGACAAAGAGCCAGAGAAAGCACAACGCAAAAAAATGGGAGTGAAGAATCATATTAGACGCTTTTTGGGAGTCAAGAGGCAAAGAACGACAAATGCAAAAGGTGATAGAAGCAGAGCAACGAAAGCTAAAAGTGCTCATCAATGAAGTACGCGTTCATCGCCGTTTTCTCGCTTACTGTAAAGAAAACGGTGTCCCACTGCCCAAGGCAACAGAAAAAGTGATTCAAAATGAAATTGACCACCTAACTAGCAAAAAGAAGCTTTTAGGTTATCAATAAAAAAGTAAAACCCCTCAGCTCTACGTGGAGAGAGGGGTTATCTTTTTCTACATAGCTTGTCTAATTTCTAAGGTTCTCATAATCATTACAGCTGCTTCGGCGCGCGTAACAGTTTCTTCGGGAGCAAAGGTTTTATCGTTGCTTCCTGGCAGATTGAATCCCCAAGCTAGGGCAGCATAGCCTCGAAAGCCAGCCGGAAAGCGATCTTGATCTTCATAAGGGACTTGATAGATCTGTTCAAGCTTTGCGGCTTGATCAAGATTCAGCAATCCGATCATGGCTCGTGTAATAATCTCTCGATTCACAGAATCTTTGCCTTCTACTGTTTCTGCAATAAGACCATTTTCCCGAGCTTCTTTGACAAGAACTTCGTCAGAGGGAGAAGGCCCATAGAACGAGTACGGGTTATTTAGCTTGTACAAACCTTGCAGCAATGACAGTACCGATAAATTTTCTTGAGGGCGAAAGACCTCGCCATACTCAACAAAGAGTCCCGCTTGGCCAAGTCTGCGAATCTCCTTTTCAGCCATGTGACCCGCAATATCGCTGAAAGCACCGTCGAAAGACTTTTTAATTTCTTGGCCTTGCCAGTCTAGAGGAACACCTGATTTGGCATCGATTATTTGTGAAAAGGTTTGATTGGGCAAGCTTTTGGGTTCATAGAGAAGATAGAACTGTTGCTCATCTAGGCGAGGTAGATAGTGCGGTGCGTAACGAATTTGTAAAGGATAGTTTGCTAGATATTTCTTATGACTTTCTTTTTCTGAGAGAATGTTTTCTGGAGCCGGGATTTCTGCAGAAGTCCAAGTAAGGTTGTACTGGATCACTTTTTGCTCTGCTCTATCTACGACCAAGTAGAATCCATTGCCAGGAAACGGAATGTTGTGAGCCAATCGTTGATAATAGAAATTTTGATAGCGGTTTTCTGAAAGAGGACCAACCCATAGGCTATCATTTTCTCGGAGTTCTACTTGTGCAAATCGTTCTGGTTGAACTTTTTGCAGAAAAGCTTCAGCAATTTTCTGCGCTTCTTCCAAAGGAATTTGCTTATCTTGTTCTATCGTCTTTTCGTAATCGTGAGGCAGATAAAGGCTTAACAGCTCACCTGTTGTAGCGCTTACAGAAGCATTCATATAAGCCATTTTGCCTTCTTGGCTCTGCCAGCGGAAATTCCAGACATAATCATTTTCCCTCTTCGAAAGGTCTGCCCCATGAAGGCGTAAGTTAGATGGAATATCCACCCATTGACCAATTGCTTGGATGGCTTGTTCTTCTGTCAAAAGATTGGCTTGCTTATAAATGGCTTCTACTTCTTGTGGCGTTAAAGGAAGGGCTCTAGACTCCAAAGCAGCTTCTTCCTCCATGGGCATAGAGGCATCTCCTGCTTCTTTTCTAGCATTATCGTCTAAATGGCTCTCTTGAGGCGGTATAAATGGCTGTCCCGTTAGGGCATCAATGCGTCCCATCGAAGGGCTTGTTAGGCGATAGACAAGCAAAACTTCAGCCCTGTCGTCAGAAGAAAAAGTTCTATAACGAGTGGGTTGCATATATTGTAGTTTCATAAGCCCTGCATCTGTGAAGGCTTGCTCTGCTTTTGATAAAGAGATGGCTTCTCTTGAAGATGGAAGGGACTTTTGACTCCATGTTACTTCGAAAGACTCAATCGAAGCGTAGTCGCTGTTGATGGTGATGCGTATACCATCATTGCCAACGGGAATAGAGGCCTCTTGGCGCTGCCAGTGGAAGGCATAGTTTCTCTGACCGCGCTGTCCTGGCCAGGGGAAAGCTTCAGGGTCTAAGGGCTCAAGCTCAAGTTGCGCCATATATTTAGGCGCAGCACGTTGCATGAATTGTGTAGCAATCTTTTGTGCTTCCTGTTGAGAAAGAGTGCTTTGCTTTCTATCGTCGTAAGGGAGCCAGTGATGAAGCCGTAAAAGTTGACCGCTTTGACTATCGATCAATAGATGTATAGAAGCAGCAGTACGATCGTTTTCTTGTTGAATCCAGGTAAGAGACCAGCCTTGCCAATTACTATGTTTTTCGAAAGCATAAGAGAAAGAGTTATAGTCTTCAGGAATCGTAACGATTCTTTTTGCCTCTTGGATCGCTTCTTCTAAAGACAACCGTACTTCCTGTAAGGGGGAGGGGAAGCCTTTTTCAGAAGTGACCTCAGCTTGCTCAGAGATCATCATAAGATTGGCAGGTAGGGCTTTCGTACCAGCAAAAGCGTCGGTAGGGAAGATAGAGAGCATCATACTCATACTAACTGATAAAGAACAAGCAAGTAGTAAGCGTCCCTTTTTAGCCATTGATGGACCTCTCCTTTTCTTTAGAGGATTCTAAAGTAGAAAGTTAGCTAAGAATGACAAGATTCCTTCTGAAGATCTAAACTTTAGAAAATATTTTCACCTGCTACCCCCATGCCACCCCTAATTTAGGTAGGGCTTTCTTAGGGAAACTATAAGGAAAAGCAAAAGATTGTGAAATCTATACCAAAAATAGCATTGACAGCTACAGAAAAAAACAGTAAAATGAAGCCAATTGAAAACGATTATCAACAGAGCCAGGCAAAGCAAATTAATCTATTCAACTTATTAACAATCCATAGCAGGATAAGGAAGGGGGGGCGTAGAAAAGCAATAAAGAAAAAAATCACGAGGGACATGATAGGCAGCAAAGCAAAACATCAAGGAGAATGCAACAAAGTAAAGCATAATAAGAATATCTGTCCACAAAAGACCATGAAAATGGAGAATTGAGTGGGTGGAAAAGATGGGTCGAATCATATTGAAAAAGGAGCTATTGCAGAATGACATAAACCAATCTTTACTGAATAGTCTCGGTGAGGCTCTATTTATCATTGATTGTGTAGGCTCTATTGTATTTTTGAATCCCATTGCCATGCAAATCCTTGGCTGGTCTACAGAAGAACTTTATGGTCAAGAAACAACGGTAATTGTAGATAATCCTTCAGAGTCAAGAATGCCTATCGATTGGATGGCTCTATATGAGCAAGAGGGACCTACTTTGGTTCGAACGGCAAGCGCCACTTTTATTCGTAAAGACGGTTCAACATTCCCTGTTTCTTATGTAGTAAGGCCGATTATTTGTGAAGGAGAGCGCATTGGGCTTACCATTCTTTTTCGAGATATTTCGAAAGAGAAGGAAGTTGAAAAGGCCTTGCGAGAAGCCAAAAGAGTGGCCGAATGCGCCAATCGTGCCAAAACGGATTTTCTAGCAACGATGAGCCATGAGATACGAACACCGATGAGCGGGATTATTGGAATGATCGATTTGCTTCTAGAGACTCAGCTAAGTCTAGAGCAAAGTGAGTTTGCCCAGGTAGTTCGCGATTCCTCTACAATGCTTTTGATCATTATTAATGACATCCTCGATTTTTCCAAAATTGAAGCTTCTCAATTGCATCTAGAAATCAAAGAATTTGACTTACCCACCCTTATTGAGACGAGTGTTTATTTGCTTTCTTCGAAAGCGACGAGCAAAGGCTTAACCTTCAAAAAAGAGATTGATCCTCGACTCAACCAAGTCTTGCGAGGCGATCCGATTCGACTTCGCCAGGTTTTGTTGAACTTGCTTGGGAACGCTATTAAATTTACATCCTATGGAAAAGTAAGTCTCCAAGTCACTCTAGAACAGGAAAGTGATCAAGAAATGCTAGTTCGCTTTGAAGTAACAGACACAGGCATAGGCATTTCTTCTGACAGTGTAGAAAAAATATTTAACCCCTTTGTGCAAGTCGATGATAAATCAGGTCGTCATTATCACGGAACAGGCCTCGGTCTTCCCATTAGTAAAAAGTTGGTTCACTTAATGGGAGGAACCATCGGTGTAACAAGCAGGGAAGGAACAGGCTCTACTTTCAGGTGTATCATTCCTTTTGCAAAAGCCAAGGCTATCAATAAAGCAGAAAAGCCAAAGCCAAAGCTGAATCCAAGAAAGCTCAATAGCAACTGCTCAATGAAAAAGAAACTTCACAGTGGTAAAGAGAATGGCAAAAGTCGCTGTAATGATAGCTTTCGAGTTTTGTTGGTTGAAGATAACTTGATCAACCAGCGCCTTGTTACCTGCCAGTTGAAAAAGTTAGGCTATCAAGTCGATGCGGTGCTGAATGGACAAGAAGCGATCAAAGCTGTAAAAAAACATACCTATCACTTAATTTTAATGGACTGCCAAATGCCGGTGATGAACGGTTTTGAAGCAACGAAAAAAATCCGTATGATGGAAGAAGAAAAAAACATACCCATTATAGCGATTACAGCTCGTGCCATGAATAGCGATCGGGATGAGTGTATTGATTCAGGAATGGATGACTATTTAAGCAAGCCTTTCAACGTAAAGCAGTTAGAAATCTTGCTTGCAAAATGGTTACCCATAGAAAAAATATCACCCCAAAGACGGAATGATGATTGAAAAATAGCTCTCTATATCCTATGATGGATTCAAAGAGAATAAAGCTCTCTTGAACTTAGATTGAGGCAAGAGGGCTTTTGTTATTTTTACTTTTCTTGAAAGGCAGTGCAATAGACCTTTGGATAAGTCACTTACACTTTTACTTCGAAGTGGTCGCATCTTGATGGAGTCAGGCGCTGAGATTTATAGAGTCGAGGAAACGATCATACGATTGGGCAAAGCATTACAGCTTAAAGAAGTGCAAAGCTATTGCACGCCAACGGGCTTATTCGTGGGCTACACAGAAGAAACTGGAGAGCCGCGCACAGCAGTGCGCCGTGTTTTCAAGAGAGCCATCAATCTACGAAGAATTTCTCAAGTCAATGAATTGGCTCGAACTTTTTCACAAGGCTCTATGACCGTTGAAGAAGCTTTAACGAGACTAGAGAGAATTGAAAAAGAAAAAGAGCCCTATCACTGGTACTGGCAAGTTTTTTGCATTTCTTTGGTCGCAGCCATTTTGGCCATGCTCAACGGCGGAACGGGCTTAGAATTTGTCGTTGCTTTGCTCGTCAGCTTGTCTCTTCGTTACTTTATGGTTAAGACAAAAGTCTTTATGAACACACCATTTCTTAGAGAATTTACCTTAGGCGCCTTCGGCATGCTTCTCGTTCTGCTCACGAAAGCTTTTCTAGAGATTGACATGGTACCGATACTGATAGGCTTGTTGCTTTCTGCTTTTCCCGGCGCCTATATGGTTAACTCTGTTCGTGATATCGTAGCGGGCGATCTTTTAGCCGGAGCAATCCGAGGCTTAGAAGCAACAGGTCTTACAGTAGCACTTTTTGGTGGTGCTGGCTTAATATTAGCAACCATAGGAAACGGTTATATCCAAGATGTAAACGTCTCATCGTCTTATGGCTTGGCGATGGAGATGCTATTTGGCTTTTTCATTGCAGCTTTTTTTTCTATGGCTTTGAACACACCGCGCAATACGGTGCTAGCTTCCGGTCTTGTTGGTCTTATAAGTCGCTCTGTTTTAGCAGGAACCGTTGCTATGGGCAGTTCACCCCTACTAGGCATGTTCTGGGGCGCCTTGGCTGTTGCGATTTTTAGTGAAATTTTTGCACGGTACTATCGAGTGCCTGTTACTTTATTTGTCATTGGTGGTATCATTCCGCTTCTTCCGGGACTTTTCTTCTTTCAGGCTACCTATACACTCGTTCAAGGTGAATATGTGCAAATGATTGAACCCTTTGTTCATGGTGTTACAGGCATTATCGCCATTGGAGCAGGTGCCGCGGCTGTAACGGGATTGGTTCGTTTCTGGAAAACAACGAACGAATAGAGACAAAAGAGCAAAGCGCAGCAATGACAGCTAATATAATCATGGGAAAAAATTACTTACGATTATAGGTTGACTTTTCTGAACAAGAGAGTTACAATAATATCAAGAGGAGCGGTCAACTGGCTGCAAACGATACCTGCTCTTGTGCAGGAGTATAATGAGGAACGGCAGGACGTTTGGCTGGTCCTCGGGGAAGTTTCTGGACCAGAAAAGGAGTCTGCTTTTAGGCAGGCTCCTTTTCTATTCTATTTTGGGCAGGTGAAGCATTTGCAACAAAAGATATTGATCATCAATGATTCTTCCTTAGAAGGAAGAATTATGCTCGATTTGCTTTCCTACCAGGGCTATCATGTCAATGTGGCCCGCAGTGGTCAGGAAGGACTGTCAATGGCCAAAAGCTTTGAGCCCGATGTCATTATCTGTGACATTGTTTTACCTGGGATGAACGGCCTAGAATTAGCTCGCCTGTTACAAGAAGATGTAGATACGCAAAAGATTCAGATTATTATTGCTTCAAGCAATAACAACAAGCAAGATAAGCTAGAAGCTTTCCGCTGTGGTGCTTTTGACTATCTTGTGAAGCCGCTGGACTTTGATGAACTGCTTTTGCGTTTAGAAATTGTTTTGCGGTATAAACAATCTATAGACAAGTTAAAACGAAGAGAAACAATTTTGCGTGCTGGCTCTATTCGAGATTTTCTTACGGGCCTCTATAATCGCCAATATCTTGATCAAAAGATGGCAGAAGAATTGGCGAGGGTAAAGCGCTATGGACACACCTTTTCTGTTTTACTGACCGATGTGGACTTTTTCAAGCAAATCAATGACCGCCATGGCCATCTTGTCGGTGATAAAATTCTTATACATCTAGCAGGTCGTCTGCAATTAAAAGTACGATCGACCGATACAGTTTGCCGCTTCGGCGGTGAAGAGTTTTGCATTATTGCTCCTGAGACAGATAGCCACGGCGCTTTTGAACTAGCCGAGAAATTACGAAAGACCATTGAAAAAGAGCCTGTCATCGTCTCTGAAGATTTTAAGATTCCCATTACCGCCAGTTTTGGTATTGCAGAATATGAAGGTCCTGAAGAAACAACGAAATCGCTGTTAGAAAGAGCGGATCGAGCTCTTTACAATGCGAAGAAAAAGGGACGGAACCGTGTAGAATAACAAAGTATGTACATAACAAGCTTTTATAGGGCTTGGCAGTAAATGAAGAAGACCGGCCCCGGGTACATGACAAGATTGTTTTAGCGAAAAAGATAGGTTTGCTACACCATAAGCAAACCTATCTTTTTCTAGTTTTTAAGAGAGACTGCTTTGTGAAAATTTTCTGTAAAAAGAGTGTTGACACCGAGAGGCTAGCACAGTAGTATATAAATGCAATCGCAAATCATTATCACCAAAAACCGACACAAGTAAAGGAAATTACAATTTTCGGTAGTATCCGGAATTGCTCCGGTTCTATACATAAAAACGACCGAATCATAGGAGGGACCTAAGAGTTATGAAGAAGTCTCTAGGTAAATTGCTGATGACTACCTTGCTTGGTACCGCTTTGTTCGTTACCGGTTGTTCCTCGTCTTCAAGTACTTCAACGGCTGCAGATGCAGACAAGGAAACGAAGGAGCTTGTTATCTACTCGGCCCGTAACGAAACCTTTGTACAGCCTCTTGTAGAAAGCTTTGAGGAGCAGACAGGCATCAAAGTTCGCATGCTCAGTGGCAACGAAGCAAGTGTGAACAAGATTATCGAAGAAAGAAACAATGTACAAGCTGATATCTTTTTCTCCAATGATGCTGGCGCCATGGAATATCTTCGTTTAGAAGGCCTTTTAGCGAGCAACGATTCTAAAGCGTTAGAAGTCATTGATCCCAAGTATCGCGCTGTGGATGGCTCCTGGGTAGGTCTTTCTGCCAGAACTCGCGTTCTGATGTACAACAAAGACCTTATTTCAGAAGAAGAAATGCCCAAGGCCTTATGGGAATTAACGGATCCGAAGTGGTCAGGAGAGTTTATGATTACCCGCGGTGGCAATGGTTCTATGGTTGCTCACGTTGCAGCGCTACGTGCCGCTTGGGGCGATGAGAAGACCAAAGAATGGATTGAGCAAGTTCGAGAAAATGCAGGCGCTGTTGTAAATGGTCACGGTGACATTCGTCGCTCTGTGGGTGCCGGTGAATTTAAGTTTGGTCTTGTTAACAACTACTACTATCACTTGCAGCTCAACGAAGACAAAGATAACAATGTAGGTGCTATCTACCCGGATCAAGGCTCTGATGACATCGGTGCTTTTGTCAACGCTGCAGGCGTAGCACTTATCAAAGACGCTCCCAATACGAAGAATGCGAAAGCCTTTATTGACTGGCTCTTAGAACCAGAACAACAAAAAGTATTTGCTTTCAATAGCATGGAAGTTCCTCTGAATCCTGCTGTAGAAGCAGTTGGCTTTGCGAAAAAGATTGATGAATACAAAGTAATGGATATGCCATTACAAGAACTAGGCCCTGTCTGGTCTGATGTAAAACAATTGATTGAAGATGCTGGTCTAGATTTGAACCTGTAAAGATAATGGTCTAAGCTAGGGGTTGTAGATATTGGAAAGTATACCGAAAAAGTCCGTACCGCCTGAAACAATTGAACAATCCCAGGAAAAGGTCCCTGATCTACCAGGGGCCTTTTCCTTCTTCTGGTTAAAGCTGTGGCGCGGCAATCCACCAGGCCTTGGTCTCCTCACTGTTGCCATTGTGACAGCACTAACCATGCTAGTACCCATTCTCTATGTGGTTATACGGGGAATACAAGGTGGTGCCGATCGCTGGCTTCGACTACTAGATACACGAATTCCTATTCTTTTGCAGAACACACTCAGCTTGACTTTTGTAGTAACCTTCTTTGCCCTGTTCATTGGCGTAACCTTGGCTTTTTTGGTCATTCGAACCGATCTGCCAGGACGTAAAGCTTGGCAATGGTTGCTTGCGTTGCCTCTTTTAATTCCCCCTTATGTAGGAGCGATTACCTATATCATAATTTTTGGCCCTACGGGGTGGATCCGTGATTGGCTTGGAAGCCCTCTTTTTAACATCTATTCTTTCTGGGGTGTCGCTTTTGTTCTGATTCTCTTTACCTATCCCTATGTATACTTGATTACCTCTGCTGCTTTAAAACGATCGAACTTAAATTATGAAGAAGCAGCCAGAATTGCGGGCCTTCACTACGGACAAGTTTTCTGGAAAGTGACGTTGCCGCTTTTACGTCCCGCCATGGGGGCAGGCGCTATTTTGGTGGCCCTTTATGTTCTTTCGGACTTTGGTGCCGTCGCTGCTTTACGCTATACAACGTTTACGGCAGCCATTTATTTTCAGATGGGCAACTATGATCAAGTGGCCGCTGCCATCTTAAGTGTACTCTTAATTGCAATTACCCTGGTATTTATCTGGGGAGAAGCGAAAACAAGAGAAAAACAACGCTTCTATCAATCGAAAGGCACACCGCGACAAGCGCCTGTTAGTGAGCTAGGGCACTATAAGCTGCCTCTGCTCTTTTATGTCATTGCTATCTTCACGCTGGCCGTAGTCTTGCCCTTGGCTGTTCTTTTTTACTGGTCCTCTGTGGGCATTACTCGTGGTGCCATTGATTCTCGCTTCTGGGGTTTTGCTTGGAATAGTGTCTTTATGGCCGGCTCTGCCAGCGTACTCTGTATGATTCTAGCATTGCCCGTTGTATATCTTAAGTCTCGAAATCCTTCTATTGTCAGTACTTTTGTAGATAAGCTTGCTTATGCAGGCTATGCTTTGCCAGGTGTTATTGTCGCCTTGGGGATTATCTTTGTTTTCAATCAGTATATTCCTTTTCTCTACGGCACAGCGGCCTTGGTGATTGTGGCCTATGTGATTCGCTTTTTGCCCCAGAACATGCAAGCGGCTGAAGCGGCTTTAACGGCTGTCTCACCACGACTCGATGAAGCAGGACGTATGGCCGGCTACTCACCCTGGCAAGTGATGATGCGAGTGACCTTGCCTCTGATCACGCCAGGTCTTTTGGCAGGCAGTGCTCTTGTCTTTGTCAGTGCTATCAAAGAGTTGCCAGCGACACTTCTTTTGCGGCCCCCTGGGATGGATACACTGGCCGTTCGAATCTGGATTGATGCGAGTGAAGGCTTTTATCAGACTGCTGCACCAGCCGCTTTGTTGCTTGTGCTCTTATCGATTATTCCTTTACGGTGGATGCTGAAAAAATATTAACCAAGGCATAAACATAAAGGTGGTGACTTTCTTTTGTATCATATTGATTTGCAAGGCTTATATAAGACCTATCCAGGATCTACAGAAGCAGCGGTGAAGAATTTATCCCTTGCCGTGGAAAAAGGAGAGATCGTAACACTGCTTGGCCCAAGTGGTTGTGGTAAAACGACGACATTGCGCTTGATCGCAGGCTTCGAGCGGCCTGATCAGGGCACGATCTCCCTGGGTGGACGCATTGTTAGCAGCAAAAGCAACTGGGTACCACCGGAAAAACGAGGCATTGGCATGGTGTTTCAAGATTATGCTCTTTTTCCTCACCTTACCGTCTTTGATAACGTGGGCTTTGGCTATCGCGAGCGAGACAAAGCAGAGAGGGTCCGCGAAGTCTTAGCGATTGTGGATCTGCAGGGTTATGAAAAGCGGTACCCCCATGAACTATCAGGGGGACAGCAGCAGCGCGTTGCCTTAGCAAGAGCGTTAGCACGCAGACCTATTGTAGTTCTACTCGATGAGCCTTTTAGTAATTTAGATGCTGATCTTCGTACGCAGATGCGCGTTGAAGTCAAAGATATTATCAAAGAAGCGAACGCAACGGCTGTTTTTGTTACTCATGATCAGAAAGATGCGCTCGCTATCTCCGACCGTATCGTTGTAATGCGTCATGGTGTGATTCAACAACTCGGTACACCACGGGAGATCTACCAGTATCCGTCCAATCGCTTTGTCGCCACTTTTGTGGGGCAATCTAATTTAATGAAAGGTAGAATTGGTGACGATGGACGCTCCGTCGTTACTTCGTTAGGTACGATTGCCTGTAATCACACCCACAACCTTTCCCCTGGCGAAGAGGCTTATATCTCCATTCGACCAGATAGTCTGGAACTAGATCCAGAAGGTATGGTGTGCGGGACTTTGATGCAATGGACCTACACCGGGGAAGCCATTGATGCTTTGATTGAAGCGGAATTAGCTGATGGTGGAAAGCAAGAAATTCTAGTTCATATCCATCCTGAAGAAAGTGTCAAAAAAGGGGATCGCCTGCGCTTTCGTGTATTGCCTCATTTTGTGGCTGTTGTCAGAGCCGATTAAAGGACCGATTCCTTTAACCAAGTAATGAAATATATAGAACTTCACAAAGCAGCCTTGAAGCAACCATAAGGTACCATAAAGCAGCTATAGCAGTAGCTTAACAGCAAGAGAACGCCAGTAATCGGGCGTTCTCTTTACTTTTCATAATATTTACATATTGATTTAGGGACGACATACATATGTTGAAAAGGAAGTGAAGTACAAGGAGGTAGATTCCTTTTGAATTCCCATAAAAGCCCTTTAGATCGAGACTTGGATCGGCTGGCTCAATCCATTCCCAAGTTGATGGACATCGCAAAAGACTATGGACTTGATTTTTATGAGATGCGCTTTGAAGTCGTACCGGCAGATGTTCTTTATACTTTTGGAGCCTACGGAATGCCGACTCGATTTACTCACTGGTCTTTTGGTAAGACATTTCAGAAAATGAAGATGTCTTACGATTATAACCTATCGCGAATTTATGAACTGGTGATCAACTCAGACCCTTGCTATGCCTTTTTATTAGAAGGAAATCGACCAATTCAAAATGAACTTGTCAGTGCCCATGTGTTGGCCCATTGTGACTTTTTCAAGAATAACGCCGCCTATGCAGGTACTTCGCGGTTTATGGTCGAGTCTATGGCTTCTTCGGCAGAGCGAATTCGGAAGTACGAGTTAGAACAGGGTCGGCAAGAAGTAGAGAAGTTTCTAGATGCAGCTTTGGCTTTACAAGAACATATCGATCCCTATCATCGTACGATTAAAGAAGTGAAAGAGAAAAAAGAAAGTCCCCCACAGTCAAGCCGTTATGATGACTTATTCCAACTCGAAGATAAGCTTGCAAAAAAAGAGAGAGATGAAGCCAAAGTTAGCAAAGAAAAAACAAGCAGCGATAGTAAGTCAAAAATTTTATCACATAGTGAAACGAATGAGAAGAAAGAAGAAAATGAAAGCTCTACAAAAAAACTATCACCCCAAAAAGATGTATTGCTCTTTCTGATGAAAGAAGGACGCTTTCTGGAAGAGTGGCAACAAGATATTCTTTCGATCATACGTGATGAAATGCTTTATTTTTGGCCGCAGTTGCGGACGAAGATCATGAATGAAGGGTGGGCCTCCTACTGGCACCTACGGATCATGCGAGAAATGGAGATGACCGAAAACGATGCCTGGGAATTTGCCAAAATGCATGCCCAGGTCGTGCAGCCTTCTCGCTTATCGATCAATCCTTACTATGTAGGCTTGAAAATGTTTGAAGACATTGAGAAGCGCTATGGCCGAGAGAAGATGTTTGAAGTGCGGGAAGTGGAAACAGACCAATCCTTTTTACGCAACTACCTAACCAAAGAACTAGTCCATGACCTTGACTTATATATCTACAAAAAAGTCGGCAACCAGTGGCAAGTGATCGAAAAGAACTGGGAAGTAGTCCGCGATCAATTGGTAGACAAATTAACCAATGGCGGCTTCCCGACCATCTACGTGGAAGATGGTGATTTTAACCGAGCAGGAGAACTCTATTTGCGACACGCCTACGAAGGCGTAGAATTGGATATTCCTTACTTGGAAAGAACGATTCCTTATCTCTATACCTTTTGGCAGAGGCCGGTACATCTAGAGACGATGATTGATGGGAAGAAAGTTCTTTTTACCTATAATGGCGAGAAGGTTACGCGGAAGTATCAGTAGGTGGCGGAAACGGAATGGATGACAAAAAGACCAGATATCGCTTTCTGGTCTTTTTGTTGTTTGGTAGTCTATGTACCCCATGATACAAGTGAAAGAATAACATATCTAGCGAGTGAACTAAATGGTGTAGAAATGTGGTATATTACTTATCGAAGCTATTCTGATAGGGAGATACATTCATGAACAAAGCAGAAAAACTTGCGGCCTTTAATAGCATTACAGATACCGATATTTTATCTGGCAATAAAAAGAGTAAGCAGATCGTTAAAATGTTCTTGCGGGGAATGACCTATAAAGAGATAGCAGCCCAGTTTGAGCTGTCAACTAGTAGAATCGGACAGTTATTAGACCGACAAGCCAAGCGGGCTATTTTCTACAAAAATAACAAGTTATTGCTCGATTATGCCATATCCCTCACCCACCTCTATGGTATAGTCCACAAAGACAAGGTGGTTGAGATTTATAACCGGCAAAATAATGCCGAAGTTAACTCAGACACCCTTGCCAAAATTGCTCGAGTGGCGCCACTAGAATTAAGAAATAATTTTGTTGTAGTATTTGACGATTACTTTGTGGAAGAGACAATCATAGAGTATGACGAGTTCGAAGAACAACTTAGGCAACGGATAGGTAAGCCTTTTTACGTTCCAGAGCAAGAAGAGTTACTAAAATACAAAGAGGAATCATACCACGAGATTACGAAACAATACAAAGCTTTATTAAACTATCTAAGCAAGAACATCTTTAAAGGTGATTTTTTCAAAGCAGAAAATCTTTGTTCAGATATTCAAGGCACCTGCCAGTATGATTTCTCAATGGAAAACATTATTGATGTCTTTAACCGTAGAAATGTAATCTTTAAAAATAGAGATCAGGTATCTGAAGTGATGCAGCTTGTCATCGATTTGGCCAACAATACAAGGCTATGTGAAAACAACGGCCATACACCGGAAGAAATATTAAATATAACGAAAAGGCCTAATTTGGCAGGCCATTCTAGTGAACAGGCTAAAAGTAGCAAAAAAGTTGGCAGGAATGATCCCTGTCTATGTGGCAGTGGGAAAAAATACAAGAAGTGTTGTGCATATACTTAAAAAGCGAAATTTCAAGATAGAGAGCCTTAATGCATAAAAGGTCACAGGTTAAGAAGATTTTTAACCTGTGACCTTTGTATTAATATTGAGAGAAGGGTCATCTCATTTGGACTAGGAGATACGGCAGCATCGGTATTCCGCCAGAACAGCATGAGTCGATCTTTCACCCTTCGCTTTTATCATTCCAATTGAAGGGTCGATCAATTGGTTTAAGCTATCTGAAGATGTACTGATAAGCTAAACTAGCTCGGGTATCCTACTTGCAGAGGTGAATGTAATGACCGAACAGAAAAGACCACGAATTGTTGCCGGTCCCGATGGTGATGCCTTAGAGGCTACGTTAGTCGCTCAAACAGCGATTCCCTGGGATAAACAGAAGGGTTGGTATGATTTGGCTCAATATTTCCTTTTTTAGCACAATATTCACATAAAAAGGGATTCTGGTACACAGGCCTAACTAAGAATCGTTTTATTTGGAGGAAAAGAACGGAACTATGAAAAACAACGATCTAAAGATAAGCCTTCTTTTTACACTGATAGGACTTGCTGCAGGTTTTTCTTTAGGATATTTTCAACTATCAGCTGCGACTGAAGAAGTAAGACAACAGATTGTGGCTCAACTTGGCTCAACAGAAATACTGCTAGTCATTTCCACAGTACAAACAGCTATATATGCTTTCATTTCTTCATTTGTTGGACTTAAATTGGCCAGGAAAGTACATTTAAGCTTAAATTTTAGATATGAAAAAAATAGTGTAATAATAGCTTTCATAATTGCAACGGTTTTGGCTATCACGTTGTCCGGTTTTGATAAGTATGTATTTGCTCCATATCTACCTCACCAGATCGAAACTTATCGTTTTTCACTGTGGTACTTTATCTCTAGTGTTTTATACGGTGGTATTGTTGAAGAATTAATGATGAGACTCTTTTTAATATCTTTAATCGTCTTTGTTCTTTGGAGATTATTCGCAAGAGCTAATAAAGAAGAGTCTATTCCTTCCTGGATCTATGTAAGTGCAATACTTTTAGCAGCGTTGATTTTTGCTGCTGGTCATTTGCCAGCTACGTCGGTCCTGCTAGGGCTATCAACGCCGATTATTATTCGAGCATTTCTATTAAACGGCCTTGCAGGTATTGGATTTGGCTATCTTTATTGGAAAAGTGGGTTAGCCTATGCAATTTTAGCACACATGCTGACCCACGTTTTTAATCAACTTATTGTCATGCCTCTTTTGTTTTGAACCATCTAAACAATTAAAGCTTGTCTTAGCATGGTGTGAGATTCACAGAGATGAATTAATGAAGAACTGGGAAAATGCCATAATATTCAAAAAAGACCAGATATCGCTTTCTGGTCTTTTTGTCGTTAGTTTCTTCTGTTTGTTATATTTCTTATCAGATGAAATAGGATATCGGTGAGTTAGCGGAGAAGATAAAGGCAGCGACTACAGTTTAGATTGGTGCTGATTTTCCACAGCTTCTGTCGACACATCGCAGTAGAGGAAAAAATTAAGGAGAAAAAAAGACAATGGAACAAATTCAAGAGCGTTTGGAACAATTACGAGCTACTACGCCAATTATCGCAGGTATGAAGTATGAGTATGAGATAATCGAACAAAATCAAAGGGTTAATCTGTACATAGAGAACGATCACTATTCATACACCATCTCAGCAGAAGAAAACCTTCTGTGTGGGTATGCAATGAGATATGATTATCTTACTTTTGATTTTCCAGAAGGGGAATTTAACGAAGAAACATGGACTAAAATCATTCAGGAGATTACTTCTTTTGAGGAAGAAGTGTAAATACCCTTAAAAAAGCTGCATCTCACAAAAAGGCCAAGGACTTCTCAATCCTTGGCCTTAATTTGCTACGTATTCTTACTTGGGCTACGCTTTTCTCGATTTATTATTCAGAGAACTCATCAACCCGCTTTTGTAAGTTATTCGCTAGAACAGTCAATTGATTGGAAAGAACAGAAATCTCTTTTACACCAGAGAGGTTATTCTTGTTGGTTTCGAGCACTTGTAGTATCCTTTCAGCAGATACTTTCGCTGAATGAGAAATGTCTTCTGAGCTTGCAGCGATTTCTTCAGAACTAGCAGACATTTGCTGAGAAGTAGAAGACATATCTTCAAGCTGCTCCGTTACTTTTTGAATTGCCTGGACAATATTTAAGAACATTTTTCGTACATCATGTACCATTACAATTCCATGGTCAGCATCTTGCTTACTACTTTCAACCATTTTTACAGTTTCTGCCGTCTTCGTCTGAATTTCTGCAATTAATTGTTCAATATGAGAAGCAGATTGAGAAGTACCATCAGCTAGCTTGCGAATTTCTTCTGCAACAACGGCAAATCCACGCCCCTGTTCTCCTGCACGTGCTGCCTCGATGGCGGCATTTAACGCCAATAAATTCGTTTGAGAGGAAATAGATAAGATGGTATTGGTAAATTCAACGATTTGAGCCACTGTTTTTTGAAGTAATTGGATAACATCTACTGTCTGCTGAGCGCTTTCTTGGATCGTAGTCATTTGGTCCATTGCATTTTCTATGGTTCGTTGACCGTTTTTCGCATCTGTAGCCATTTTTTCTGATTCACCAGAAATATAGGATGCCGATTCAGCAATACGTTGAACTCCAATCGTCAACTGTTCGATGGCCTGCATGCTCTCATTCGCTTTATTGGCCTGCATATCAGTAACTTCAGAGGCGTTACCCATTTCAATGATGGTTTGATTAATTGACTCTGTAGACTTATGAGAATAAGTTGATAACTTTTCTGCAAAAGCTAGTGATTCTTGTGAAGCTTCTTTGATCTGAGAGATAAAGTTGATCTTCTGAAGCATCTGATTCAATGTTGATGCCAGTTGCCCGATCTCATCATCTGATTTATACTGAATGACTCGTGATAAATCGCCTTTACTAATTCGACAAGCATCTTCGTACAAAATTGAAAGTGGAGTATTTACTTTTCGATGAATCTGCCAAAACGCCAAAATAATGTTTCCTAATAAAGCAAGAAGAATCACTATAATTACTTGTAGATAGGTCTGTTGTCGTTTTGTGAATCCCTCGACTTCTAAACTAGTTCGTTGATCCAATTTTATGAAAAACTGATCAATTGGTTCCATGATTTTTGCTTTTTCTATGTGATAACGCTGATCATGCATGATTCTCCGAGCAAACTCTTCATTTGTTTCACCTGGATTCATCAGTTGTACTTCTTCAGGTCGGATCATTTCTTTCATAGCATTCATTGCCATTTCTTCTATTTTTACAAGGTTATTTGAATTTTCTTCAGCTTGCTGTAGATAGCCGAATTCTTCTTCAGTAAATCCCAATTGTTTCATTTGATCATTTAATGAGATTGTTTCACCATCAGAACGTGTGTACTCGTCATTAGCAGCGACAAAATCCCAATATGAACGTTCATAACCTTGTGGTCGAGGTTGTTTTCCATTACGTATATCGAGAATCGTCCAATAAATTTTTTCATATTTATCGTCACCGGTTATAACGTATGTACGAGCCATTCTAGTGAGGTCATCAGAACTTTGTCGAAGTTCATCAGCGAGCAAATAAGATTGGTACCTCACTTCTGCACTAAGTAAAAGATCTTTTTGATTTTGGTAAAGCAAAAAAATGAGAACCATCAAAGTTGCCAGTAGAATCCCTGTAATTAGATACATAATCTGAAACAGCCGTTTAATCGACATGAGCATCATCCTTTATTTGTTCATGTATTTTTTTGCGCATGCTTCTATAATGATTATAGTTTATTTATATAAACTTGTCGATAATGGACGTTTTCGAACTACGCAACCAGTGGAAAGTGATAGAACTAGCTTGTATGAATGAACCCCCGGTACGATAAGTTGTACCGGGGGTTCATTGATGACTATTCGGCATAAATCAAGTTGAAAACTAGCTAGAATTCCTCAGCAAACATCTTATCTTTTGGACCCGGTGATAAGGTTACATAAAGAGAAAGCTCTTCATCACCAGTATTTTTCAAGCCCAACAATTCTTGCTCCTGACACACCAGCCCTTCACCTACTGCAAGCTGAGTATCCTCTCCGTCCACTGTAAATGTAGCCGTTCCTCGCAATATTTGAATGATTGTAACCATTCCGGGATGAGTATGAGGGGGTAAGACTTGTCCTGGTTTAAAGTTGAGGACAAAAGACAAGATACTACTATCACTATAAACCACTTTTTTCGTTAACGATTTGTCAGAGTACACCATCTTACTTGACAAATTAAAGGTTTGCATAGTAAACCTCCTATGGGTTTATTTATGATGACTGTGACCACAGGAGACAAGGTCAGCTTCTTGTACCTTCTCTAACTTTTTCTCTGCGAAGGCCCGAACAACTTCTTCGAGAGTTGCGGGAGCCGTTTTGTATATTTCGATTCCCGACTCTTTAAGGTTCTATAGACTCCACCACCAATACGGACTACGATGACGCTATCAACTTGTTTCGATAAAAACCACTTGGGAAATTCGTCGTGTCTGTTTTGCATAGGCGGCGTTGCATGAACTTCCTTTTTAACGAGATTTCCATTTTCTAGATAAACAAAGGCGAAAGATTTGCTATGTCCAAAATGGTCACTCACTTGATCGCCTTCTACGGGTACAGCTAACATCGACATAGTAGCAAGCCTCCTTTTCCTTTATTATTCCAATGAAAGGGTAGCCAATTCGTCGAAGCTGCAGGAAAAAAGAATCTTTGCCAGACCTTGCTTCAGACGAACTGGAGCAAGGCTTTTTGATTGGAGCTATAATTCCCAGTTTTACTACTTTTCTTGGGGTAATGTTAAAAAATGTGTAGGAATAAACAGATTTTTGAAATAAAATATACATTAACCAGACATTCTTCAGAAAGGGAAATGAGACAGAAAAGTGAGGAGAAGACTCTGAACACAATGCTTATGAAAGAAATGTCAACCAACGAAATGCTACAGCGTATCGAGTCATTAGAAGAAGAGAACTATCGGTTGCGCGAAAAGCTAATTGACAACAGCCGAGTGATAGTAGAACTAGAAAAACTACTACACGAAAAATACCACATCCTAGAAGGTATTACAGATGGCCTCGTTGCAGTCGATCATGAATGGCGATACATATATATTAACGCAGCGACTTATCGCTTTCTTTCCAAAGAAAAAGAAGAGGTCATCGGCAAGAAAATCACAGATTATTACCCTCAATATGCGGAGCCGCTCATAGCAATCAAAAATCGGGGAAAAAAATGCAAATTATCGGCAGTGCTCGAAGAATACTCAAAACAAAATGACCGCTGGCATGAAGTCCTCATCTACGCTGTATCAACAGGCTACCTATTTTTCTTTCGAGATATTACATCACGGAAAAAGGCAGAAGAAGCTTTAATCCGTTCTGAAGAACGGTTTCGAAAAGTTTTTCAAAAAAGCCCCTTATCTAAGCATGTTCTAAAGTTATCGGATCTGACGATTGTGGCTGTGAATGATTCTTTTGAAGAGGTTACGGGCTACTCTAGGGGTGAAGTCATAGGAAATAAATGCGAAGATTTAGCTATAGCAGACAAGCCTGATAATCTCATGGAATTAGAAGAAAAACTCCTTCAATACGAGCGCTTTGACGGCTTAGAATTGAACATTACAACAAAAGCAGGTGAAAAGCGCACCATGTTGTGCTCAGCCATGCTGATTGAATTTAATGATGAACCCTGTGTGCTCATATCGAGCGAAGATATTACAGAGCGAAAAAGATTTGAAGAAGATCTTCGTCTTTCAGAAGAACGTTTTCGCATGGTATTTTTAGAGAGTCCCATTCCATTATGTGTTGTTGATACCGACAGCAAACGAATTCTTGCTGTGAATCGAAGCTTTGAAAATACATCAGGATATTTACGAGAAGAAATGATAGGTAAAACTGCTGTAGACCTCGACTTTTACTATGATCTAGAAGACCGTAATGGTTCCATGAACCTTCTCGGTATAAAAGGTCGTTATCAAAACCTTGAGATAAAACTTAGTAGAAAATCAGGAGAAACGATGGTTGCCCTTATTTCTGCAGAAAGTATCACCATACAAGGACGTAGATGCTTTTTATTTCAAGTCAACGACATTACCGAAAAGAAAAGGCTCGAGCAAGAACTTTTGCAATTGGCTCGATTGAATGTCATTGGTCAGATGTCGGCCGGCATAGGCCATGAAATTAGAAATCCCTTAACGTGTGTCAGAGGATACTTACAGTTTTTAAAAGCTAGAAACGAGTTGGCTATCTATCAGGACCACTTTGATGTAATGATTGATGAGATCGACCGAGCCAACGGCATAATTACAGAATTTTTATCGATCAGCAAAAAATCAACCTCTAAGAAAGAGCTAAAGAACATCAACGAAATCATTCGCAAGCTAGAGCCCTTGTTACAAGCCGATGGAATAAATTCAAAGATAGAAGTAAGCTTCCAATTGGATCAGAACATAGAGGACCTTATGGTAGACGAAAAAGAGATCCGTCAACTCATATTAAATCTATTTCGAAATGGAGTAGACGCCATGTCTGAAGGTGGGACAATGGTTGTCAAAACATTGAAAGAAGATCAGAATCTCCTGATCATCTTCCAAGATCAGGGCCCAGGTATTCCCGAAGAAATCCTGAAAAACATAGGTGTTCCTTTCTTTACGACAAAAGAAAACGGAACAGGACTAGGTTTGGCCGTCTGTTACGGCATTGCAGCCAGGCACAACGGAACGATTCAATTCGATACCTCGCCCCATGGAACAACCGTTACCGTTCGATTGAAAAGGCTTTATACTTAAACTTTCCTAGCTCTTGAATCCCTCTCCGTACCCTCCTTGTCAAGACCTGCGCAAAAAGGTAGAATGCATCAAGAAGGGGGTGCTTTTTCTTGCGTCCATTTTTAAAATGGCCTGGTGGCAAGCATAAATTGGTCCAAAGAATTCAAAAAATCCTACCACAAGGGCGCAGACTCGTCGAGCCTTTTGTCGCTCAGGTGCCCTTTTCCTTGCCACGGAAAACTATGCGGAATATCTTCTAGCCGACACCAACGCCGATCTAATCAATCTCTACCAATGCCTACAAAAAGATAAAAGCTTCATTAAAGCATGCCAAAAACTCTTTCAACCAGAAAACAACAGCGCCGAGCGCTATTATGCCTTGCGACAGCGATTCAACGAAAGCCTAGATCCCTGGGAACGCTCCACCCTCTTTCTCTACCTGAATCGGCATGGCTACAACGGCCTCTGTCGCTATAATAAAAAAGGAATCTACAACGTCCCATTTGGACGTTATAAAGCACCTTACTTCCCCGAAAAAGAGATGCATCACTTTCATGAAAAAGCACAACGAGCCACTTTTATGATCGCAGACTTTCGAGAAACCTTTGCACAGACGAGAAGAGGCGATGTTATATACTGTGACCCGCCTTATGCACCGCTTTCAGCAACCAGTGATTTCACAGCCTACGATGGACAAGCTTTTACATACCATGCCCAAGTAGAACTAGCACAACAAGCTTACGAAAAAAGCCAAGCAGGCATCGACATCGTTATCTCCAATCATGCCACAGCAGAAATGCTTGCCCTCTATCGAAAGAGTCACCTAGAAGTCTTTAACGTACAACGTACAATCAGTTGTCAAGGAGATCGCAGAAAAAAGGTACATGAACTGCTCGCGTACTTTCCTTCTACCCTGCCTACTTTTCGCAGAGCATAAAAGCATAACCCCTTCCCCAAACCAGCAAACTAAGCATGGACAATGGGGAAAGGGGTTATGTATTGCCAATGGGCAAAAAAGGAACGCAAAAGCCACTCTCTTCTCAATATGATGAAAACATCGACTATCTGCTCAAAGAACTGCGCATCGAAAAAAACTTTGATATCATCCATCACAAGATGGAGTATAGCGGTAAGAAGCTAGCCCTCTTTTTTATCGACGGCTTTGCTAAAGATGAGTCTATGACGTTCATCATGAAAGAACTTAGCAGACTAGAAGAAAGTCAACTCGAAGGCAACGCTATCGAGAAGCTTACACGAACTATTATACCCTATCTGGAAATAGAGACATCAGAAGACTTAGAAGAAGTCATTAACCAAGTCCTTGCAGGCCAAGCAGCGCTCGTCATAGAAGGCTGTCAAAAAGTTATCTTACTCGATATTCGTGAATACCCAGTCCGTTCTCCCGATGAACCCGATATAGAGCGCGTCGTACGGGGGCCTCGAGACGGCTTTGTTGAAACGATTGTCTTTAACTGTGCCTTGATACGACGGCGAATTCGTGATCGCTCCTTAATCATGGAATACATGCAAGCCGGAGAAAGATCAAAAACAGATATTGCCATTGCTTATATTGATAACATTGCCGACCCCAATCTGGTAGAAGCTATTAAAAAGAAAATTGATCAAATCTCCATTGACGGGTTACCAATGGGTGAGAAAACAGTTGAAGAATTTATCTTTGGCCGTCACCTAAACCCCTATCCCATGGTTCGCTATACAGAAAGAGCCGATACCAGCGCTGTCCACCTGATGGAAGGCCATGTAATTATCATTGTCGATGGATCGCCCAGTGTTATGATTTGCCCTACAACCTTCTGGCATCACTTACAGCATGCCGAAGAATATCGACAAAAGCCTGTCATTGGTGCTTTCTTGCGCTGGGCTCGCTTTGTCGCTGTTATCGGATCACTTTTCTTACTGCCTCTGTGGTATCTTGTAGCCACCAACCCGGAGTTGCTAGGAGAAAACTGGAAGTTCATGGGTCCGGAAGAGGTAGGAGAAGTCTCGCTTTTCTGGCAGTTTTTCATTGCTGAGATTGGCTTGGAGATCTTACGCATGGCGGCCATCCACACGCCCAGTGCCTTAGCGACGGCCTTGGGTCTTGTGGCCGCCATCTTAATCGGAGAAGTGGCTGTAGAAGTAGGCCTTTTTACCAGTGAAGTCATTTTATATCTTGCTGTCGCGGCAGTTGGTACCTTTGCAACGCCGAGCTATGAATTAAGCCTAGCCAATCGAATCTTTCGCATTCTTTTCTTAATTGCAGCCGCGGTTTTTGGGGTCTATGGTTTTCTTGTGGCTGTTTTGCTGTGGTTTCTTTTACTCGCAACAACACGATCGCTGGGAATGCCTTATCTCTGGCCCCTCTTGCCTTTTGACTGGAAAGCATTTTTGGACTTACTTTTCCGTGCACCCATACCCCTTCGCAAGACGCGCTCAGCCATTTTACATCCTCAAGATCGAAGCAAACAATAAATGACTCTAATAAGCCGCCAGAAACAGCTACGTTTCTGGCGGCTTTTATTGTATACATACAAAAAAATGCATTTAATGAAGGATTTAATAGGACTTTTTTCGAACAATTGGAATAAGAGAAAGTAACATTCATCCAGCCTGCCCTAGAAATTATCAAAAAATAAAGGGCCTGAGAAATTGCTTTGTACAAATTTTCATAATGCAAGAATATTTTCTATTCTTGTCGAACAAGCAAGAAAATAGCAGAAAAGTAGGACTTATAAGGAGGGATAGCCCTATGAACGTTAAGGAAAAAGACACATTTTACGGCGCCTTACAAAAGCGAGGTGTCAGTCGGCGGGACTTTCTGAAGTTCTGCACGGTTATGGCCGCTTCTCTTGGTTTAAGCTCTAGCGGAGCCATGACCATAGCAGAAGCCCTAGAGTCAAGACCGAGAATGCCTGTGATTTGGCGACATTTTCAAGAGTGCACCTGTTGTACCGAATCTTTTATCCGTACTTCACACCCCATTGTTTCTGAAATTATTATGTCAATGATTTCTCTCGATTATGATGAAACACTGATGGTAGCAGCCGGTGAACGAGCAGAAGCCATGGCTAGAAAGACAATGGAAGAACATAAAGGCAACTACATACTTGCAGTAGAAGGCGCCATTCCCATGGCCGATGGTGGTATCTATTGTTGTGTAGGCGGACACAGTGCTCTGGAATTGCTCAAAGAAGAAGCCCAGCACGCCAAAGCCATCATTGCCTGGGGTTCCTGTGCTGTGAATGGCTGTGTACAAGCAGCCAAGCCGAACCCAACAGGTGCTGTGGCTGTGCAAGACATCATCAAGAACAAGCCGATCATCAATGTACCAGGCTGTCCTCCCATTGCAGAAGTTATGGCGGGTGTGATCACTCATGTCCTTACCTTTGAACGCTTGCCCGAGTTAGATGGTGAAGGAAGGCCGAAAGCTTTCTATGGTCACCGTATTCATGATAAGTGCAATCGCCGTGCTTATTTCGATGCGGGCATGTTCGTGGAATCTTTTGACGATGAAGGAGCCAAGCAAGGCTGGTGTCTCTACAAGCTCGGTTGTAAAGGCCCGAACGCCTATAACAACTGCTCGAACATTGGCTTTAACGGCGGTGTAAGTTATCCCATTAAATCAGGCCATCCCTGTATTGCCTGTTCCGAGAAAGGCTTCTGGGACTACACAGGTGGGCAATCCATTTACTCTCATCTTTCCGATGTACCAGGCCTGAAAATTGGCAAAAATGTTGACCAATTTGGCGCTATCGTTGTTGGCGGTGCTATTGCTGGTGCAGCCGCCCACGCAACTGTTTCGGCTGTAACGAAAAAAATGCACGAATCCAAAAATGAAACAACAACACCGTCAAAGAACAAGGAAGACGAAAGCATTGGAGGGTAATACAAAATGGCTGAACGGATTGTAATTGACCCTGTCACTCGTATAGAAGGCCATTTACGGGTAGAAGCAACAGTTCAAAACGGAAAAATTATTGATGCTGCCAGTTCAGGCACGGCCATTCGAGGTCTAGAAATCATTCTACAAAATCGCGATCCTCGCGATGCCTGGGCTTTGGTGCAGCGCATCTGTGGTGTATGTACAACCATTCATGCTCTTACCTCAGTTCGAGCCGTAGAAGATGCCTTGGCGATTCGAATTCCTCCCAACGCGGAACTGATTCGCAACATTATGTTCTGCGCTCAATATGTACAAGACCACGTTGTCCACTTTTATCATCTTCATGCTGCCGACTGGGTCGATATCCCCAACGCTTTGCAAGCCGATCCAGCGCAAACAGCAGCATTGGCCCAGAGCATATCGAACTGGCCCAAATCCACAGCAGGTTACTTCCGCGATGTACAGAATAAGCTAAAAAGCTTTGTGGAAAGTGGACAGCTTGGTATTTTTGCCAATGCCTATTGGGGCCACCCAGCCTACAAATTACCACCAGAAGCAAACTTAATGGCCCTGGCGCACTATCTAGAAGCTTTGAACTGGCAAAAAGAAATCGTCAAGATTCACACGATTTTCGGTGGTAAAAACCCACACCCCAACTACCTCGTCGGTGGTATGGCTTGTTCTATTGATATTAATGGTGACAACGCCATTAATATCGAACGTTTCAATATGATTGAAAAGCTAATTAATGAAGCCATTGAATTTGTTGAGCAAGTATACATTCCAGATCTAATGACCATTGCCTCTTTCTACAAAGATACAGCATCATACGGCGGTGGCGTAGGCAACTATCTTTGCTTTGGTGACTTACCTACTACAAACATTGATGATTTCTCCAATTATCTTTTGCCAAGAGGCGTCATACTGAATAAAAACCTCAACGAAGTGCTCGCTGTCGATCCTCGGGACCCTGAGCAGATCCTAGAATATACCGACCATTCCTGGTACGACAACTCCAAGAGCGGCCTTCATCCTTGGGATGGAGAGACCAAAATGAAGTATACAGGACCAAAGCCACCCTACTACACCCTTGATGAGAGCGGTCAATTTAACAACAAATACACGTGGCTCAAAGCACCACGCTGGAAAGACAAGCCGATGGAAGTAGGCCCGCTGGCTCGCATGCTCGTAGCTTACGCGAAAAAAGATGCACTGGCCCACGATCAAGTAAAAGAAGAAGTAGACAATGTCCTCAGTACGCTGGGCGTAGGACCAGAAGCGCTCTTCTCCACACTAGGTCGAACGGCTGCACGTGGCATTGAATCAAAACTTGCTGCGCACTGGTTAAAGCGCTTTTACCGAGACTTGATCGACAATGTGAAAAAGGGTGACCAACGTACCTTTAGTCCAGAAAAATGGGAACCTAAGACATGGAGCAAAGATGCCAAAGGGGTAGGTTGGGCCGAAGCACCTCGCGGTGCCCTTGGACACTGGGTTCATATCCAAAACGGCAAAATCGCCAACTATCAATGTGTCGTTCCAACCACCTGGAATGGATCACCAAAAGATCATCTAGGCGTCAGCGGGGCTATGGAACAAGCTTTAATTGGCACACCCTACGTTAAAGAAGATGAACCTCTAGAAATGTTGCGCACCATTCACTCTTTTGACCCTTGCCTTGCTTGTGCCGTGCACCTCGTCGACAAAGAAAAGCAGAAAGTTACAACCGTCGAAGTACAACGATAAAACCCTTGCGACTGAATCCGAAGGGGGGACAAGGATGAGAAAGCTCAAGCCTGTCTACGTTTGGGAACTGCCTGTACGCATTTATCACTGGGTAAATGCGCTTTGTATGGTACTTCTTTTTGCAACAGGTATCTACATTGGAACGCCTTTTTTACGGCCCACTGTCGTTACCGGTGATGCCACCACGGTTTTTTGGATGGGTGATGCCATAGCTGTTCACATGGCGGTGGCTTACCTTTTTACAGCCAACTATCTTTTTCGTATCTACTGGGCTTTTGTAGGCAATGAATATGCTCGTACCCATCATTGGCCTTGGCAAAAAGCCTATTGGGGAGAATTTCGAGATACTTTGTTGCACTATCTCTTCATTAAAAAGGATGAACCTCACCACCTAGGACATAACCCACTGGCGAACTTGGCCTATTTCTTTTTCATTATGGTTGGCTCTGCTTTCATGGCAGTTACGGGCTTTGCCATGTATGGAGAACTTCATCCCGATGGATTTATGTTCAGTCATTTTGGCTGGATAATCCCACTTCTTGGCTCAAGCTTTGAAGTACACATGCTGCATCGCCTTGGCGCATGGTTGATGGTTTCCTTTATATTCGTTCACCTTTACATGGTAATACGTCACGATGTATTTGCTAGAAATGGCACTATGTCATCCATTTTTAGTGGCTATAAGTTTGATGTAGAGAAATAATCAATCCTACGGTATGGGCCTACCATTATTATCGTGAAAGGGGAGAAGGCGCCTTTTACCTTGTCGGCGTGATTGCTTTGCAAAGGCAGGGGAAAAGGCGTCAGTATCAATAGGCATGAAAAAAATTGTTCTACTAGGAATCGGCAATCTGCTTTACTCCGATGAAGGACTGGGCGTTCAAGTTGTGCAGGCTTTGCAACGAGAATACTTCTTTCCTGATAATGTAGAAGTTGTAGACGGTGGAACCCAAGGCTTGCTTCTATTAGAATATCTAGAAGAAGCAGACTACTTTCTCTGTGTTGATGCCGTCAACGGTGGAGAAGAGCCGGGCACTTTGATACGAATGGAAAGAGAAGAACTTCCACACTATGTAGGGATCAAAATGTCACAACATCAACTAGGTTTTCAAGAAGTACTCGCTTTAGCGCGTCTACGTGGGACCTTGCCAGAAAAAATTGTCTTACTAGGGCTACAACCGGCCAGTTTTGATTTTGGCATGGAGTTGTCTGCTCCTATTTACCAAGCCTTGCCAACGCTAAAAGAGGCTTTGCTTGAACAGCTGAGAGAATGGGATGCCATGCCCCTAAAAATCGAGTAAAGAGGAGGGAGCCCTCCTGCATGAAATGGCTTTAATGCAAAGTATGGTCTCCTTGCTGCAGGAAGAAGCAGCAAAGAACAAGATTCAAAGCATCACCAAAGTGAAAATGTCAGTCGGCGCTTTGACCCATGCTTTGCCCGATGCATTGCAATTTGCTTTTTCCGTAGTCAAAGAAGAACCTCCTTTTTCTCCCCAGGCTCTTTTGGAAATTGAGTGGATAGAGACAAGAGCTTATTGCAACAGTTGCACCTTAGAATTTGAGGTGCAAGGGGAGCAGCTTTTTACTTGTCCTCAATGCCAATCTTTTACCGTTAAGGTTATTGCAGGTCGGGAGCTTTCAATTGATTATTTTGAAGGGGAGTAAGGGAACAAAAGATGCAAATTCACCTGAACCAAAAGCTACTAGGAGCCAATGAAAAGGTTGCTTCCGAAAATCGAAAGCGCATGGAAGAAAAAGGCGTCTTTCTTTTGAACTTAATGAGCTCGCCCGGTGCCGGGAAGACAACGGTTCTAGAAAAGACTTTGCCTCTCTTCAAAGAGCGCCTTGCTGTTGCGGTCATTGAAGGTGACATTGCCACACTTCGAGATGCCGAAAGAATCGCCGCCCTTAAAGTCCCTGTGGTTCAAATCAACACCCATGGTGCTTGTCATCTAGATGCAACGATGATTCAATCGGTATTGGATCAATTTGATCTAGATCAGCTTGACTTGTTGATTGCGGAGAATGTAGGGAACCTGGTCTGTCCTGCTGAATTCGATTTAGGAGAAGCAGCCAAAGTCGTTTTGCTTTCCACAACGGAAGGCAATGATAAGATCCCCAAATATCCGCTGATGTTTCGAGAAGCCGACGGTTTACTGATTAACAAGATTGATTTACTCCCTTTTACCGATTTTAGTCTCGAGGAAGTAGCAAGGGATCTGAAAAAGATCAATCCATTGCTACCGACCTTTCCTGTATCAGCTCGCACTGGCGAAGGGCTAGAAGCCTGGATTGACTGGCTCCTAACCAAAATGCAAGAAAGAAGGGAATCGTCATCGGTAAGACCATGAGGAGTCTGCAAGTTGAAGTAAAAGGGCTGGTACAAGCCGTAGGCTTTCGTCCCTTTGTCTATCAACTTGCGCACCAGTGGAATCTGCGTGGTTGGGTCTGTAACAATGCAGAAGGGGTTGTCATCGTTGTAGAAGGTACTCACAGTGATATGGAAGCCTTCTTACAAGATCTTACGACCAAGGCGCCTCCTTTAAGTCGCATTGATCAAGTCAATCTTTCCGAACAAGAGTGGAAAAGGTATACAGAGTTTACCATTCGACCAAGCCAAGAGGGACAGGCTCGATTGGCGCCTGTCCCTCCTGATATTGCGATCTGCCCTCAGTGTCATGAAGACTTATGCAACAAGGGCAGTCGCTATTATCACTATCCCTTTACCAATTGCACCAATTGCGGCTCTCGCTATACCATTATAGAGACTTTTCCCTACGATCGGCCTCGGACAGCGATGGCTTCTTTTGCTATGTGTTTGGCTTGTCGTCAAGAATATATGGATCCTCTCAACCGCCGCTTTCACGCCCAGCCCATTGCATGCCCAACTTGTGGACCACACCTTTGGATGAGCGATAGGCAGGGCCGTCCCTTACAAGGTGCCTGGCAGGAAAACTTTCACAAGCGGATTCGAGGAGGCCAAATTGTAGCGGTAAAAAGTCTAGGTGGCTTTCACCTTGTCTGTGATGGCCGCAATGCTACAGCCATTACAACATTACGGCAAAGAAAAAAGCGCCCTCACCAACCCTTTGCCGTTATGGGCCAGGGAATCAAAGTCGTGCAAGCCTTATGCCTTCTATGCGACGAAGAAGAAAAAATGTTAACAGGGCCTCAAAGCCCTATCGTTGTTTTAGAACAAAGGCGAGACATTGCACAGCAATTGCCTAGCATCGATCTTTTAGCACCGGGCGTGAAAACACTCGGTATGATGACGCCCTATACCCCCTTGCATTTCTTACTCTTTGCTGATGATGTTGACGTACTCGTGATGACATCTGGCAATCTTTCTGGCTTTCCCTTAGCGAGAACAGAAGAAGAAGCTTTAGAGCAGCTCTCTTCCATAGCCGATGCTTTTTTGTTTCATAATCGACCTATCGTCAGCCGAGCCGATGACTCTGTACTTCGCTTGATAGACGGAAGCTGGCATTTGTATCGTCGTTCTAGAGGCTTTGTTCCTGTAAGCTTGCCTCTACCGGCTCCTTCAGCAACGCCGTTGCAGAGTGCTTCTATGTTGGCAGTCGGTGGCGATATGAAAAATACCTTTGCTCTAGTCAAAGATGGAGAAGCTGTACTAAGTCAACACATGGGGACCCTGCACACACGAGAAGGAGAAAAGAATTACCTAGAAAGCTTGACGCATTTACAAAAGTTGCTTGATCTAGAACCAGCGAGTATCACCTGTGACGGACATCCTCACTACCACAGTGTTCATCTAGCCCATCGCTTGTCCAAGCCTTTGCTGACAGTACAGCACCATCACGGCCATTTCGCTGCAACCATGGCTGATCACGGCTGCACGCAACCTTGCATCGGTGTTATCATGGATGGAACAGGCTATGGTGATGACGGTACCATCTGGGGCTTTGAAATCATGACAGGAGACTTACAAAGCTACCAACGTCACTATGCCTTACGCCCTGTCCCTTTGCCTGGTGGAGAAAGGGCTGTGAAAAAACCTTACATAACGGCAGCTGCTTTTCTAGGGGAAGCTTTTGGTGATCCCGGATGGGAAAAAGCCAAAGAACTTTTTCCTGCAGAAGCCAAAGAGATTGCGCTAGCACGTCTACTCGTTCAACAAAAACTAAATAGCCCTCTTGTCTCAAGTGCAGGTCGCTTTCTTGATGCTCTATCGGCCTTGCTTGGAATTTGCAAAGAAAGCACCTACGATGGCCAAGCTGCCATTGAGCTCGGAGAAGCCCCCTCTTATCGCCTCGGTCTTGCTGGCAGAAAAGCCCATAACCATGAAATTGAAGAAACATTGGCTCTTGGCTCTTATCCCTTTTTGCTTCCTCAAGACGCGTCTTTGTATTTTGATTATTCTCCAGTACTAACAGGTCTTTTAGAGGATCTAGAAAAAGGTGTAGATAGGTCTATTCTAGCGAGTCGATTGCACAATAGCTTTGCTTTGTTGATTCGAGAGGCAGTATGTAAAGTTGCACAAAAAGAAAAGAGAAGCACCGTAGCACTCGGTGGCGGTGTTTTTCAAAACCCTTACTTATTTACCCTGGTTCACTATCTTTTGCGTCAAGAGGGCTTGCAAGTGCTCTGGCCTCAACGGGTTCCAGCAAACGATGGGGGCCTTTCTTACGGCCAGGCTGCTATTGCATACTGGCACCATCAACAAGTCAACGAGGAAAAGGCAGGTGTTGAAGATGTGTCTAGCAGCACCTTCAAGAATCACTCGAATTGAAGAAGCTTCTATGATGGCCGAAGTGGAATCTTTCGGTAACAAAAGGAAGGTCTCTTTACTTATGGTTCCAGAAGCGAAAATGGGAGACTATGTTCTCGTTCATGCTGGCTATGCCATTCAGATTCTCGATGAAGCAGATGCGAAGGAAAGCTTGCGCCTGTGGGAGGAAATATTGTGCTCTCAGAACAACTAAAGCGTTTTCGAGAACCCCAGTTGGCCCGGCAGATGCTGGACAAAGTAAAAAAAAGCTTGCAAGAACTGCAAGCCCATCTTGGCTATAAAGCCACTTTTATGGAGTTTTGCGGCACCCACACAGCCGCTTTCTCGCGAACAGGCTTACGAGAAGAACTGAAAGAAGATGTAAATCTATTAAGTGGGCCCGGTTGTCCCGTCTGTGTAACGGCAGATTCCCATATCGATCAAGTAATCGCCTACAGTCAACTTCCCAACGTGATTATTACAACCTACGGCGATATGGTAAAAGTGCCAGGAACAGAAAAGACGTTACAAGAACAAAAAGCTTGCGGAAGCGATGTTCGCATCGTCTACTCTTCTTTAGAAGCTTTAGAAATCGCGAAAAAAAATAGCAACCGACCTGTCATCTTTATTGGTGTTGGCTTTGAGACGACAACGCCTACAGCCGCCATGACTTTGCGCAAAGCCATGGAAGAGGGCGTCAATAACTTTTATCTCTATTCCTTACATAAAGCCACAGCGCCGGCCCTACAAGCCCTTTTCTCGACGAACCTGCCGAATATAGATGGCATCCTTTTACCAGGTCATGTGGCGATTATCACAGGTCGTCGTCAATGGGATGTAATCACAAAGGATTATAACTTGCAAGGAACTATCGCAGGCTTTGAAGCTTTGGATTTATTGATCGCTTTGGAGGATCTATGCTCTCGCATCCAAAATTCATCGAAGCAAGTGGGCAACGCTTACGGCAGAGCCGTTCAAGAAGAAGGCAATATCATTGCCCGGCAAGCGATGGATCATCTTTTTGAACTTCGAGATGGACCTTGGCGCGGACTCGGTACCATTTCCCAAAGCGTCTATAAACTCAAAAAAGAATATAAAGCGTACGATGCAGAAGAAGTCTTTCCCTTACCTTCGATCCCACAAGGCAAACCGTCACCTTGTCTTTGTGGAGAAATCTTAAAAGGACTCAAAAAACCTTTCGAATGTCCACTTTTTGCCCATCGCTGTAATCCCATTCGGCCCCAGGGCCCTTGCATGGTGTCCCATGAAGGAACTTGTGCTATTTACTACAAATATGAAAGAACTGTCTAGTAAGGAGAAGGGTGCCGTGAAAGAAGTCAAAGAGAAACCTATCTTATTGGCCCATGGAGATGGTGGCGCTTTAACCCATCAGCTTGTGCAAGATTTGTTTCTCCAACATTTTAAGCATGAAGCGCTGCAAGCACAAAATGACGGTGCACTTCTAAAAGCCTTATCAGGACCGCCTGTCCTTTCGACAGACTCCTTTGTCATCAGCCCCTACTTTTTTCCCGGTGGTGATATTGGCAAGCTTGCTGTAGCGGGTACCGTTAACGATATTGCTGTAACAGGCGCAATTCCCCTTTATCTAACCGTTGCTTTTATCCTCGAAGAAGGGCTCCCCATCTCAGACCTAGAAAAAATCGTAGCTTCTTTGGCAAAAACAGCAGAAGAAGCGGGCGTCGCCATCGTAGCAGGTGACACAAAAGTAGTAGAAAGAGGTCACGGTGATGGTATTTATATCAACACGACAGGCCTAGGCTACATGCCTGCAGAGCGCCATCTAGGCTATCACCAGATTCAAGCAGGTGATAAAATTATCATCAATGGCACCATAGGCGATCATGGCTTGTCCATTCTTTCTACACGCGCAGGCATTGCTTTTGATACAGAGCTGTCTAGTGACTGCGCGCCACTGAATCACTTGATCGAAGCAATTTTACAGTCTTGCCCCGGTGCTGTTAAATTTATGCGCGATCCTA
This sequence comes from Heliorestis convoluta, assembly GCF_009649955.1. NCBI lineage: Bacteria > Bacillati > Bacillota > Clostridia > Eubacteriales > Heliobacteriaceae > Heliorestis > Heliorestis convoluta. The sequence continues at coordinate 2,258,311 of NZ_CP045875.1, read as the reverse complement.
CCCGCGGTGGTGTAGCCACAACAGCCAAAGAAATTGCGCTAGCTTCTGAGAAAGACTTGATACTTGATGAAGAAGCCTTGCCGATTGGGGAAACTGTTGCTGGTGCTGCTGAGTTTTTAGGCCTTGATCCTTTATATATGGCCAATGAAGGAAAAGTGATCATCATCGTTGATGGTGAAAGAGCAGAGGAAGTTCTAGCAACGATGCGAGAACTTCCTCACGGTCATAACAGCGCAGTTATTGGCAAGGTAGAAGAGAAAAAGAGCCACAAAGGCCAGTTGTACGTAAAGACCCATTTCGGCAGTCATCGCATTCTTGATATGATAGCAGGCGATCCCCTGCCCAGGATATGTTAGAAAGGAGAAAACATAAATGTGCACAACGGAGACCTATTCAGGAGAGCTACAGCTCATCCTTAAGCAGCTGAGAGGTCGCAATCACCGACTTTTTCACGACACGGAAGAGGTAGCTCAGTATTTTCAAAGTAGGCGCAATGAAGAAGAACTGGCTCAACTGCTTCACCAAATGGCTGATAAACTTCAAGAAGCGGAAAAAATCGCCCTCCGTGCCATTGCTCTACTTGAAGAAAAAGAAGCAACGGAAAGAGAAAGAGTGACACCAACGATCACGCGCTTTCCTTAGACAGGTCGACCAGCCCGTAGGTCGACAAAGCCTTTTTCTCTAGAAAAACCGACTGTCTTTGTTTCCCACACAACAGCGCGCTTGGCTCTCCCTGCACCTTGTTCTTTGGTACAATCTCCGTTGGCTTTCAACGTATCAACATTCCATGTTACTGTAAGCTCATGAGAGCCTGTAAAAAGTAAAGACGAAAGAAGTAGTGTAGCCACAAAAGGCTTCATCACCTGGTCACCTGCCTTGCAATTTTTTCAAGGATGGCCAGAACCAGAAAAAGAAAAAAGACTCAACGGGGCAGTGGACCAATCAGGTCACTACTCGCCGTTGAGTCTTTCTCTTCATCGATTTGTCTCTGTACCAGATCCTATGGCACCATCTTAAGATAAAGGATGGCTGACGTCAATGGGCAATTTTCAAAAAAAAGTTATTTTTTCCATCCGTCAATCAGATGGTATAATGCCAAGATAGGATGATAGCGGATCATCTTTGGTCCCGCATAACGCATGACGGCAATGATTTTCTCGCGCTGATCAGGCTTATAACAATGGACCGTACATTTCCCACAAGTGGACTTCTTCTCACCAAAGGGACAGCGTGCCAAGCGCGCCATGGCATAGTCAAAAAGACTTTGACAATCGTGACATAACGTTGCACTGTCCTTTTCTTTGCATGTTGATGCATGATGATGGTCACAATAAAGTTCAATCATCTTTTGCACCGTCTGCTTTTCTCGTTCAATTCTTCCTTTACTCATCACCAAAAACCACCTTGGAGGTTTCTATTATGCTTTTTGATACCCATATTCATACGCGTTTTTCCACTGACTCAACCATGACCATTGAAGAAGCCATCGCAGTGGCAGAGAAAAAAGGCATTGGCCTAATTGTTACAGAACATCTTGACCTAGAATATCCAGAACCAGGCTCTTTCCTATTCGATCTTGACGAGTATTTTTCTGAGTATGAGCGCTATCGGGGAGAAAGCCTGCGCTTAGGCGTAGAAATTGGCATGCTCGAAGGCTTGCATGACCAGAACCAACAAATTATCGAGGCCTATCCCTTTGACTATGTCATCGGCTCTGTTCATGTTGTTGATATGATAGAAGTTCACACAGAAGAGTTCTCACGCCTTGGCAGCAAAAGAAAAGTCTATGAAAAATACTTTCAAGCGATGAACTGCTGTCTAGAAAACTATGATAGCATCGACAGCCTCGGCCATATTGACTACGTCGCCCGCTATGCCCGCTACCCTGACAAAGAAATATACTACGATGAGCTGCAAGAACATATTGACGCCGTCTTAAAGACAGTGGCACAAAAAGAAAAAGCCATCGAAATCAATACAAGAAGACTTACCAAAAGAGAAATCATAGAAGCCCTGATCCCCATCTACAAACGCTTCCGCACCCTTGGTGGTACCATGGTCACCCTCGGCTCCGATGCTCATAAAGCTGCCGACGTAGGAAAAGGCATGAAAGAAGCATTAGAAATCGCCGAGCAATGTAACTTGAAAGTTGTGACCTATCGACAAAGACAAGCCGAAGTCATTCGCTACTAGCCAGTCTAAGCATAGCAAAAGCAACAAAAATAACAGTACCAAATATCACAGAAAAAAGGTGATCGACTCAAAAATAAGTCGATCACCTTTTTTATCGTGTTATACCTTCAAGGAACTAGAATCAGACTTTTTCGCCGGAGGGCGCTTACGACGCCATAGCTTTTTCCAAAAAGATGAGAACCGCTGATTCATGCCGTCAAAGAGTGAATAGAGAACAGGCACAAGGATGAGGGTAACAGCCGTATGGAAAGCGAGACCGAAGATAACCACCGTTGCCAATGATGTCTGTAAGTCTGAACCTTCCGAGAGCCCTAACCCCAGCGGAAGCAGAGCCAAGATGGCCGTCAACGCTGTCATCAAAATTGGGCGAACACGATTGCGAGCCGACTCAACAATCGCTTCTTCTAGGGCCCAGCCACGTGAACGCAAACGATTGATCCGGTCAATGAGCAAGATGGCGTTCGATACAACAATACCAGCCAGCATAATAAGCCCCACATAGCCAAGGGGATTGATCGGTCTTTGTGTCACAATCAAACCAAAGACAACACCAATTACAGCCATCGGTAGCGTCAATAGAATAATAAAGGGATGACTGAGACGACGGAACTGGGCAACCATGATTAGATAAATCAAGAAGATCGTACCCAAGAAAGCGTATATCGTACCCGTTACCGTCTCAGCTTGTTGCTTCAAAGCGCCGGATGGCGAGATACGGTATCCTTCAGGCGCCTGTAGCTCATGGAGGCGTTCTTCAATCGCTCGACCGGCAGCGCCTAAGTCGGTGCCTACAAGTTCAGCACTAACCGTAATGATCCGATCGCCCATGCTCCGCTGAATGACCTGCGGGGTCTTTGTTACTTGCCATTGGCCTAGCTGGTCTAAGGGGATCAAATCGCCTTGACGATTGGCAATTAAGAGATTGCGGAACTGATCGGGATGTTGCATGGCACTATCTCGATACTGCACTTTCACATCAATATCGATATCATCTATGGTCATGGTCGTAACGGTGTGCTCACCCATGTAATAAGATAGGGAGCGTGTCAAGGTATCAGCCATGACATCAAAGCGAATCAGCGCTTGATCATCGGGGAAGAAAACCAACTTATCAATGCCTTCTTCAAAATCACTGCGAGGGTTACGCATAACTTGAGGCAGTGAGTCCATCAATGTTTCCAGCTTATTCGATAAGCTTTCCAGTTCTTGCATATCTCGGCCTGTAATTTCGAAAGAAACCATGATCGAATCGTCACCAGAACCAAAGCCAACTTCGACTCGCTCTGGCCCTTTAACAGTATCAAGCAACAGATTCATCCGATCCATTAATTCATCATTATCGAACTTTACTTCTTTTTTGCTTTTGATGAGCATGTGAAGGTAAGAGTGGCTACTACGGCTATCAATATAGATGCGCTCTACTTCAGACAGCTCACTGATAAGTGCCTCTGCTTCACGAGCCGCTGACAAAGACTCTTCGACTTTCGTGCCTGGTGGCATAATCAAAGCAATACGCATATAAGAGCTGTCAATGGGCATTTGCACCGTCGACTTTACAAAGCCCATGCCCCATAAGGTGATCGACAAGAAGAATACAGAAAAAGCAATGATCACTGTCTTCCAGCGGTGTCGTAAAGCCAAAGTAAGCGTTTTTTCTAGAGAACCTACGATCATTTTGTGCATTCGATTCTCACTCTGGCCCTTACTTCTATCGGTACTTAGAAAACTTCGGGCATAGACAGGGACAAAAATAAAAGCCGAGAGTGTCGCTGATACAATGGCTACGGTCACTGTAAAGGCAAGGGTGATCATAATTGGTTGCATGTCTGTCCCGCCAATGTTGGCAAGAACCAGGGGCAGAAAGACGATAATTACGGTAAGTTGTGAAGTAAAAACAGGTGTAATTACTTCACGAGCTCCAAGAACAATTGATTTTGTTAACTTTTCACCTTTTTCTCGAAAAGCGTAAATGCTTTCTAAGACGACAATGGCAGCGTCAACGATTAAACCAATCGATAAACTGAGCGACAGCAAGGTAATCAAATCAATGTTATAACCACCAATTTTCATCCCAATGAAAGTCATCAGCATCGAGAGGGGAATGGTGGTGGCAATTACGAGTGTTACTCGCCAGTTCTGTAAGAAAATGAAAAGAACCAAAACAGCGAGTATACCCCCGATGGCCAGATCCCGTGTAAGATTGCTGAGTGAAGAGCGGATAAAGTCAGCGCCATCCATAAGCGGGGCCAATTCATAAAGTCCTTCTGCTTCGGCGTTGAGCTCTGCAATAACAGCACGAACTTCTTCAGAAATCTTAATGATATCGCCGCCGGCGCTTTTATAGACAATCAACTGTAGATAAGGCATATCTTGATACACAAAAAAAGCATCAATGCTCTGACCACGCAGATTTTCTACTGTTGCTAGATCTTTCAGAGCTACGTTGCCCCGAGAAGTCTGTATCATCGTCTCGCCAATTTGCTGGACAGAATAAAAAGAGCGATCAATTTCAATGACTGTATCAAAGCCATCGTTTCTCAAAAGGCCAATGGATTGTTTCACATTGCTATTGCGAAGCTGATTGATTACATCAAGTGGCGTAAGCTGATACAGAGAAAGCTTCAGGGGATCTAGGGAGACGTCAATCTTGTTGCTGACGTTTGCTTCCATAACGTCTACTCGTTTTACCTGACTGATTTCTTCAATGCGATCTTTAATTCGCGTATGAGCCAGTGAAAAAAGCATGGGCAAATCTTCGCCTTTCATAGAAAGGCTCATCAGCCAGTCCATGCTGTAACTATCTTGGACCACTTCTACGGTCGTAATCTCAGCAGGAAAGCGATTGCGCAGTTGACTTACAATGCTTTGTACTTCCTGCCGTACTTCTTCGCCTTTATCTTCATAAGCGCGTATGTAAATACTAGCTCGTCCTGTACTCGTAGAAGAAGAAAAACGTTCCACACCATTTAACGATTCGATTTCTTTTTCAATCGGCTCTGTAACCTTATCTTCCATCTCTTCCGGTGGCAAAGAGCCTCCGGCTACAAGCACTCGAATGCCTGGCAAGTTCGCTTCTGGTGTCAAATTGCGATCAAAAGTAAGCAAGGAACCAACACCAGCGACAAAGAGCAAAAGAGTGCACATGTAGATGATAACTTTTTGACGCAAGATAAGTTGTATGTACTTATCCAAAAGTTTACCTCATTCCTTTCCCTGATCAATCTACAAAGCGAGGTTCTACTTCTTCACCTTCTGTTAGAAAAGCAATGCCAGCAGTAATAATCCAATCATCTTTGTCCACACCAGAAAGAACTTCAATTCTGTCATCAATGAGCAAACCGACTGTTACGCTGCGGCGAACTGTTTTACCTTCTTCCACAGCCATAACATAACGTCCTTCTGAGCCAAGTCCAACAGCACTTAAAGGCAACCAGTACCCAGAAGAGCGGTGTGGTAGAGAAACACGAGCTACCATGCCACTTCGCCATTGTCCGTCTTGATTGGACACTCTAACTTCTACAGTGTACTTCCCGCTGCGCGTATCAAGAGTGGGTGAGACAAAAGCAATCGTTCCTTTGCTTACAGCACCACGTTCTCCCTGAACCTCTACTTGCTGACCCTTTCGAAAATAATCAATTCGATCTCGATCGACTTGCAGTACCACTTTTACTTCAGCCAAGTCAACAAGATGAATGATGGCTGTACCTGGCGAAGCTTGTTCACCAACTTTTTTCGAAACTTCGGCGACAACACCGGAAAAAGGGGCGCGGATTTGTGCGGCATTTACATTTCTTTGGGCTTGTGCCAGTGTGTTGTAACTAGAAAGCACAGAAGATTCCACAGAAGCAAGCAGTTGAGGATCTCCTTTTAACATACCATCTAGTGTAATCCTTTCTCTTTCCAACGCAGATTCAGCACGAACATATCGACTTTGTTGATCTTCAAAGTCTTTCTTCGAGAGAGCGCCACTTTCAAAAAGAACTTCGAAACGCTCCAAGTCAGCAGCGGCTAACTCCAGATCTCGCTCTGCTTCAGCAACGCGGATACGCTGTCTTTCAATATTCTCAACGCTTTCCCCCGTAGCTCGCTGGACCTTGTTATCTTGGGCAAGATCAACCATGGCGCTCGCTGCCTGCTCTGCTCTAGCATACAAGTCAACGCTTTCTACCTCAGCTAACAACTGACCCTCGCTGACTCGAGTTCCTTTTTCCACATTGACTCTTGTAATCGTTCCAGAAGTTCCAAACGAAAGTGCACTTTCGTTTCTACCTTCTACAAAGCCAGCAACCGACAACGTGGTCTGTTGATGCTCTTCATTCAATTCAAGAACAGAAATTACTTTTTGACGCTCTTCTCTAACAAGTTGCTCTGGTTCAGATGCACCACAACCAGAAAGTAATAACATCGAAGCTGCCAGAGCAACCATCGAATATGTACGTAACAATACAGGCTCGCCTCTTTCTTTATGTAATAAAAAGTTTTTTCTCTCTCTATTGTAATAGCTTTATTGTGAAAGTGGTAGTGGAAAGAATGGTGTTTCCGAATTTTGGAATTCGATATTTACGAAACAATGATCAGAAATGATAGACAAAAACAGACTTCATCGTTGGTGGTTTGTACCCTACCAATGATGAAGGTAATACGAAAAAAGCTAAATGTGATAAATCTCACATGACTACTTGTTATTCCACGATAGGTAAGATATAATTTAACAAAAAGACAATAGAGAATGAAAATCAAAATCCACCAGGCCATCCGTGCTCTAATAACATAGCAAAACGGTCCTGCGGTGTTCTTCGATTATGTATTTGAACAATGCGTTAATAATTCAGCACTTTTATTGACATTCAAGAGACATCTTCCTACCATGGAACTTGTAAAACAAAGTAAGCAAGAAGGGACTCGATTCAAATAGATAGATTAAAACATCTACTTGCTTTTTTTCAGGTGTTTACAAAGGAGGATGAGTAAAAATGGCAACCCATTATCAACACAAAAGCCCACCGTGGCAAAGTGTTACAAAAGGGATACAACTGATCAACCTCTTAGAAGGCTTATCCTTAGCTGGCGACTTGGCAGAAGGAAAGCCAACGGAACATGCGAAAAACATGGCTTTTATAGCCTCTTCCCTTGGAGAGATGTTAGCGTTACCGAGAGAAGAACAGCGTTTGCTCTATTATGCAGGGCTTTTGCATCATATCTTATGTGACGATGGCGATAAGTATAGACTTAAGAAAATTCAAGAGGAAGATCAGAAGGAGGCCTATGTTTTACCGTTACTACTTGAGGTAGAAGATATTGTACTGAAGGCGCAGGAAAACTGGGATGGATCGGGGCCACTTGGGCTCAGCGGAGAAAGAATTCCCTTACTCTCAAGAATTATTTCAGTAGCCATGATTATGACAGAAGTCTGGGACTCAAGCAGAGATTATCTAGTCTGGCGTCACTGGACAGAGAGTTATCTCCAAAAATATAAAGGGACGATCTTTGATCCTTCCATTATCGTAGTTGCTATCGCTTTGATCAAAGAGTATCGCTTTATTCTAGATATATCACGGGGCGGTCAGTTAGAGCGGTGGAAGCCTTTTTTAGAAAAAGAACAACCTATCTTTGTTGATAGTCTCAAAATTGTAGGTGTGCTCTTTGCTCATTTTACAGACTACAAAGGAATCGGTACGGTCAATCATAGTCGAGACGTAGCTGTTGTCTCCAAAAAGCTGGCTCGGTCTTTTAGGCTTGGCCCACAAAAAGAAGAAGAGCTCTATCTAGCCGGACTGCTTCATGATTTGGGAAAAGTCGTAGTACCCAAGGAGATTCTAGAAAAAGCAGGCCCCCTCACGGCAAAAGAACGCATGATCATCGAGAGACATCCTTATTTTACAGCACTTATTCTTGATCGCATTCCCGAGTTAGGCTCCATCAGTCGCTGGGCTGCCTCTCATCACGAAAGATTAGATGGAAGTGGCTATTTTATGGGAGCTACAGCGAAAGAACTTTCTCTCGAAGCTAGGATCATAGCCGTTGCTGATGTCTATGCAGCTTTAGCAAGTAAGCGCTCTTACCGAGGTCCCATGAAGCAAAGTGAGATCATAAAGATTTTACAAAGCGAAGCCATGCAGAATAAATTAGATAAAAATGTAGTAGAAGTGCTCCTTTCGCAAATCGATAAATACAATCGTCTGCTGAAGTTTACTTACGCCTTAGAACCTATAGCGCTTCCCTTATGACCATACCTATAGTAAGAAAAAAGACCATCTACAGCACAAGGTAGAGAGGTCTTTTTTTCTTACTAGGTTTATTATACTTATTACATGCGGTGATTGATTACAATGACTTTGCTTTCTGTCATTTCCTGAACTGCATACTTAGGGCCTTCACGACCTGTACCGCTATTCTTCACACCGCCATAAGGCATAGAATCCGTGCGATGGGCCGATGTATCATTGATAATGACGCCACCAACATGGAGCTTCTTGGCACATTCGAAAGCGACATCAATAGAACGAGTAAAAACGCCAGCTTGCAAGCCATATTCTGATTGGTTCGTTTGTTCAATCGCTTCTTCAAGAGAATCATAAGGAACGAGGGTAACAACAGGGCCGAAAATCTCTTGGCACCATACTTTCATCTCACCCTTGACATCAGCCAAGATGGTGGGCTCAATCATGTTACCTCGACGAGTACCACCGCTAAGAAGCTGGGCACCATCGTTACAAGCTTCTTCGATCCAGGCCATAATGCGGTCCGCTTCTTTGGCAGAAATCAAAGGCCCCACATCGGTGGTAGGATCTTTGGGATCGCCAAGAACAAGGGCTTTTGTATGTTTGATCAGAGCATCACGAAAAGACTGATAAACATCACGGTGAACCAGAAGGCGCTGTACAGAGATACAGACTTGCCCTGCATTGGCAAAAGCCATTCGTGCACAAAGCGGTGCCGCCAACTCCAGATCAGCATCTTTATGGATAATGGTGGCTGCGTTCGACCCCAGTTCTAAGGTAGTCTTACGGAAGCCTGCTCTTTCTTGCACTCGTTTTCCAATTTCGTAAGAGCCAGTAAAGGTATAATAATTGATCTCTTGATGATCAAGAAGCCACTCTCCCACCGTTGAACCAGGTCCCACAAGTAAGTTATACCAGCCTGCAGGCAAGCCCGCTTCTTGCAAGATCTCGCCAACTTTATAAGCTGATAAGGGTGTGGTGGAAGCAGGCTTGGTAATAACAGCATTGCCTGCTGCGAGTGCTGGCGCTACCTTATGACAAAGCAGGTTAAGAGGAAAGTTAAAAGGAGAAATGGCACAGACAGTGCCTCGCGGCGCTCGAATGGTAAAAGCAAGGCGATTTTCTGAGCCAGGATAGGCTTCCACGGGAACCATTTCGCCAGTAATGCGTGTGGCTTCTTCCGCAGAGAGTCGGAAGGTCTCAATGGCTCTTCCAACTTCAACCAAAGCATCTTTTAAAGGCTTGCCTGCTTCTGCTGCAATAATAGCAGCCAATTCATCGCGACGACCTTTCATAATGGTAGAGGCTGCATAGAGGATCTGGCTTCTGCGATAGGGACTTAAGGGCTCCTTGCGTGCCTGTGAAGCAGCCCTTACAGCATCATTTACATCAGCTTGACGAGCCTGGCAAATATAAGCGATTGTATCGCCGGAATACTTGTCCTGGACAGGCAAAAGATCGTCTGTAAAGATCTCTTTGCTACCGATCAAAAGACCATAGGTCGCAGTCATGGTTAAGAGTCAACCTCCCTTGCTCTTCCTAATTCTTTACATAAGACACCAAGGATTATTTCGCCAGAAATGAACAAATTCCTTTGCAGAAGCAAGCGAATCGAGATATAATTCAACAGAATGGAAGGAAGGTGGCAACATGGCTTTATACCGTTTTCCTCTTACCAAAATAGACATCGAAGAAACACGTCGCTATGCTGGTCTGACAAAAGCAGGAGAAGCCTTTCCTGAAAAGTTGCTAGAGGCGGCTTGTCAGGAAGGGCTTCTCCACATTGAAGGAAGAGCGACGTGGACAAGCTATCCTTATAATAGGAAAGACGGCACGATCGACAGCAAGGCGCCCTTTCTTTTGCAAGGCGAAGGGATACGTCATCACCTAGCCAAAGCTGAAGAAGTGGTCGTACTCGCAGCTACCATCGGTCCCGGTCTAGAAGAAGCGGTAGAAGAACATTTTGCGGCCGGTCGCTATAGCCATGCTCTGCTCCTTGATGCGGCAGGAACGACAGCCATAGAAGCCATCGCCAATCAAGCCAATCGTTTGATTGAAGAAGAAGCAGCACGAAGAGGCTATGAAGCAACTTGGCGCTTTAGCCCTGGTTATGGAGACTGGGATCTTGAAGTACAAGCATCTTTATTGGCTTTAATAGAAGCTTCAAAGCTACCTCTTCAGCTAACGAGTCGCTCCATGTTGCAACCTCAGAAATCAATAACGGCTATCATTGGCTTGTTTCCAAGAGAGTCAATGAAGGACAAGGAAATAATCGCCAAGAAAAACTGTCGAAATCACTGCCAAAGCTGTAATCAGCCAAACTGTCCCGCTAGAAAGGAGACCCAGTAATGATCAAAATATTCGATGGTGCCATGGGTACGATGTTGCAAGAAGCTGGCTTACAGCCTGGTCAATGTCCAGAAAAGATGAACATCGATCAACCAGAAGCAGTTACAGCCATTCATCGTCTCTATGTAGAAAAGGGCGCTCAAATTTTAGAAACGAATACCTTTGGCGCCAACCGCATTAAACTGGCGCACTATGGCTTATCGGATCAAGTAGAAGCACTTTGTACAGGTGCTGTGCAAGCAGCCCGTGCAGCCTGCGGCCCTACGACAGAAGTGGCCGGATCGGTAGGCTCTACAGGAAAATTAATTGCACCGCTCGGCGATCTCACTTTTGATGAAGCTGTTGAAGTCTTTCGTGAGCAGATCGGCGCTTTAGATCGAGCCGGCGTTGATTATATTATCATTGAGACGATTATTGATATTCAAGAGATGCGAGCGGCCTTGCTAGCAGCCAAAGAAGTTACGACAAAACCAGTGATTTGTCAGCTCACGTTTGGCTCCGATGGTCGCACCGTTACAGGTACAGATCCCCAGACGGCTGCCATCTTGTTAGAGGCGATGGGTGCTGACGTTATCGGCGCCAACTGCTCTTTAGGGCCAGCCCAACTGTTGCCTTTGATCGAGACACTCGCTCGCTCAACAAGTAAACCCATCAGCATTCAACCGAACGCAGGCATGCCTGTATTGATAGAAGGCAAAACGGTATTCCCTATGAAAGCAGAAGAATTTGCCTCCTGGGCACCGAAGCTAGCTGCAGCCGGCGCCACTTATATCGGTGGTTGTTGTGGTACTACGCCGGAACATATTGAAGCTGTCCAAAAGGCCCTGCAAAACTTTCAAGCACCACCACGGCCAGAGCGGGTAGCCAGCTCTTACACAGCCCTGACGAGCCGCAGTCGTACGGTCTTTCTTGGCCCAGACTTTGCGCCTGTCTTAATTGGAGAGAGAATCAATCCAACAGGTCGCAAAGCCTTAGCCGCTGAAATCAAAGAAGGTAACTGGAAAACTGTTAAAAAAGATGCCTTAGGCCAGATTGAAGCAGGTGCTCAAATTCTTGACGTGAATATGGGCGTACCTGGCATCGATCAAAGCGAGGCTATGCACAAAGCGATTACGGAATTGTCGATGCTCGTCGATGCCCCCTTGGCCATTGATACGACAGACGTCAAAGCGCTTGAAGCAGGCTTGAAAGCCTACCCAGGGCGAGCTCTTATTAACTCTGTCAGTGCAGAGCCAGAGCGTATGGAAGAATTTCTTCCACTCGCCAAAAAATACGGTGCAGCCATCCTTTGTCTGCCCATTGCACCAGGTGGACTGCCTGAAAAGGCCACAGAACGGGTCGAAGTCGCCCAGAGAATTGTCGATGCAGCCTACGAGGCAGGCTTACAAAAGCAAGATCTACTCTTAGATCCGCTGGTCTTAACGATTGCAACAGATGGAAAAGCAGGGAAAGAGACCTTAGAAACACTGCGACTCTTCCGTCAAGTCTTCCGATTCCCCACCGTAATGGGCTTAAGCAATATCTCTTTCGGCTTGCCAAGGCGCAATCTCTTAAATGCTACTTTCTGCACCCTAGCCCTTGAAGCAGGACTCGATGCACCGATTATGAATCCTTTCGATGAAGCGTTGCGAGATGCCATTGATGGCGCCAAAGTGTTACTCGGCCATGATGTGCAGGGGCAAGCTTTCAGCATACGCTATAGCAACTATGAACAAAACAAAAAAGCGAGCGGCTCGACCTTCCCTTCCGGCAAAGGCCCTGAAGTAGCAACGACAGCAGTAGGGGCAGAACCGGCAGAAGAAGGCGATATTCTTGCCCAGATTCGCAAAACCGTCGTAGGCGGAGAAAAAGAAAGCATTATTCCACTGATCCAAGAAGCTTTGCGTCAAGAGATCGAACCTTTGCGCCTTACCGAAGAAGGACTCACCGCGGCCATGACAGAGATTGGTGAAGCCTACGGCAGCGGACGCTGTTTCTTGCCACAGGTTATGCTAGCGGCAGAGACGATGCGTGCTGCTTTCCAGACGCTGAAACAAGAAATCCCAGCCCAAGCGATGACAAGCAAAGGCAAAGTCTTAATGGCCACCGTTAAAGGAGACGTACACGACCTTGGAAAGAATATTGTTTCAGCATTGCTAGAAAACAATGGCTTTACAGTTATCGATCTCGGCAAAGATGTGCCTGCTGAAAAAGTCGTAGCCGAAGCAAAAGCACAAGAAGTCGATATTGTAGGCCTTTGTGCTCTCATGACAACGACACTGCCAGAAATCGATGTAACCATTGCAGCTCTGAAAGAAGAGGGCGTACCTTGTATCACCATTGTAGGTGGTGCTGTTGTTACAGAAGAGTATGCTGACGAAGCGGGAGCAGACGGTTATGCGCCTGACGCTGTCGCTGCGGTGAAGTTAGCTGAAAGGCTGCTTAAAGAAAAAGCACATGGCCTGGGGAACTAGGTACATCCATACTTTTATTAAAGGGGCACCGATTGGTTTTTCTTCTCTTGCTTTTTACTCCTTTACAGTAACCTATGCCTATCCTCTTTACGGCATTTACTGGGGGACCCTCATGGGCTATGTTGTTGCCACTGTCTATCTTTTGCTCTATGAATAGCTTAGCGCTATTCCAGGCAATAATGAAAGCAAAAATAAGGAGCGAATTATATGGAGAAAGAGAAAAAAATCGGGCTCAACCCCTGCGAAGAAGAACCCAAGGAACCTTTTCCGGCGCTGGATCCTGCCATGAATAAGGATATGGAAAAGCCTGACAACACAGCTGTTTTTACTACATCGAGCATTAACCCGCAAGATTTTGACGATGACTCAGCCTTTAATCGGCAGAGCACTCCGGATTAATCGGTGCAAACAACCGCTCTTCTACTCGACCCATGCGGAAGTATTGCAAAACTTCCATAAAAGGTTGGGAACGAACAGGATTATCACGAAACGCAAAAAGATGACTGGTGCAATTACAGTCAGAGCAACCAAAGCCAGGTACGACCCAGTCAGCAAGGGGTGAGAGCCGCTGGGCAAGTACATGCTCAATGCGCTCCGTCGTTCGAATGGGGAGAGCCTGGCAGGAAGCTGCTTTTTCCCTGAGGTAGTCAACGTGCCACCGCAGGGTTTTCTTTTTGCGCAAATGACGGTTGATACGCTGGGTAAGATGCTTTTTGGCTGTACCTGTATAAACATAATAGGCGGGTTGAAAGGTTCTTTGACCAAGGCTACCAATAGACAGCGTCAATGGTTCAGGAACATGCAGTATAACAAGATAAGTCCCGCCATCTTGAATTTCTTCCGATAGAAACTCCCAGGGTATAGCCAATTCAGCTTGACCTTCCGCTAAAGTTAAATCATGATTCCAGGTCACAGCCAAGGCTTTATAGTCAATTTTGTCTCGTAAAGCGTAAAAGGTCTGAGAAAAAGCCAGATCAGAATGGTAATCAGGCAAGAAAAAACGTCCCTTCGGCCACTGTACCAAAAACAGAACCCCACAGCCCATATCTTCGCTTTGCGCCAATTGAGCAAGGCTCTCCAAATGGCTGCGCCCTCGCTCTGTAACAGCATCGGGAAACATGGCAATAGCACCTTCAAAGAGAGTGCAGGACTTAACCTCCAGCATATAAGGCCGTCCCTGATGATGAAGTAAAAAATCAAAGCGATGATGGCCTACTGTCGCTTCTGCCTTCGTGATCGTGGCGCCTTCAAGACCGGGCACTCGATTTGTCTCAAGAAGGTGTTGAACAACTTTGTTGGTTACATGGGTATGAAGCATAATAGGCAGCCCTTCTCGCTCCACCGCAACAACCGTATACTCTGTCTTTTGGCCAGCGCGGTTTGGGGTGAGATAGAGAATTCGATGGGGAAACAAAAGCTCCCAGAGCCGCCCAGGATTGTAGATAGGCTCTCTTTTTTTTGCCTTCTACGAGGCAATGGACAATAAAACGGTTGGGTCTATCAATAAAAGTGCCTGTAATAACCCCTTCAAAAAATGAACTTGCCAAAAAAAGTCCTCCTTTGACAAACAAGAGCAAAATACTTGGAAAATCCACAGCGACAAAGCCTTAAAATGGAAAAAATGGTAACGACTTCAAAAGAGGAAACATAGGATGAACTACCTAATAAGAAAGGGGGTTAACAAAAATGTGTAAGAAAAAAACGAAAAAAGTGAAACGTTGCTTTCATTATCTACCGACAAGCACAATTGCTTGTGGTACCGGCAAACACGTACCTGTAGAACCTTGTCCGAAACTTCCAGGTACCTTATTGAGAATTTTTATTCCAGCAGGTGCTGTAATTAATTTACTCTTCCTTGAAGTTAGTTCTCCTGCCGGTATTTGCTTATTGGTAAGAATTCCTGCTTTAGGCAATCTCTTTGGCCACAACGATGTCAACAACCTAGTCGATCAGATTAGAAAAGCTGGAGGCACTGTGCAAGTGGTTTCGTAAAAAAAGAGGTGGTTCGAAAGAACCACCTCTTTTTTCCATTCCTAGCTCCATAACATATTCATCAAAAGCCTGCTCATAGGATGTAAATAAGAAAGAGAGGTGTTGCTATGTCTTTGCACGATATTCGAGGGCGCTTTGCCATTCCGGAACCCTATCCAGAAATCAAGGTAGCCGGAAAAAACATATTCTATGCGCAACTGCTTCTTGATCCCTACGCTTCCAATGTAAGCGAAGTCAATGCTATCAACCAGTATTTGTACCATTACTTTCGCTTTGATCATGCTTGCCTGAAAGACATTGCAGAACTAGAAGAAGGAATTTCAATCGTAGAAATGTACCACATGGAAATATTAGCGGAACTCATCTTAAAATTAGGTGGCGATCCACGCTATGTAGACAGCAAGAACTGTTCTTACAATGCGTCCTTTGTCTACTATGGTCGTCATGTCTTAGATATGTTAGCAGCTGATATGGAAGCAGAAAGAAGCGCTATATTACAGTATCGCCGTTTGATTGATCAAATTGACGATCCCTATGTAAAAGCCATCTTGCGAAGAATTATCAAAGACGAACAACATCATCTGAAGCTTTTTACAGAAGCTTATCGACGCTATCAACAAAAAGCAGGTCGAACCGTTAAAGTAGAATAAAAGAAGTAGAATCGTCTCCCTAAAAAGTGTCTATGCAAAAACGCCTTGCAAATAACTTTTAACGTCTAGGCGTATGGGCATGAAATAGACATGACCACCTTGTTGGCGCGCAAACTGAAGAGCTTTTCGAGCGAAATCCACGTTCCATTCCAGTGTGGGCGCAAAGTCCCGTGGGAAGACGACGTGGTTTTTTGTTTCCCAGTAGCTTACTGATTTTTCTGAAGTAACCGGTGACAAGCCCCAGTAGACTTCTGTATCTTGGAATAACTCACCGTAGATCTCCATCAAACGAAGGTCAAAAAAAGGCTGCGTAAAGAAGCCATCGGCACCAGCATCAATTTTGCGTTTAATGTAATCGGCTTCTTTAGAGATGCTTTTTCGATAGGGATCGATGGCAGCGTACACTTTGATGTGAGGCAATTCCCTCTTAAACTTCTTAATCATGTCGATAGAATTGCAAGGATAGACTTTGCTGCGCATATCGGCCGGTGGATCGCCTGTAACAACAAGAACTTCTTGAATCGCTAGATCTACCAAGCGCTCGGCCATAGGCAGTGGTTCTTGGGGGTTAATATCGATGGAGCGGATATGAGGAATGGCCTTTTGATAAAAGTCTTTGACGATAGCACAGGCATCCCAACTGCGAATATCAAAACGAAGCAGCTCTGGAATATTGATTCCTTCCACGATGGGGAAGTGATTCTGAATCGTTTCAAGCTCCCCGCGGAGCACTTCTTCTGTTCGCGGAACCAGTTCAACAACAATACGGGTCATATTTTTTTCCTCCCCAACATAAAGTACAAGTTCAATTTTATAACAGCAAGGCATCAGGCTCAAGGAAAGAAAACACAAAGAGAGAAGAAAAGAATCAAAGCAGATTGTAGTAAGTTCACGCGAGGATATGCTATAATTTGATGCATGGACAAAAAAACCAAAAGGACCAAGGAATCACAGGGTTGTAGATCTTCTTCTGGCAGAACAGAATTCTTGGCACTGAAAGCATCCAAGTAGGATTGAAAAAGAGATAACAATACAAAAGCGAGGAGTGCAGTAAATTGGAAAAGAAAAAAGTCTTAATTCACATCAACGATATGGTAGGTTGGATGAAAGCTTTTAATGGTCTCGGTCACTTTCTCAATGTAGTAGGAGAAGAAAAGGCAGAAGTACGAGTGATTGTCAACGGTCCTGGTGTTTGTGGTTGTCCTACAGCTAACACCCTTGAAAGCAATGCCCAAGCTTTGGCCAAATGCGGTTCCAATCGACCAGAGAATCTGATGGTGCAAGCGCGCGAATTGCATGCTCGAGGTGTTACTTTTGTAGCTTGCCGTAATGCATTGGAGAAACATTTTATTACAGAAGAAATGATTGAATCAATTTTTACTCTTGTGGACTCTTCTATCGTAGAAATGATAGAGCGTCAACAAGAAGGGTATGCCTATATTAAAATGTAGTTACAATATGATTTGACAAAATAACAACAAAATCGACATTTTGTGACTATATAACCCAGTAATGGAGCATATAACCTTGTGCTAAAAAGTGTGATAATGGTAAACTTGACATACTTAACAGTAGCTTTTCATGTCTCAAAGTGTACAGGTTTATAAAAAATGACAGTGGCTACAAAAAGGGGGGGAGTAGGGACAGCAGGGTTTTTATTTTCTGTTAATTTCAAATTTTTTCACTTCTGCTTTTAGGACTTTTTAACTATTTGAGGAGGTTTGGCTTTTGTTCAACCAGCTAAAGAAGAAAACAGTCACACTTTTTGCAGCTGCCGTTCTATCAACGTCTTTGCTACTTACAGGATGCGGCGATACAAGCGGCCAGATTGATGGTAGACCCTCTTCAATGACCATTGGATCGGCTTCCATCGGTGGAACCTACTATGTTTATGCTGGTGGCATGTCTCAGATTATTGAGAGAGCTACAGGAATCCCAACGGGCGTTGAAGTAACGGGTGGTCCCAATCACAATATGACCTTGATTCATAATGGTCAACTTGAATTAGGTCTTGTTACGATGGGTCCTGCCTACGAAGCTTGGCATGGCGAAGGCGATTGGACCAATGGCGTGGAACATCGCAACGTACGCGTTATTTTCCCCATGTACAATACCTATTCACAATGGTGGGCTACGGAAAATTCCGGCATAACAACTGTTCGTGATCTAGAAGGAAGAATTGTCGGCGTAGGGCCACAAGGTGGAACAGCTGGTACATACCATCCTCGTATCTTAGAGTTGCTAGGTGTTAATGCAACAGTTCGTCATGCCGGCATCAGTGATCTTGTAAGTCAGCACTTAGATGGCCAATTGCATGCCAATAGTTTTGCGGCGGGCCTACCTGTTGCAAGTGTCTTGGAAATGTCCAATCAGCGTAGAATTGTGATGTTTGGAATTGATGGAGAAGATAGAGACAAAGTTATTGCCCAATTCCCTTATTTTACACCTGCTGTTATCCCTGCTAGCTCCTATGACTTCTTGCAAAAAGATGTAGAAACCATTGGAGTCTGGAATATGGCTGTGGCTCATAAAGATTTAGATGATGATCTGGTCTATGACATTGTAAAAGGTATTTTTGACAATGTTAATACCTTACAGCAAGTACACAGTGCCGCTTCTGAGACAGCGATTGAGAACATTGACAAGAATACTTGGATGTGGATGCATCCAGGCGCCATTCGCTATTTTGAAGAGCAAGGCATTGAGCTGAACCCCAATGTTTATCCACCTGAATATAAGAAATAAAAAGGTGTAAAATCCAATAGGATTCTTTGGAGATGTTCCCGTTATCATGGGGCATCTCCAAAATTTTAACCTTTTTTATACGACTTCTTTAGTAAGATACGGTGCGAAGAAAGGGGTTCCGCAATTGACAGAAGAGAATAAAGACATAAAAAGCCTAGATAAAGATGCTTTGAAGAAGAATGACTCTGCGGAACAGAAGAAAGGCAAAATCAATTTTGATGTAGATGATGAAATCGAATTGAAAGCGCAGCGAAAGCCCGAAGGGTGGCTCGGGAAAGCCATTGCTTTGATGGCTGCTTTAACGGCTCTTTTTCACATTGGCAGTCTCGTCTTCTATCCTCTAGATCCCTGGGTCTTTCGAACGATTCACGTGATGACCCTCTCTGTACTTGGCTTTCTTTTACTACCCGGTTGGACGAAAGCTTGTAAAACCAACCCCCATTGGTCAGACTGGCTTTTGGCAGCCGCTTCGATTGTAGTGGCGCTTTACATCATACTGAACTATAAAGTATTGATGTTCCGCATGGGCGTTATGCCGACACAGATGGACTTTTATGTGGCTTTAGCTGGGACCATTCTCGTCTTAGAAATTGCTCGTCGTGCCAGTGGTTGGGCCTTGCCGATTCTAAGCATGGTTTTTATTGCCTATGCTTTTCTGGGGCCCTACTTACCAGGCATTTTTGAACATAGAGGCTATTCGCCGGAGCGCTTCTTTACCTATATCTATGGTCTTGACGGAATTTTTAGTGTTCCGATTAATATATCATCGAAGTATATTATCCTATTTATTATTTTTAGCTCCTTTTTAACTGTCTCGGGTGTGGGCAAGTACTTTGTGCAATGGGCCTTTTCTGTAAGCGGTCACTTACGTGGTGGGCCGGCCAAAGTTGCCATTTTAGCCAGTGCCTTGATGGGCACCATGAATGGAACTTCTGCAGGCAATGCTGTGGCCACAGGCAGTTTGACCATTCCTTTGATGAAGCGAGTTGGTTATAATCCTCGCTTTGCAGCGGCCACAGAAGCAGTCGCTTCAACAGGTGGCCAGATTATGCCGCCCATTATGGGAGCAGGCGTCTTTATTATGGCTGAAATGACAGGCATTCCCTATCAGACTTTGATGATTGCCGGTATTATTCCAGCGATTCTCTACTTTGCTTCTACTTACTTCATGGTTGATAAAGAAGCAAGCAAGCTAGGCTTGTATGGTGTACCAAGAGATCAACTGCCACCACTTGGCGAAGTAATGCGCCGTGCTTATATGTTTTTCCCTGTTCTCATCCTTTTCGGGATGCTTATGATGGGGCAATCGGTTATTAAGTCCGGTTTCTATGCGATATTGGCTGCCCTGGTTATTAGCTGGTTGAACAAAGATTCACGGATGGGCTTTGCGAAGACCTTACGGGCTCTTGAGATGGGTGCGAAAGGTGCTATTCAGCTCATGGCTGTTTGTGCAGCGGCTGGTATTATTATGGGTGTTATCGCCCTGACTGGTATTGGCTTGAAATTCTCATCTCTTTTACTGGGTATTGCTGGTACCAGTGAATTCTTAGCCCTTGTCTTTGCCATGCTCATTGCCATTGTATTGGGGATGGGGATGCCTACGACAGCAGCCTATGCAGTGGCAGCTTCTGTCGTTGCACCGGGCTTGATTCAAATGGGCATTCAACCGCTTCTCGCTCACTTCTTCGTTTTCTATTTTGCTTGTGTTTCAGCGATTACACCACCTGTGGCGTTGGCTTCTTATGCTGCATCGGCCATTAGTGGTTCTGATCCGATGAAAACAGGCTATACTTCTTTCCGTTTGGGCATTGCAGCCTATATCGTGCCTTTTATGTTCTTTTACGCCCCTGAAATTTTGATGAACAGCAATCTAATGGAGATCTACGGTTATACCTATGTTGATGTAGCCATCCGTGCGGCTACGGCTTTGATTGGGATTTTTGCTCTTTCTTCGGCTGTACAAGGTTGGTACTTTGGTTCGGCCAATCCTTGGCAACGGGCTTTGCTCTTTGCGGCTGCTCTATTGCTAGTGACGCATCATACGTGGCTTGATCTTTTGGGCTTTGTTATTTTAGCTGCTTTATGGGCTATGAACAGGCAAAAAGTGGACAAGAAGCCTGAGACGGTTAGTTCATCGGCTTAACATGAGAAAAAAGGTGGGTCTTCTATATAGAGAATGAAGACTCACCTTTTTTGCGTATTGAACCTATGCTTCTGCCTCTAGATTATCTCTTCACAGAAAGTAGCTTTTCTTTAAGCTCTTGCTCCATTAGTACAAGCTCTCGTTCTGCCGCTTGTCGCTGTGTCCGACCTTCTTGCTGGATTTTTAGGGTTTCGTCTAAGGTGGCTATGAGATGTTCTTGTGTCTTTTTCAAAGTATCTAGATCGACAATGCCTCGTTCGTTTTCTCGAGCTACTTGAATGCTATTGCTGCGTAGCATTTCAGCGTTGCGCAGGAGGAGTTCATTCGTTGTATCGGTGACGTGCCGTTGTGCTTCTAAGGCTTTTTGTTGGTGGAAAAGGGAGAGGGTTAGAACGAGTTGATTTTTCCATAGTGGAATGGTCATCATGATGGAAGATTGTATTTTTTCGATTAAGACCTGGTTGTTATTCTGAATTAGACGAATCTGCGGTGCTGTTTGCATGGTGATGGTACGACTTAAGAGGAGGTCGTGGACTTTCTTTTCCAGGCGATCGGTAAATTGAATCAAATCATTTAGATCTTGTACAGCCTGGGCGTCACCGCTTGCGGCTACTTTTTGTTGCATCTGTGGGATTATGGTTTGTCGAAGTTCTTCTAGTTTGTGCCTTGCGCCGGCAATGTGTAAATTGAGGGCTTGGAAGTACTCTTTGTTCTTGTGAAAAAGGCTTTCTAATAAGGTTACGTCTTTGAGCAGTTGGACTCTTTTTTTATCGAGAAGATGTGAGATTTGTTCTACTTCGTGGCCTACTTTTTGATAACTGGCCATGATTTTTTCTGTGGACTTGACGGCAGAGCCGAAGAACGGTAGCTTGGAGAAAAAGCTTTTTGGTTTGTCAAGTTGATCGGGATCAATGCCCTTGAGCTTGACCATCAAATCGCTGAGGACTTCGCCAACGGGACCCGTGTCTTTCGTTCGTATGTGATCCAAAATGGTGTCGGCAAAGCGAGAGAGTTCTGACTGTACCGGTAGACCATATTGCAAAAGCGTTTGCGGATCAGCCGGGTTGAGCTGTTGGGACAGTTCTTTGGCCTTTGCTTTTTGTTCCGCTGGCAAAGCTTCGAGTGATACAATTTCATGAGGCGGCGAAGGGGGCGCTGCTTTTTGCTCCCACTGCGGTGCCTTCTCCTCTGTTAGTAGAAGAAAGCCTTCTTTGTTTACATCGTCACGATTCATGTCTTTCCCGTCTCCTTTCCCTAGGACTGAGAATCCATCTATGGTTCTTTCTAGCAAGGTTTCTTTTAACTACGGTTTTTTCTTTGGATCTTCTTGGTGAAGGGATTTTTTGAGTACTTCAAGTTCCACATCCAAATCTAATACATCGTCTGATAATATTTGGGCCAGTTCTTTTTCGTAGGCTTCTCGCAACCGATTGAGTGTATCTTCTGTTTTTCGTAAAGCGGCTCGAATCTCTGCATCATGAATGGGCTTTGATGATAAGAAAATGTATTTTTCCAAAATGTTGATGGTGCTATCTAAATAATGGGTAAAAAAAGAACGGGCCAACTTAATACGCTTCGGATCTTTGTGTAGAACGTCTAAAATCTCGGTACCGAGCCGATGAATGTGATTCACTTTGCGTCGTATGAACCAACCTTTGATTTTTCTTCGCAGTCGACCAATTTGGCGCAGCTTTTGCTGTCCTTCTCGCAATGTTTGCTTTACATACGCTGGCTCAAGGCCATAGGGGTTTGCATTCTTTGCCTGGAGAGCCATCCGTGCAGGGACACGCAATGCATAGAGGGTGCCACCGTAAAGTAGAGCACCGCTTAACAACGAGAGTAGAACGCCCAGCTCGAAAGCGATTAAAGAAAAAAGAAAACCGGCCATGCCTATTGTGCCGGATATAGAATGCTTGAAGAAAGCGACAATTCCTTGTTTTATTTTCTCCATTCCTGCTGCCTCCTCCTAATTTCTATTATAGCAACAGGAGAAGCTTAAAAAAAAGTATTCTATGTAAAAAAGAGTTTGATCCAACCTGAATCACCTCTTCAGTTCAGCCGCCGGGGTGCTTTGAGAAATGATAGTGGATGAGAAAGGAACTGAGGCATCGTGGAAGTAAGGGCGTCTCAGTTCCTAGCTTTTCGATATTTTTTAATTCCATCTACCTTTTTTTATGATTTATTTTAATGCGTCAAGATCTTCTCGGCTTCTTCTTTGTCCATATCCATGATATAGGGTATACCACTTACTTTGGAAGCTTTTTTGGTTAAAGCGGCAATGTCGTCGCGACTGACGTAATCTAAGTTGAACTTGCGTAAGCCACAGAGAAATTGCTGGAGGCCTTGTTTGAGTTTTTGATAATAGGAGTATAGGCCAATAGCCCCTGGTGGAAGTTTGTCAAAGTCTTTGCCAAAACGTTGCTGTAACTCTGTGGCGTAGATAAAGACTTCGTCCAAGCTTTGACCGTAGGTGCTGTAGGCTTTGATGTCTTTGCCTGCTTTTAAAGCATCGTATATATTTTGTCCTACAAAAGAAGCAATAATAGCAGGACGAGAAATTCCTATCAGCTTCGAATAAGGTGCGCCCAGCGCCAATCCTTTCAGGATCATGTCCTCAGAACTAAAGCCACCGGCAAAAGCCAGGGCTGGTACGTGTTTGCCCATGCTTTTTAGTTTGTGCGCGTACTGATAGGTAAGGCTGTGAAGTTCTACAACAGGCATACCCCATTCGTTCATCATGCGCCAGGGGCTCATGCCAGTACCGCCACCAGCACCGTCTACGGTCAGTAGATCGATCTTTGCATCGGAAGCAAAGCGCAGCGCTCGCGCCAAGTCGGCGGGACGATAGGCCCCTGTTTTTAAGAAGATGTATTGAGCACCTGCTTGACGCAGTTCCTTGACACGTCGATGGAAGCTTTCCTCTGTAACCATACCAACGCGAGAGTGTCTTTCGAATTCTTTGAAAGCGCCTTTTTTATAAGCTTCTTGGATTTTAGGGTCTTCAGGATCGGGCAACACTACGTAGCCACGAGATTTAAGCTGTAAAGCTCGTTCTAAGGAGTTAAGCTTTACTTCACCCCCAATATTTTTGGCCCCTTGTCCCCATTTGAGTTCTACCACTTTTACGCCCAGTTTTTCAATGGCATACTCTTGTACACCCAAGCGAGTATCTTCTACATTGGCTTGCACAGCAATAAAGCCTTGGCCTTCGTCATAGTCGAGAAAATCTCGAATCCGTCGATCCAGATCAGGGGAGCGAACAACACGGCCCTTTTTCACTTCAAGTTCTGGATCCATACCGCAGACATTTTCACCTATTACAATGCCTGTCCCTGTAATGGCCGCGCCCGTAGCCATACCAGCCCAGAAATCAGCAGCAATTTTCGTAGAACCCATACCACCGATCACCAAAGGTAACTCCATAGGAATCTGATTCATCGTCACGCCAATCGATGTACTGGTGGAAACGTTGGGGAAAATCGCTTGATCGCTATCTTCTTGAATACCCCAGGCACCAGTAGCTGTGCCCATCACGTTAAAGTGAGAATAGTCAATGGGATAGTCTTTCTCAGAGCCTGCTGTTACAGCACCAAAAGGCTGTGGATAAAGAACCTCTTTGCCACGATAGGCGGCTTTGCCCACTTCGCAAAGGCCAGGGCACTCTCTGGTACAGGTGGCACAAAGCCCACTAATGGTAGTAATCGAATTGGGCGTACGATTTCGTGCAAGAATGGCCTCAGAGCGGTTGGGGCGACTAAAAGTCATAACTTCTTGATTCCCCCTTGTATTCGCAAATTGTCATTTGTCTTACTGAAAGTTTCAGTGGAATCTAGAGGAACTATTCTAGTTTAGAGTTTTTCTATATGGTATTTGTTAGGGAATTCGCTTTGAGAGTCGGCCAATTTTTCCTGATTACGTTGGGGTTACTTCATAGAGGGGCCAGGTCATCACGCTTTCCTCCGCTCTGGACTGGTCCCACGCTGTTACCGCCAGCAAGCTGGCGACAGCTGAGGTCCCAAGTCCCGCTGCGGAAAGCGTGATGCCCAGTCCCAGAAGGTTTTTGCTGATTGTTACTTCCGTTGGAATAGCTTGGCGAAACTTTCTTCTATCCGCAACTACCTATTGTATTTGCAATGCAATAGGCCAAAACTCAGTCACAATCAGCAAGATGTATCTGGGTCAGGCGTTATGACTTCCTGGAGAGAGGACTTCAGACCTCAGCCATCGGCAGCTTGCTGCCGCTCATGGCGTGGGATGAGTCCGTTCGGAAGGAATTCATAACGCCTGACCCCACCACAGGGTAGCTATTTTCGGACTAACCAGTCATGCCTGGGGGGGCACAACCAAAGATGATAAGACCTAATGATCCCGTTGCAAAAGATCAAGCTATGAAAGGTCCAAAGTTTTGTTACTTATGACGATTTTCTAGCAGTTCTGTAACGATGACAGACCAGTTTTTCCCTTGGTACGCATTGTAACCCCTCGTATGAGCATAGCCAAAAATCTGTGTTCGACCCATTTCGTCATTTTCTATGGTATAACCATAGTGCTCTCCTGCAATGGCTTTTTGTACAGCTTGCAGTCCCTTTAGCTCTCTTGTAAGTATACCGGTACGATCTCGCGATGCAATGACCGTGCCCGATTGGTTGACGACAACAATATCACCAGTGCTTCCAATGCGAGCACTGTCAAGAATATCATATATGTAATCCCAATTAAAGCGCGTTGAAAAAACACCAAGTATTTTGCCCTGATCATCTCGAATCGGGCAAGAATAGGCAACCGTATAGCCTTTTAAGGACTCTGAGTAATAAAGGTCTGTTACATAGACACCTTGGGTTCGCATTGTTTCCCGAAACCACTCTCTTTGCGACATATCCTGACCGACAACATCTCGGGAATGTCCCGCTGCAACAATAGTGCCATTTCGATCCAGTACGAATAGATCATAGTATACTTCATAAACATCAATAATTTTTCGAAGTAATTCTGTAGCAGGTGCGCATTCGGCTTTTTCATTTTCCAAGCATCTCTTAATTTTGTCAAAAGTGGCCCAGGCTTGCACGTCGCAGTTCCGTTCAAAGAGGTTGCGATCGATTTTGTCAATCGTATCGTAGGCTACGTCAGCTGTACGAACGGCGATCACTTCATTGGCTTTTTTCTGAATATTTTCGATGAGATCATGACTCACTTTCGTAGAAGAAAAGCTTTGATCGGCTAATTTCTTGATCTCATCGGCAACGACTCGAAAGCCTCGTCCCGCTTCTCCCGCTCTAGCTGCTTCAATGGCTGAATTTAATGCGAGCAGATTGGTTTTTTTGGTAATCTGATCAATTGTCTTGACCACTTGCCCCATCTGACCGTTTGCTTTCTTCAGTTCTTTCAATAAAAGTGAAACATCAACTAAGTCTTCTTTTTTACTCATTGACACCATCCTTACGATTTACTATAAAGTTATAATGTATTTTTGGCGAATATACTCTACTTGAAGTATGCCACATTCATCAAGACAAGTGAATAGTTTCGATATAAAGAAGGCAATTTCCTTGTCGCTGGGAAATCGCCTTCTCAGATTCCAATCTACGCAAAGCTTTTGAGCCCCACTGCAAAGCTTTACAATAAACCTCTATTCCGAATCACTTGGCACTAGAGACCGCTTGCAGTATTGTGTATGAAGCAATTCTTTCGCTTTTTTGCTATTGGGTGAGCCCAGAAAATCTCGATAGAGTTTTTGAATCATTTCGTTTTCGTGGGCCTTTCTTATTTTTTTTCTTTTATCATCTTGATATAGGGCTTCACTTCGTTTTAATAGAACTTCTCTCTTTTCATTGAATCCTACTGGAGCAATTGGCTGTCCACCACCGCCGATACAACCGCCGGGACAAGCCATAACCTCGATGAAGTGATATTTCTTTTCTCCTTTTTGAATTTGATCTAACAGTTTCCTGGCATTGCCTGTTCCATGAGCTACGGCTACTTGGAGCTGTTGCTCCCCCGCTGTTACTGTACTTTCTTTAATTCCTTCAAGACCTCGCACTTCTTCATAGTCTAAGGTCTCCATCTCTTGCCCTGTAACAATTTCAACAACCGTTCGCAATGCTGCTTCGGTTACTCCACCAGAGGCACCGAAGATAAGGCCAGCTCCCGTTGATTCACCCAAGGGAGAGTCAAAGTCTTCCTCTGGCAAGTCAGTAAAACAGATACCGGCCTGTCGAATCATCTGAGCCAATTCTCTTGTCGTTAAAACAACATCTACGTCTTGATAGCCTGAAGCGTTCATTTCAGGGCGATTGCATTCGTACTTTTTGGCGATACAAGGCATAATAGAAACTAGATAGATTTTGCCTGGATCGATGGCAGCTTGTTGTGCATAGTAGGTTTTTACAATGGCACCCATCATTTGCTGCGGTGACTTACAGCTTGAAAGATGCGGTAGCAAGTTGGGATAGTGATGTTCTACAAACTTTACCCAACCGGGACTGCATGAGGTGATCATAGGCAAAGTGCCACCTTTTTGCAGACGATGAAGAAGCTCATGACCTTCTTCCATAATGGTCAAATCAGCGGCAAAATCTGTGTCAAAGACGCGATGAAAGCCTAGAAGGCGAAGAGCGGCTACCATTTTACCGGTGACTGGAGACCCTTCTTCCAATCCAAATTCTTCTCCCAAAGCAATACGTACCGCCGGTGCCGTCTGAACAACCACATGAAGCGCCGGATCAGACAAGGCTTTCCATACTTTTTCTCGATCATCTTTTTCTTGCAAGGCTGCCACAGGGCAAGCATGGATACATTGACCACAGAGAATACAAGCTACTTCATCAAGACTTTTCCCAAAAGCAGGTTCTATCGTCGTTTTGAATCCTCGTTCCGTTGCTTGGATAACACCGACAGTCTGGATTTGATGACAGACGGCGACACAGCGCCGACAAAGAATGCATTTGCTACCGTCTCGATGAAGGGCTGGCGAGCCTTCGTCAATGGGTTGATTCGCTGCTTCCCCTGGGAAAGATATTTCGCGGACTCCCAATTCCATAGCTAGCTTTTGCAACTCACATTTGCTATTGCGAGCACAGAAAGTACATTCTCGATTGTGGTTCGATAAGATTAACTCTAGAACGGTTCGTCTTGTTGTGCGTACCAGTGGGCTGTTCGTTTTAATCTCCATACCTTCTGTTACAGGTAAAACACAGGAGGCCTGTAAAGAACGGTTTCCTTTAACCTCTACCAGGCACATTCGACAAGCGCCAATGGCATTGATTTCTTTAACATAACATAACGTAGGAATTTTAATTTTTAATTTCTTAGCAGCTTCAAGGACCGTGGTGTTGGCTGGGACCGTTACCTTTCGGCCATCAATCGTCAAGTTGACAGTATCCATAGGCCTTAACCACTCCTTACTGCTTTGGCCTTTTGGCAATGGCTTTGACAGGGCATTTGCTCATACAGAGGCCACATTGGGTACACTTCTCTGTATCGATGCGATGAGGCTTTTTAATTTTTCCAGTAATAGCACCGACAGGACAAGTACGAGCACAGAGGCTACATTTGCGACATTTTTCTTCAATGATGGTATACTCCAAAAAGGCTTTACAGACGCCTGCAGGACATTTTCTTTCCTCAATGTGGGCTTCATATTCCGCGCGAAAATAACGCAGGGTACTCATCACAGGATTGGGGGCTGTTTGGCCGAGACCACAGAGAGAAGCGGCCTGAATGGTTTTTGCAAGCTGCTCTAACTTTTCTAGATCACCTTTTTCTCCTTTGTTGCTGGTAATGCGCTCTAGTAGTTCTAGCATTCGTTTGGTACCGATACGACAAGGAGGGCATTTTCCGCAAGATTCATCAACGGTAAATTCTAAGAAAAAACGTGCCACATCGACCATACAAGTTTCTTCATCCATTACTATGAGTCCACCAGAGCCCATCATGGATCCCAGTTCTAGCAAGTTTTCATAGTCAATGGCTGTGTCAATATAGGCAGCGGGAATGCAACCACCAGATGGTCCTCCCGTTTGCGCTGCTTTAAACTTCTTTCCTCCCGGTATTCCGCCACCGAGATCATAGATTACATGGCGCAGTGGCGTTCCCATGACAACTTCAATTAAACCGGTATGATGGATATTGCCACCTAAAGCAAAGACTTTTGTCCCTTTGCTTTTTTCTGTTCCAAAAGAAGAAAACCAAGAAGCACCGCGCCTGAGGATAATAGGAATGTTGGCATAAGTCTCTACATTGTTCAGTACCGTCGGCTGGCCATAAAGGCCTTTTACAGCCGGAAAAGGCGGTCGTGGTCGTGGTTCACCTCTTTTTCCTTCAATCGAAACCATAAGAGCCGTCTCTTCACCACAAACAAAAGCGCCAGCACCGAGCCGAATCTCCAGGTCAAAAGAAAAAGCACTTCCAGAAATCTTTGTCCCGAGAAAACCCATCTGCCGTGCTTGTGACATCGCCTTTTCTAAGCGCTTTACAGCGAGAGGATATTCGGCGCGAACATAGATATAGCCACGATCAGCACCAATGGCATAACCAGCGATAGTCATCGCTTCAATGATGCTGTGTGGATCGCCTTCTAAAATACTGCGGTCCATGAAGGCACCGGGATCACCTTCGTCGGCGTTACAAAGCACATATTTTTGGTCACCTTCTGCACGAGCGGAATAATCCCATTTCAACCCTGTGGAAAAGCCGCCACCGCCTCGACCTCGTAAGCCTGATGCTTTTACTTCCTCAATCACTTCTTGCGGTGTCATTTCGAAAAGCGCTTTGGCAAGAGCTTGATAGCCTCCAACAGCGATATATTCCTCTATTGATTCAGGGTTGATCACACCGCTGTTGCGTAGCGCTACCATCATTTGCTTTCCTCTATGATCTTGACAGACATAGTCAGGTACGGGTTGACCTGCAAAAAGATGAAGGGCAATGATTTTTTTTATTTTTTCTGGTGTTATCTGTCCGTATCGAACAGCCTCTTCTTGGCCAGGTACATAAATGTCAACAATGGGTTCATAACGACAGAGACCAATACAACCTGTCGGTACTACCGTAACAGCTAGACCATAGCGTGCAATCTCTTGCTGCACTGTTTCATACACTTTTTGGGCACCTGCTGCAATACCACAAGTGGCCATGCCTACAACAATACGAATGCCCTGGCGCGACCTATCCAAGTTGGCTTGTTGTAGCGTCTTCTGGCGAATCTCAGCGAGATTCTGAAGTGTCGCCATGTTCTTCATCCTTCCATGCCATTTCCATGTACTTATGCACAATGTCGTCAATTTGTTCTACGGACAGGCGACCATAGACTTCATCGTTTACAGTCATGACCGGTGCAAGACCGCAGGCACCAATACATCTTGTAGCTTCTAGGGTGAAAAGACCGTCTTCTGTTGTCTCACCTACCTTGATATGCAATAGCTCCGCCAGCTTGTCCAAAAGGGCTTGCGCTCCTTTTACATAGCAAGCAGTACCAAGACAAACTTGAATCGAATAGACGCCTTTCGGTTGCAGTGTAAATTTAGAGTAAAAAGTTGCTACAGCATAGACATCAGCCAACGGTACTTCCAACCCTTCTGCAATCATGCTTTGTACATCTAGGGGCAGATGGCCAAAAAGATCTTGTGCTTCATGCATGACCGGAATTAAGGTTCCTGCTTTTCCTTTGTGAACTGCAATAATTTCGTGAAGTTTTTCCAGTTTCTTACTTTGGCATAAGCATTGGGTCATGGAAAACCCTCCTTTGGTGTTCGCGAAACAAAGTGATTCCCTTATATCACCTTGTGGGGCAGGCTTTTTTCATTTTGCAATTATATAAGAGCACTTTTAGACTTTTATTAATTGTTAGGTCAGATCATTCTTCTTTCCTGATTCCACCACTTTCTTTGTTCCAATAAAAAAAGCAACCCTCTCTCCCCTACCTATGCAAAGAGGGGCGAAAAGGTCACTTTTTCTTTTCCTGATTACGTTGGGGTTACTTTGAGCAGGGGCCTGGTCATCACGCTTTCCTCCGCTCTGGACTGGTCCCACGCTGTTACCGCCAGCAAGCTGGCGACAGCTGAGGTCCCAAGTCCCGCTGCGGAAAGCGTGATGCCCAGTCCCAGAAGGTTTTTGCTGATTGTTACTCCCATTGGCATTGCTTTGCATAACTTTTTGCTATGTATACGCAACTACCTATCGTATTTGCAACAGGCCAAAACCCAGTCACAACCAGCAAGATGTACCTGGGTCAGGCGTTATGACTTCCTGGAGAGAGGACTTCAGACCTCAGCCATCGGCAGCTTGCTGCCGCTCATGGCGTGGGATGAGTCCGTTCGGAAGGAATTCATAACGCCTGACCCCACCACAAGGTAGCTATTTTCCGTGCTAATCTTGGACCCTTACTTTACCAAAGCAGGCTGACATACAACAGGTCGACCTGTACCCACTTGCAAAGGCTTTTCAATGGCTCTTCGCACCCAAGTAATGGCACTCGCCGCACTTTCTCGTACAGAGTAATTCTGGGCCATGTAAGAGGCCAGAGCTGAAGCAAGCGTGCAACCTGTACCATGAGGGTCCTGATAAGGTATACGAGGCCCTGCAAAGGCATAGCTCTCATCGTGAGAGCAAAGCAGATCGACAATCTCGCCCTCTTCTTGCCCTGGTAGATGGCCACCTTTCAGTAATACCCATTGTACACCACAATCCAGAAGAAGACCCGCTGCTTTCTCCATATCTTCCATGTTTTTGATTCTCATACCCGTGAAAGCTTCTGCTTCTGGAATATTGGGTGTAAGAACTGTTGTTAATGGCAATAGTTCCTCTCGAAAAAGGCGTAAGCTGCCTTCATCGAGCAAGCTGATGCCTGTTCCTGAGTGCATTACAGGATCGATGACGAGGCGTCGTTCCTGTTCATTATCGCTGCAATCAGAATCCAAAAGAGAACGATACTCTTCTTGATAAGCACGCCATATTTTTGCTAAGCCTTGTAAAATGGCTGGGCTTTGTAGCATCCCTGTCTTTACTACCCTAGGTTTCAGATCATAAAGTACTTCTTCAATCTGCCTGAGTACCCAGTCTGGTTCTAAAGCGTAGATATGATGAACACCACGCGTCGTTTGTCTTGTTAAAGCGGTGACAGCAGCTGCTCCGTAAACATCCAGTTGAGCCATCACTTTCAGATCA
The DNA here is from genome assembly GCF_009649955.1 of Heliorestis convoluta. Lineage (NCBI taxonomy): Bacteria > Bacillati > Bacillota > Clostridia > Eubacteriales > Heliobacteriaceae > Heliorestis > Heliorestis convoluta. Next base: position 2,226,405 of record NZ_CP045875.1, on the reverse strand, counting down.
GCCTGTATACCTGCACCACCACTGGGATCAGAGCCAGCAATAGAAAGTACTTTCGGTAGTTCTGAAAAATCTCTCTTGCTCATTCTACTTCCTTTCAAAAATACAGCTTATACCGTCCCTCTGTGTTGTCTCAGAAATGATTATAGCCTTTTGCTCGAAGAGGGAAGGCTTGGCTTTTATGCTCGGGGCCATGAAAGGCATTGATTCCTTCATTGGGCGGCGTCAATTCACCGATAATTGTACATTTTGTTCCTGTTTTTTGCTCTATTGTCGATAGTAGAGATACTTTTTCCTTGTCGATAGCAAAAAGCAGTTCAAAATCTTCACCACCTGATAAAGCCCACGAAAGAGCTGATTGCCCTGTCGATGTAGCGATTTCAGTTGTCTCGTCCCTGATGGGAAGGCGTGACAAATCAAGGAGAGCGCCACAGTCGGATTGCTTACAAAGATGATGAATTTCGCTGCTTAGGCCATCACTGATATCTAACATGGCTTTTACTGCTTTTTGTTGAACAAGCATCACGGCTTCTTTCACTCGAGGCGTTGGCTCTAGGTGACGGTGTAGCAATAATTGCTCTTGCATCGTCATCTCCTGAAAAGGTTTCCCTGACAATAGCAAATGAAGGCCTGCTGCTGCATCGCCGAGCCATCCCGTAGCAACAAGCAAGTCACCGGGCTTACCACCACTACGCCGTACTGGCTCTTTGATCGCCAATCCCATCAAAGTAACATTGATAACCCATTGATCCGATCGAACGGTGTCACCACCAGCCAAGGAAATACCATAGCGGCCTGCGGTTTCTCCCATAGCACGATATAAAGCTACAACTTCTTCGACCGTTGCTACAGGCGGTATTGCAATAGACAAAAAAGCCCACGTTGGAAGACCTCCCATGGCCGCGATATCGCTGATATTTACGGCCATGGCTTTATGCCCGAGAGAAGCAATTCTCTCGGGCGACCATAGAAAGTGAACCTTTTCAACGAGCATATCTGTTGTGGTTAACAAAGGTCGGTGAGATGGTACATCAAGAATAGCGCCATCATCACCTACAGCAAGCCGCGGTAGAAAAGGACCTGCTTTGTCAGAGTTTATACCGCCTATCTGTTGAAGCATTTGTTTGTAAGAAGGGGCTGTCTCTGAAGCACCTTCTGACCAAGCTTTTGCAAGCTTATCGATAAGCCCAAACTCACCGATGCGATTGATTGGTGTTACCACGAGATCCAGGCACTCCTTCTGCACAAATTGCAACTACCTAGAAAAGCATGCATCTCTTACCGTTAGCAAGTTCCCATAGGACGACCCAGATATTCGCTCACAATCTTCATAGAGCAATAGGGCCCACACATAGAGCAACCTTCTTTGCTCCGGGTATGAGGATGCTTATCGAAAGTCGTTGGATCCATGGCAAGCTTACGCTGTTCTTCCCAATCTAAAGCTTTCCGTGCTCGAGCCATGGAGCGATCCCAATCGGCAGCACCTTTAATACCTTTGGCAATGTCGGCAGCATGACCAGCAATACGGGAAGCCATAATACCTTGACGAACTGCATCTTCATCGGGCAAGCCTAGGTGCTCTGCAGGCGTTACATAGCATAGAAAATCAGCACCCGCTGCAGCGGCGATAGCACCACCAATGGCACTCGTAATATGATCATAACCAGGTGCAACATCGGTAACGAGAGGTCCCAAGACATAGAAAGGTGCATCCTGGCAGAGTCTCTTTTGTAGCTTAATGTTCATTTCAACTTGATCAAGAGGGACGTGACCCGGCCCTTCAACGATAACTTGTACCTCTGCAGCACGGCAGCGATCAACCAGTTCGCCTAACAAGATCAGTTCTTGAATCTGACCTCTGTCCGTTGCATCAGCAAGGCATCCGGGTCGTAAAGCATCGCCCAAACTAAGCGTAATATCATATTGACGAGCAATTTCTAAGATTTCATCAAAGCGCGTGTAGAAAGGGTTCTCTTTTTCATGATGTAACATCCAACCTGTTAAAAAAGAGCCACCGCGAGAAACGACATCGGTAATGCGGTTATGATTGCGTAACTTTTCTAGTGCTTCTAAAGTTAGGCCACAATGAATGGTCATAAAGTCAACGCCATCTTCTGCCTGTGCTTGTACCGCTTTCATAATATCTTCTTCTGTTAAAGCAATAAAAGAACCTTTCTTCTCTTGCGCTTCAACAGTTGCTTGATAGATAGGCACGGTGCCAAAAGCAATGGGGCAACCATCAATTAAAGCTCTACGAACTCCATCGATATCAGGACCGGTGCTTAAGTCCATAACAGCATCGGCACCACAAGCTACGGTAATGGCCAACTTGCTTTTTTCGTAATCAATACCGGAAGTCCCTTTAGACGTTCCAATATTGGCGTTTACTTTGGTTCGCAAGCCACGACCGACACCGCAATACTTTTCTCTAGGACGCTGATTGTTCGCTGGAATTACAACTCGGCCAGCGGCAATCTCGGCTCTTAACTCTTCCGCTTGCCAACCTTCTTCTTTGGCCACTTGCACCATTTCAGGCGTAACTTCGCCTTGCAGTGCTCGCATCATTTGTGTGCCCCGCTGCATCGTAGTCATTGTTCATCCTCCTGCTTTATTACCCCTTGCAGACACAAACAATCCCTCCTCGGTAAAAATAAGAGGAGGGATAAAGAAAATAGATTCTTAATCTATCCGCTTTCCTCCGCTGGTATTACGCCAGATCAGGTCCAAAGGGTCGGAGCTATCCATTGCTTGCTCCCTCTCAGCCCGAGCAAAAACCGGGCTCCCCTAGCGGTCATTATGACTGAAAAATATCCAGTGTTTATGTCCTGTTCCATTTCTGTACTGTCCATGGAGCCCCATGGCCCAAATACCAGCTTCTTGTCTAACAGGGGGGCTTAAGTAACGATTCTACAAAAATCATTTTATCCCTTTTTTTCGAAAAAGTCACGCAAAAGCTTTTAGGTCCAATTATTTCCCTCTGCCAACGAAAGCAGGATTTCACCTTAAAAAGATAGAACAAGACAAAGATAGTAAGCAAACAGGGAGGCCACCTTGTTTTGAGAAAAATATCAATGGAGCAATTAACACCAGGTATGATACTCGCTCGTACCTTATATAGCTCCGATGGAAAAATTTTATTAGGTGCAGGTATCACCGTATCTGCCTCGTTTATCGAGCGACTAAAAAAACTGGGTATCCCTGCTGTTTTTATCAAAGACCAATTGACCGATGACTTACCAATTCCGCAAGTTATACGAGAATCAGTTCGCAATGCTACCATCAAGACCGTGCGCGATACTTTTTTTCGAGTTCAATTGCTAGGAGAAAAAGGCATCGATGGACGAGAAATTAAAAAAGCAGTCTCTCATCTTATTGATGAAATCATAGCGAACCGGCATATTCTGATTCATATGAGCGATATACGAGCTTATGATGACTATACCTTTGGGCATTCTGTCAATGTGGCCGTTCTTGCAACCTTAACAGGGCTCGCGTTAGGCTATAATGAGCTAAAACTTCGTGATTTAGCCTGTGGTGCTCTTCTTCACGATATTGGTAAAATGTTTGTTCCCATAGAAATTCTTAACAAGCCTGGCTCATTGACGGATGATGAATACAAGGAAATCCAAAAGCATAGCTACTACGGCTTTGACGTAATTCGAAAAAAGAGAGAAGATTTTTCTAGCCTTAGTGCCCATGTAGCATTTCAACACCATGAACGCTTTGATGGCACGGGCTATCCGAGAGGTCTTCATGGCAATGACATTCATGAGTTTGCTCGTATTGTAGCCGTTGCAGACATGTTTGACGCTCTTGTAGCAGACCGCGTCTATCGCAAAGGATTTTTGCCCTATCAAGCCCACGAGATCCTTATGGCCGCAACATCACAACATCTCGATCCTTCAATAACACAAGTCTTTCTCCAAAACATCGCTATCTACCCCATTGGGTCGGTCGTTCAATTGAATACGGGTGCCGTGGGCATCGTTGTTGATGTGAACAAACTATTTCAGACTCGTCCTGTTGTGCGGCTTATTTTTTCTGATGAGGGAAAACAACTGGTCGAAGCTACCGAAATTGACCTAACAAGGCATCCTACCATGTTCATTCATAAGCTTCTTACAGAAAATGAGACCAATTTATTGTTATCATGCCCTAAAGAAGAACAAAGCCTATAGAGCCTACGACGTACCGGAAAGAGGAGCCAGAAGGTTCCTCTTTCTGTTTTACAAGCATAATCTATACATGATATCCTAAATAAGGACATCATCATAAAGACCAGCGCTGAGTTCCACAACTACGGTGGAAGCGGAGGACCCACTCGTTATGGGGTGAATCCAGTTCTTGAACTGGTAGGACCTGCTCTTTGGTCCGAATCCGACAGCTAACTTCGTAAGCGCGAAAAGAGCAGTATCTCGGTCTGGCACGAACAGGGTTTCTTCTTCATTAGTACTTGAAACCACAAGCTCTTGTTGCTCCTTTAGCGAGAGCTTTTTTATTTTTGTGCCAGTCTTACGAAATTCTAGGAGGATGAGAATGACCGAATCTCGAAAACGCTTTTGGCCTCAGGCTACAGATGAACAATGGAACGATTGGACCTGGCAAATGGCCAATCGTATCACCACACTAGAAGACCTACGAACGAAAATGACACTTACAGATACAGAAGCCCAGAGTATCCAACAATGCCTTGATAGTTTCCGTATGGCTATCACACCCTATTACTTTACACTCATCGATCAGAAGGACAGCCGTTGCCCCATTCGTTTACAGTCTATCCCTTCTGCTTTAGAGCTACAATCTTCACCGGCCGATCAAGACGATCCTCTTCATGAAGATAGCGACTCTCCCGTTCCAGGGTTGACACACCGTTATCCCGATCGCGTTCTTTTGTTAACGACTGATCAGTGCGCCATGTATTGTCGACATTGTACTAGAAGGCGCTTTGCGGGAACAAAAGATAAACAAAGAAGTAAAAAGGAGCTTAACCAGGCTCTTAACTATATTCGTTCTGTACCCGACATTCGCGATGTCCTAATATCAGGTGGCGATGGGCTTTGCATTAGCGATGAAATGTTAGACTATCTCCTTTCCTCTTTACGCAAAATTCCACATGTAGAAATTATCCGTATAGGTACAAGAGCGCCTGTCGTAATGCCACAGCGGATTACACCAAAGCTAATCGAAATTATTCAAAAGCATCATCCTGTATGGGTGAACACTCATTTTAATCATCCGAAAGAAATAACAGCAGAATCAGAAAAAGCCATTGCCTTGCTAGCCAATGCTGGCGTACCTCTAGGCAATCAAGCTGTTTTATTAAAAGGTGTTAACGACTGCCCTATCACTATGAAAGAACTCTTGCATAAGCTTGTAAAAATACGTATCCGCCCATACTACCTCTACCAGTGTGACCTTTCTCGAGGTATTGAGCATTTCCGTACCTCTGTAAGTAAAGGCATTCAAATTATAGAAACATTGCGTGGCCATACATCTGGGTTAGCCGTACCTACCTTCGTTGTCGATGCACCCGGTGGAGGCGGAAAGATTCCTGTTCAACCAACGTACCTAATTTCTCAGTCAGGCGACCAAGTGGTCTTACGTAATTACGAAGGTCTGATTACAGTCTATCAAGAGCCTCGCGACAAACAAAGTGCTTGCGATAGTTGTGAGAAAAATTGCAATTCCAAAAAAGCAAGTCGCGCTGGCCTAGCCAAGCTATTCCGTGGAGAAAAAGTATGTCTTATACCACAAGACAATCAACGAGATCGCCGAAGAAACAGTAACTACTACCGTGAAGCGGCGGTGGAAAACCGATGATATCATGTAAAAAGACTTATACTTCAGAGAATTGCCAACGAGATTATAAAGCCTATGCTACTTCCAACCTGCAAAAGGACCCGCACAATCGACGATTGATCGTAACCTCTATTCGATCCCCCATATCTCCAAAATCGACACCAAAACTACGAAAGATCGCCAGAAACGAAGGCTTAGAAAAGATCTGGCTCTGGACATCAGTGCAAGATCTAGGTCACTGGCTTGATCAAGGTTTTGTTCTCGAAGGAATTGTAGAAAGTCATATAGATGAGAAAACATTGGCCTCTCTGGCTTACTATATAGATCAAGAGCGTGGCGTCTCCAAAAATCTTGAAGCAGAACAAAAGGTTCTACAAGAACTGACGAAAAGACCTATCAAAAACCTCTCACCCATTCCTGATGCTTACGAGATACGCTCTTTGCAACGCAAAGATAGCTTTGCCATCTCAGGGCTGCTCAAGGAAGTTTTTGCAAGCTACCCCAGTCCAGTGGAAAATCCTTCCTATATCCAAGAACTCTTCTCCAAAGGATGCCTTTTTGCCGGTGTTTTTCATCAAGGAAAGCTCGTCAGCATGGCCGCCACCTATCCCGAAAGAGAATGGCAGGGCTACGAGATTACAGACTGCGCCACTCACCCAGAACACCGCGGCCTATCTTTGACAGAGCGACTTATTCCCGAACTTGAAAAAGAGATCAAAGAGAGTGGCCCTTACTGCTGCTACACCTTAGCCCGCGCTACATCTTTTGGTATCAACAGGGTATTCTATAAATTAGGCTATCGCTTTCAAGGCAGGCTGATTAACAACTGTCATATTGCAGGCGACTTTGAAGATATGAACTTATGGGTAAAACCATAAGATTTTGATAAAGCTCCAATTTGACTCATAGAAACAACAGGAAACCTGCCGACCATAGGCAGGTTTCCTTATTCAAAGTGAGGAAAGGAGTTAGCAAGGTGACGGCACTACTATTCGGCTATTTCGTAGTATTTATGGCACGGGTTATTGACGTCACAATGATGACACTGCGCGTGCTTATGGTCATGCGAGGGAAAAAACTATGGGCTGCCACCTTTGGATTCTTTGAAGTTTTAATCTACATCATTGCTCTTAAGCTTGTCTTTGATACGCTTGATGACCCTTTAAGCCTGATTATATACGCCCTCGGCTTTGCAGCCGGCAACGTAGTCGGTACCTGGCTCGAAGAAAAACTCGCCATTGGTTACTTAACCATGCAAGTTATCACCTTCCGGGACGCCTGGAATTTCTCCGATCGATTGCGTGAAGAAGGTTTCGGTGTAAGCCTGTTTCCCTGCCAAGGCCGTGAAGGTTGCCATCAGCTTCTGAACGTTGTTTTTGAAAGAAAAAGGTTTCGTGAGCTGGAGAAAAAGGTCAATGAGTGGGACCCGAAAGCTTTCGTGACTGTGATGGACACAAAACCCATTCGGGGTGGAACCTTTCGAGCAACGCGGAAGTAGTCACGATAAAAAGATACCTCAGAATGGAAATTTTGTCGTAGCATGGTGAAAAGTCTTTTGCTATACTTTATGCAAAAGACTTTTTGTAATTTGCGAGGTGTTTCATGCAAAGAGTTGCTTCGAAAATATCAGAGGAGCAAAAACGAGAGATTTATCATGAGCTTAGTGAATCAGGACAAGCCAACGCTTACTTTTATCTCATGGTGGCTTTGTCTGGTACGGTAGCAACATTGGGTTTGTTGACCAATAGCGCTGCTGTTATTATCGGGGCCATGTTGATTGCACCGTTAATGAATCCCATTATATCGGGTTCACTGGCCATTACACTGGGTGATACACAACTACTTCGTCGAGCCTCTTTTGCTGAGTTTACAGGCCTTGCTTTGGCCATCGTCCTTTCTACTTTCATTACCTTGCTTTCACCCACTCGAGAACTGACGCCAGAGATATTAGCACGGATAGAACCTACACTTTTCGATTTATTAATAGCGTTAGCCTCTGGTGCAGCTGGCGCTTATACAATTACCTACCATCCCAAGTCGGCTGCACTGCCAGGCGTTGCGATTGCCACAGCCTTAATGCCACCTCTTTGCGTAGTAGGGATTGGTTTGGCAACCTACGAATACGCCGTTGTTATGGGTGGTTTTCTTCTATTTTTAGCCAACTTAATTGCCATTAGTTTGGCTAGCTCTATTGTCTTTTTGTTGGCTGGGTTTACTTCGAAGTTTACCGGTGAAAAAGACGAAGTCCTCTCGGTTCGTCAACGCTTTATGATTTCGATTGCCATGCTCGTTCTGATCTCGATTCCACTGATCACCATTATGGCTCGCGCTGTTGATAGAAATCAGACTGATAAATTGATCTTACAATCCTTAAGTGATAACTTGCAGATTATTCCTCGTACAGAACTGGTAACGTATCAATATCAACGGGATTCTAAAGGGCTAGAGATTTATGCTGTAGTACGTTCTCCAGAGCATTTTACACCGAATCAGTTGCGAGAGATTGAAAATCTCTTAGAGTATCGCCTCAAAGCACCTGTTTCTTTGCAGTTGCAAATGGTTCGAGTCGCAGAAGTAAACCGTCACGGCCTGATTGATTCGCCTCCTCTTGCACCAGAAGAAGGTGCTGTCGTTCCAGCAATGGGTACGACTTTATCACCGGAACAAGCCGGCATTGTTCTTAATAATCCAGAGAAATTGATTGAAGATATTCTTGTTGAAAAGAATCGTGTTTCACCTGATTTTTTATGGAGGACTTTTTCCTTTTCTTACGATCGAGAAACTTCTACTTATAAGGTAACATTGCACTTAGAAGCGGAGGCCACGATAGATGGTTCTTTGCCCTCTTTGCTCACGACGTTAATGGAAGATCGGCTAAAGCGAAAAGTTCTGTTATCGATTGTGCAGCCTATGGTTGAAGTTTCTGAAGTGGAAGAGGAAGAAGTTGATCCTGATTTGGAGTCAGTACCGGGGTCTAAGGTATAGGCAATGCCAAGGGGACGTTTCGTTTGCCACACCTAACTCAGAGGGACGGTTCTCCTGTGCTGTCTCTCCTAAGGAGCAATCAAGCAATATGTCCCTGGCCTGGGCATCTCACTTTCCGTAGCGGGACTTGGGACCTCAGCTGTCGACAGCTTTGCTGTCGGTAACAGCGTGGGACCAGTCCAGAGCGGAGGAAAGTGAGATGCCTAGGCCCAGCATAAGGCTTCTCTTTCTTAAGCTAGTTCAGCTTTCCTAAAAAAGAGAGGCGCAGAACCTATCATAAAGGTCTGCGCCTCTCTTTTCGTATAGAAAAGACTTCTAGTTATAAAAAACCAGGTTATTTTTTACACCCAATCTTAATAGTAGTACCAGATAGAACGATAGTCTTCTGCTTTTTCCCCTCTTCGTTCCATCTCTTGTAAGAAACCAGAAATCGGCACATCTTGATGCAAGAAAGGTTCGCTTTCTAGGTTGCTATGATCCCAAGGGAAAAATTCATAGATGCGGCCGCCTTTTTCGTCGATCATGATCACTTCGTGATCTTGCCCTGCTCGAAGATAATTCTTGCCTAGGCGAGGAATGTTGAAAACGGCTTCATCAGTTCGATCGAGACCGGGGTTTAGTCGAGCTTCTTCTGCTTGCTCTTGTAAAAGTCGAGCAATGGGAATGCGGTAGTCTTTGGTCTCTTCTTTGCCTTTGGCGTTAAAGGTGTAGTAAGGGTCTACGCCCATAAGACGCAGTCGCTTGCGTAAGGCGACCATTTCAAAGCGACGGGCATTTTCCATGGTATAGACACCTTGATTGTAGACGGCAATGCCTCGTTGACGTAACCGCTGAATGGCTTGCATAGCTTCTGGTGTTACTTCATAAGAATGTTCAAAGTGTGTCATAACTGCCACTTCGCGCTTTCCAGGAATACGATATTGGGCAAGCAGGTCAGCAAATTCTTCTGTAAAGCGCATGGGGAGAACAACAGGCATGCGGCTTCCAATGCGAATTCTGCGTACATGATCAAGCTTGCTCACTTCATCCAGTACAGAGGCAAAAACTTGATCGGTCATCACAGCAGGGTCGCCGCCGGTGATTAAGATTTCTTCTACTTCAGGGTGCTTGCGGAACCAAGCCATGGCTTTTTCTAGCTTATGACGTGGCGCTTGTGCCTTCTCAGAAAGTACATCATCAATCTCCCAGTTACGTTGGCAGTAGACACATATTTGGGCGCAAGTGTTGTACGGCTTTAAAATCGCGATCATAGGATAGCGCCGTGTAATTAAGTTTTCTGGAGAAGTATCTTTCTCTCCCATAAAGTCAAAAGTTTTCGTAGGATCTTTTTGGCCTTCTACAACTTCTTTTACATAGTCAAGAGGTGGGAGTACTTGCGCTCGTATGGCGTGATCACGATGGCGATGGTCTGCAAAGTCCATTAATGATACATAATAAGGTGTGATTCCAAAAGGTATTCCATGTTTGTTAGCTTGAACAATGGCTTCTTTCTCATCCTCCGTGAGCTTTACCAGTTGTGACAATGTTTCTGCGTCACGAATTACGTTTCTACATTGCCAACGCCAATCTTGCCAGTTCTCTTCTATAGCACCAAAGAAGGCCATAATTCGCTGACGATTTTTTTCTCGTTCCTCTTGAACATCGGCGTCAAAACCATCGGGATAACGTCGGCTTTGCTGCAAGGCCTGTCGAGCCATAGAAGTAAGCCTCTCATCTTGCGCTGCAACTTCACCTTGCTGCACAGCACCATATAGCTTGGTCTGTCCCTTCATGGCCGTGAAAAGGTGGCTCATCTCTTCAATAAAAGCCATAGAAACAGGGCGGTTCGAGTTATGGGCTAATTTATATAAAGTTTTGAGTGCACTCTTTTGAGTAACTTCTTCGTTTCTTTTCGCAAATATATTTTTTAATACGTGCAAAGCTTTACGGCCTACTTGCCGCTCCATAGGATTCAGGTAAACCTTGCCATGCAAGCTTTTTCTTTCAAAGTCGTGAAGATAGTTATACACTCTCTCGCGTGCTTCTTCTAAAGTTCTACTGCTTGAAAGTAGCTCTAGAAGTATCGGATTGGCTTCCCAGAAAGAAGTCACCGCTTTTTCTACTTTATAGGGTAGAGCGCTTTCTTTCGGAATCCACTGTGGAATCGGATGCTCAAAACCCATGTCCCTCACTCCTTCCATATTCCAAAAGAAAAGCCCTCGACAAGGATGATGTCGAGGGCTTAAAAGGCGATAGAAATAAAAAGCATGTATTTACATACAAACTTGCAGACCCCTTTACACCATCCACGCTTACGAAGTTAGCTGACGGATTCGGATGAATGGATCACCCTACCGGTTCATACCGGACTCACCCCAAAAAATTGGTTCCCCCGCTTTCTCATCCAAGTATGAGAAACTCAGCGTTCAAAAGGGCACTATTCGTTTTTAACATTGAGATTATAGCACAAAAATAGCTTTTTGTATACACAATTTGTCTTATTTTGTGATTGTGCGCTAAAGGGCATAACCGCCCCTTGTGCTATTTCTCGTTCTTCTTATCTCCACCATACAACCGGAGCAATTCTACGGGTACTGGGAAAATGAGAGTGCTATTTTTATCACCGGCTACTTCAGAGAGAGTTTGCAAAGTCCGTAGCATTAAACCTGCAGGATCTTTGCTGATGACAGTAGCGGCATCAAGCAGTTTCTGGGATGCTTGAAATTCCCCTTCTGCAGCGATAATTTTGGCCCGTCGCTCCCGCTCTGCCTCAGCCTGCTTGGCCATGGCACGACGCATGCCTTCTGGTAGGTCTACGTTTTTGATTTCTACACCTGTTACTTTGATACCCCAGCCGTCTGTTTGCCTATCAAGCTGTTCTTGTAATAACTGATTGAGCTTATCACGCTGGGATAGCATATCGTCTAATTCATGAGCACCAAGGACCGAACGTAACAAGGTCTGGGCCAGCAATGTGGTAGCATGTCGAAAATTTTGCACATTTAAAATAGCTGCCTTGGGATCAGACACATTAAAGTAGACAACGGCGTCGATAGAAACAGGTACGTTGTCTTTGGTGATCAAATCTTGCCTCGGTACATCAATGGTTGCTGTACGTAGATCGACTGGAATGGTCTGATCAATGCCAAAAGGAAGAACAAAATTCAAACCTGGATCAAGTACTTTAATAAATTTACCGAATCGCAATAAGACTGATCGCTCATATTGCCCCACAATACGAGCCATGGAGAAGAGGAAGAATGCGATAAGAACAACCCAAAAGCCAACTGACAATAAGTTAAACAAACCATCCATTTGTAATCCATCCTTTCTTGCTACCGCCTTATTTTTTCCTTTCTTTTACTGATCATTCATAGAGAAAAGAAAAATTCTGACGCCCTATGCTGTCAGAATTCTATCAGTCCTTGTAATGCTCTATATCAGTTATTTCTGTGAAACCTTCTGATAACACTTCATCTCTTCATAAGTCATGACCTGGTTGCGTCCCTGTCCTTTGGCCATATAGAGTGCTTTATCGGAGGCATCAACAAGCTTCAAGTAGCTATCAATCTCACCATTGCCCGGTATTGTTGTCGCAACACCAATACTCACAGTTACATAGGCGCTAACTGAAGACTTACGATGAGGAATAGACAGTTCTTCAATCTTCTTTCTTCCTTCTTCAGCGTAAGAAAGTGCTTTATTGCCTTCTAGATCGGGCATGATAACGGCAAACTCTTCCCCACCATAACGACAGACAAGGCTTCCTGGCAAGACAAAATATTTTTGCAAGGTCAATGCGACAGCTTGTAAGCAACGATCGCCACTTTGATGTCCGTAGGTGTCATTAAAGTCTTTAAAATTATCGAGATCCAACATAAGCAAAGAAAGAGGCAATCCTTCTTCCCCACAGCGTTCCCAGGTTAAATTCAAATATTTATCAAAGTATCTTCGGTTGGCTACACCCGTAAGGGCATCATAAGACGAAATCTGTTCTAAGTTTTGAACGGCTTCTTCTAGTTGTCGTGTTACTTCTAAGAGCTTTTTCTCACGGGCTTGCCGATGATCCATCTCTTTCTTCATAGATAAGACAGAACGAATTCGTCCAAGCAGATCGGCTTTGCGCACCGGCTTGGTAATATAGTCAACGGATTGGTGATGAAATAATTCATCAATATCATCCATATCATTGATTTCTATCATCATAATTGCAGGAACGCTTCTAATCTTCTCATGGTTTTTCGCCTTATTATAGTACGAAAGAGCTTTGTGCCGCGTCTCAAGATCAAGACCAGGAAGATCAAGTAGTAGTAAATCTGCTCTTTTTTCACAAAAATCTGCTGTCCCTTGTTCACAGGAGGGTCTTTCAAGCAATTCATCAAGGTTATTTGCTATAGCCGCATCGTAGCCCGCTTGCGAAAGTATGGATTTTAACGAAAGACTCCCCTTTGGATCTGCATCAATGATCATAATTTTCATGGCTCGCTGGCTCCTGCACTTTTAGCTCTGCAGAAAGCCCTCTCCCTCCTTTCTTCTCAAGACATTGAAAAAGCCCTAGCCATTTGTCTACCCTTTGTTTTGTCTTTTGTTATTTTTATTATATTAAATTCGCTTCCTCTCGTTCAAATTCCTCTTTTCTCTTGCGAAAAAGTAACCATTACGATTTAAGAAAAAGCAGAACAACCCTCTTTATGGAAAATATTGCTTTTATTTATTTGCTATGAGAAAGAAAAAATAGCAAAGACTACATGTTAGTTGCCATGTAGAAGAGCGGAGGTTATATGGAGTGAGCTTGTTTAATTGGAAGAAAAATCTACAAAAACTAAAAAATCTTTTTGTAGTTAACTCTTTTACACAAGACAAAACTTTCTCGCTCAGTTCTTCTCGCAAGCCCTATCAGAGAAAAGTAACCCTTACAAGGGAGTACCACCCCACGAATAAAGAAAAAACAGAGCTGCCGACAGAGAGCGCTTCCATACAAAGTGCTCTAGCACCTCTTTTTTATGCAACCATAAATCCAGATTTTGTTACTCGGCAGCTCAAAACACCCTGTGGTCAAGTCTCCATCTTCTATTATCAAAGCCTTGTTGATTCTCAGCAAGTTCAAGATGCTATCGTTGAACCGCTTGTTACCTTAACAGAAGATTGCAACCAAATCGCTTGGGAGGATCTGAAAGACCTTTTAACGTACAGCCATGTTGTTACAGAAGTCTATACGCTTGAAGATGCAGCCGCTCATATCAGCGCGGGTAGGTTATTCATACACGTAGAAGGCTTTGCAATTGGCCTAGCTGTAAAAGCTGGAACGCGAGAAAGCCGTGCTGTAGAATCGCCAAAAACAGAAACGGTCATTCGAGGTTCTAATGATGCTTTTGTAGAAGAAATTAGAACAAACCTTTACTTACTACGCATGCGGCTGTCTATTCCTGAGTTTATCGCTGAGCCAGTTGAACAACCGCACCGTTCACAAGAGCGTCTCTATGTGCTTTATATAGAAGGTCTGACTTCTCCCAAGCTGGTTCAAGAAATGCGTAGAAGACTTAAATCGATCGATGTAGACATGCTTTATAGCATAGGAAATCTAGAAAATTATATCCAAGGAAGACCTCTGTCCATTTTCTCGCAAGCTATAACAACAGAAAGACCTGACCGGACCATTTCTCATCTCTTAGAAGGCTCTGTCGCTGTGATGATGCAAGGTAGCCCGCAGGCTTTGTTGATGCCTGTTACTTTTTGGTCACAATTGCATAGTCCAGAAGATTATTATTTTCGTTGGCCCATTGGTTCTTTCGCCCGCTTGATTCGTGTATTTGCTTTGATAATCGCTATTTTTTTTACCAGGTATCTATATTGCTGTCGTCAACTTTCATCCTGAGATGATTCGTACAGAGCTAATGCTGTCCATTGCCTCGGCTCGGGAAAGAGTTCCCTTTCCCACTTTTTTAGAAATTTTGTTTCTTGAGTTGGCTTTTGAGTTTATTCGTGAATCAGCTTTACGAATTCCTAATGTGATTGGGCCGACCATTGGTATCGTAGGTGCTATTATCATCGGACAGGCTGTGGTAGAAGCTGGTATTGTGTCTCCCATTGTGATTGTTGTCCTAGCCATTACGGTGCTAGCTGGCTTTTCAATCCCTTACTATAC